>NC_019567.1:2147704-2454519 GCF_000317895.1 Bdellovibrio bacteriovorus str. Tiberius
GGTTTCGCCCGGTGATTCTTCAGCACCTGCCAGCAGGTTTCCGACCATCACAGAATTCGCACCCAAAGCCAGTGCCTTGGTGATGTCACCCGAGAATTTAATACCGCCGTCAGCAATAATTGTTTTACCGCGGGAACGAGCGACTTTCGCACATTCCATCACCGCAGAAATCTGCGGCATGCCGACACCGGCAACCACACGCGTGGTGCAGATACTGCCCGGACCCACGCCGACTTTCACAACTTCAGCACCCGCATCCAGCAGGGCTTGCGTGCCATCAGCAGTGACCACGTTTCCGGCCACCACAATCACATCTTTATGTTTCTGGGAAATGTGCTTCACCATCTCGATCACATTTTTAGAATGACCGTGAGCCGTATCAACACAAAGAACGTCGACATCCGCCGCAACCAGAGCTTCCACGCGGTCGCGGGAATCAGGCCCGACACCCACCGCAGCACCCACGAACAAACGACCGTGTTCGTCTTTGGTGGCTTGCGGATAATTCTTGGCCTTTTCAATATCCTTGATCGTGATAAGACCCTTTAATTTGCCCTTGGAGTCAACCACCGGCAGCTTTTCGATACGGTGTTTTTGCAGAATCTTTTTTGCTTCATCTAAAGTAGTGCCCATTTTCGCCGTGACCAGATTTTCTTTGGTCATCAGATTGCGAATCGGCTGATTGAAGTTTTCTTCAAAGCGCAGATCGCGATTGGTTAAAATCCCCACCAACTCGCCATTCACCGTAACCGGAACCCCGCTGATGGAATACTTTTCCATCAGTGCGACCGCTTCTTCCACCAGGTGATCCGGCCCCAAAGTGATGGGATCCATGATCATACCGCTTTCGTATTTTTTTACTTTTTCAACTTCCAGGGCCTGTTTGTCGATATCCATATTTTTATGAATGATCCCCAGACCACCGTACTGTGCCATGACACGCGCAATGCGGTTTTCAGTCACCGTGTCCATCGCCGCAGAAATAATCGGCGTGTTCAGATATTTGCCGCGGGCAAACACCGAACGAGGCACAACATCCGTGGGAGTGATTTCAGAATATTGGGGAAGAAGAAGAATATCGTCAAACGTCAGTGCGTAAGGGACTTCACGATCCATAACAAAGCTCCTAGAGGCAGGTTTTTGTTATTCTGAGCGGAAATCCCTTTGAGTTCAAGCAAAACAAGGGTGATTTATCAGTACCAGGTCTTGTACAAAAGATAGTTATCAGCGGATTTTTCAAGCAGTGCGACTTCTTCATCCGTCAGTGCCCGTTTGACTTTTCCGGGACGTCCCACAACCAGACTGCGGGGCGGAATTTCAGTGCCTTCCGTGATCAAAGTACCAGCACCAATCAGGCAATGCTCGCCGACTTTGCACCCATCCATGATGATCGACCCCATGCCCACCAGTGTACCGCGACCGATTTCACAGCCATGCAGCATCACCAAATGTCCAATGGTCACGCGGTCATGCAGCGTTGTGCCCCATTTTCCGTAAGTGCCATGAATGACGGCTCCATCCTGAACATTAACCTCTTTGCCAATACGAATCGGCATCACGTCACCGCGGATCACCACGTTGTACCAGATCGAGGAATTATCACCAATTTCCACATTGCTGATAATGCGGGCGTTATCCGCCACAAAAACCTTTTCACCAATCACCGGAGACATGCCGCGTGCATTTACAAACTCGTTGCTCATAGAACACCTCTGTTCTAGGCTAAAGTTTCGCTCTGAAGGAATCAACCTTTGATTCCAGAAATTTTCCTGGGTCTCACCACCGCGGCCTCTTCCTGAGCGCGTGCGAAAAAATCAGCGATTTTATCCTGTTCTTTCATCCCATCTGAAAATCCAATATCAATCAACTGACGGCAATAGGACGGAGTAAACATCAGGTAACTCAGCAGCTCTGCCGATTCATCGACCGAACCAGGCCCCCGCAACAGATACCGAATGATACGCGGAAGCTCACTTCCCTTCTTTTTCGCCAGCTCTGAAAAATCCACAGATGGCGAAATCCAAAGAGTTTCCAGCTCATGCCAGTTCGAACGATGGCGCTCTTCACTGTTAAGTCCTTTCAACCCTTCGTTGATCTGCTGTATTCGCTGAATATCAGATTCAAGCCCGTCCATCATCACCGCGTTCATCAGCACGTTGGCCACCCGGGCGACAGTGGGCATTTCCCCGCCACTGGCATGATGATAACTGTAAAACGTATCCTGCCGGCGCCGAACCCCGACGGCCAGCAAACGACTGGCCCCCAGATAAATCGCCGGACCACAGGGGGACTGATTGCGAATACAACCGTCACCGTAATAGCGATCCTGCACCTTCACCGGAGGAAACAACATCGGAATCGCCGAGGAAGCCATGATGTGCTCTACCGATAAATTCACTTTTTCACTGCGATGCATGCCCCGCTCCCAGGTCTTCAAATCGGGGATTCCCTGAAAGAAACTGACCGTGGAAACACTGTCATAATCAAGCGCAGACACCGAAACCGCCCGCAGAATGCCGGCATTGATCTTTCTTTGAATTTCAGCAAACTGACACTTGCTTAGAATATAGTTATGCAAAGGATGCGTGGATAAAAGCGAGCGCAGTCCGGAATCTTTCTTGCCACCCCCCAAAGAAAATTCAGTCATCCACTGAAGTCCACCCCGCGACAACGCCATCAGATCGGCATAGAACACATTATCACTGTCGATCTTAGACCACAGGTTCACCAGATTTTTACTGCTTTGAACAAATGACGAAGGATTCCCCGCCAGCAAAGCCACATTGATGGCTCCGGCACTGACGCCAGAATAAACCTGAAAGGGATCATCCAGTTGATGGCGAGAACAGATGTGCGCGATTGCCGCAAGCACACCGGCCTGATAAGCCCCACGGGCGCCGCCCCCGGAAAGAACAAGACCCAGAGTTGGCATAAACACCCTCCCCGAATGTTTATGCTAACTTTGACTGCCACAGAGGTAAAGAAGTCGAACTAAACTGTCACCTGACTTTGCTTTTTATCAGATACAACCCAGACCAAGTCGTGCTCGCGTAACGTGAAACTGGCGCGTGGACCCAAAATTCTTTGTGGACCGCGCTCAATCCCCACAACCATGCCGTGATAAGACTCGCGGATGCCGCTTTCACGAATGGTTTTGTCTTTGAATTTGGAATCATCCGACACCACAAACGAAGAAAGCTTGTAATCTTCCTGTCGGGTGGTCGCTTCCGGCTCTGGCACTTGCGCGGCTTTTTCACCTTCGAGGAAGGTGTGGAAGCTTTGCAGCTCTTCTTCACTGCCGAAACAAATCAGCTTGTCGTGAGGCCACAGCACAAATTCCCCGTCCGGAGCAAAGTAACGTTTGGCACCGCGGAAGACCGCCGCCACCGTCACACCGTAATTTTCTTTAAACGACAGATCCCGCAAAGTGCGACCCACCAGCGAGCATTCAGACGAGATGTCATAGTTTCCAAGCGTTGTTTCCCATGGCAGGAAGTTCTTCGCCACGGAACTGCTGACCAGTTCTTTACGCTCTTTTTCGGTCAGATTTTTTTGGAAGTTCTTTTCAATGAACTGATACAGGTGACGAACCCACAACTGGCCCGCCAAAGCGGCTACACCCACCACGGCCACAATCACACCGGAAGCCACCTTCAAGGTCGCAAACTGACTGATCAAAGCGCCAAGCAAAACCACTGCCAGCACCAGACGGCCGACGAACAAGCCAGCTTGCAGGCCGCGCAGCTTTTGCAATTCTTCCACCTCACGCTGAGCGCGCAAGGAAGGACCACTCATCACAATACCCCAGAAGAACGGGGCTGAAAGTGCCAGACAGACAAATAAAGAAATACCGCTCGCCCACGGGCTTTCCTGCAGATATTTTTGAATTTCAGCATTCACCACAGCTTTAAACGCAGCCATGATAGCCACAACCATCACGGTGTTCAAAAGAATCTTCATCCCGTAGGTTTTCATGATCAGGGCGCCCGCTTTTTTTTCACCCGCCTGATTGAAGGAAGCCTGATACTGATCCAGATTGCGCTTCACACCTTCTGGCAGCTTGGATTCCACCCAGCGATAAAACGGATCCGCGACCTTGATCAGGTACGGCGTGGTGAATGTGGTCACCGCAGAAACGGCAATCGCCAGCGGATACAGGAAGTCACTGGTGACTTTCAGACTGACACCCAAAGCAGCGATGATGAAAGAAAACTCTCCGATTTGCGCAAGGCTCATGCCGGACTGGAAGGACTGTTTGCGCCCCTGGCCGGACAAAATCGCACCCAGGAAAGTGCTGATAAATTTACCGACGATCGTAACCAGCGTGACCAGAATCACCAGATCCCAGCGTTCAATCAGAACCTTTGGGTCGATCATCATACCGACTGAAACGAAGAAGATAGCGGCAAAAAGATTTTTCACCGGCTGCAGGACGTGCTCCATCTTGTGACCTTCCGGAGTTTCAGCCAGAAGCGAACCCATCACAAATGCGCCCAAGGCTGGAGAGAACCCCACACCCGCTGCAATCATCACCATCATAAAGCAAAGACCGATGGACACCAGCAGCAGCGTTTCGTCTTCCAGAAGGTTGCGGATCTTGCGCAGGAAAATGGGAATCAGGAAGATCCCGACCACAAACCAAAGTGCGATATAGAACAACAACCGAAGCCCCGAGAACGCCAGTTCGGCGGTCGAGAAAGTGTCAGAGCTTGCAATCGCCGTCAACAACACCAAAAGCAGGATGGCAACGATGTCCTCGACCACCAGAATACCAAAGACAAGTTCAACGAACTTTTTGCCTTTCATGCCCAGTTCCTGGAAGGCCCGAACAATAATGGTTGTGGAAGAAATGGAAAGAATGCCCCCGAAGAACAGACTGTCGATGTTGTTCCAACCCAGCAGACGACCGACCAGATAACCCAGGGCCACCATGAAAACCACTTCGAACACCGCAGTAAAGCTGGCGGATCCACCGACCTTGAATAGTTTCTTAAAGCTGAATTCCAACCCCAGACTGAAAAGCAGGAAGATCACACCGATCTCGGACCAGACCTGAATATTCGCCTGATCTGTCACTGTGGGCAGGAAAGGAACGTGAGGACTGACCAGGAAACCTGCAATCAGATATCCCAATACTTGAGGCTGACCGAGTTTTTTGAAAAGCAGCGTGGAAAGCGCTGCGATCATAAGAATAAAACCAAGATCCGTAATCAAATGAGGTAGATGATGCATGCCTCATAGTTACAAAAACTAGTTCAAATATCCAGAGCCTTTGTCCATTAGACCAAAATTTTGGATATTTTGCGCGCCGCCCTCGACTTCCGCATTCATCACACGAGATCGTCCGATAAAGCTCTTTGTCGCAAATAGAGGCACACCCAGATAAAGGCACAGCGACATCGCTTCATCTGCACGCAATTTCAAAGAGTTCGTCTGTGGATGACCGCTGATGTACAGACGCAGATACTGATGAGCGCCTTTAATTTCAACGAAAACCGCCTGTTTTATTTCGATTCCCAAAGATTCCAGCATCAACGCCGTAAACTTGTGCGGCGAAGACTCCAGAATCATTTTATTGCTTTGAGACATCGCCACGCCTGCATCAATGGCACTGACTGCCACCGGCAGTGTGTATTGATGAGCCTCGTCTTTAAAAAGCAAAAACGGGCGCGTCGCGTCCGTGGTCACCGACAAGCCATAAGGGAACAGTTGCACCAGCTCTTTCTGATGAAAAGATTCCTCTTCGCGGGATTCATTTGAAAACACGATTTGTGTTTTAAGTGAGTTGAAACTCTGGATGTCTTTCATGATTAAATCATTTCTCCTCTGAACACTGCCGGGAATGCCTTGGTGATTTTCACATCGACCGTTTTACCGATCAAATCCGCAGTTCCCAGGAAGTGGACCAGCTTGTTGCCGGTACTTCTGCCTTGCATTTTTCCGTGATCACGGTCCACATTTTCAACCAGGACCTTCATGGTTGTGCCTTCGTAACGCTTCACGCGCTCAAAGGCCATGGCCTCATGCACATCAAACAGACGATTCAAGCGCTCGTTCTTTACATCTTCCGGCAGCTGATCTTCAAACTTCGCCGCTTTGGTGAAAGGACGCGGTGAATAGCTGAACGCAAAAATGGTTTCAAACCCGACCTCGGTCACCATGTTCAGCGTGTCCTGAAAGTCCTCTTCAGTTTCACCTGGGAATCCAACAATGATGTCCGTAGAGAAACAGACATTCGGCAGCCCCTTTTGAATCATCGCAATGCGCTCCAGATATTCCTCGCGCGTATAGTTGCGATTCATGCGTTCAAGCACCTTTGTGCTGCCCGCCTGGAACGGCAGATGGATGTATTCCATGATCTTGCTGGAATGTTCAGACATCACATCAACCAGCTTCTGGTTAAAGTCCTTGGGATGGGAAGTCGTGTAACGAATACGCTCAACATCTGTTTCTTTGGCGACCTTCGCCAGCAAATCAGCAAAGTCGATGCCCTCGTCACCCTGATAAGAGTTTACATTCTGCCCCAGCAAAGTGACTTCTTTCACTCCACGTTTCACCAGATGTCTGATGTCGGTCAGAATGTGCTGAACCGGACGTGATTTTTCACGACCGCGGGTGTACGGAACCACACAGAAGGTGCAGAAATTATCGCAACCCTTGGTGATGTTCACGTAAGTGGCCACCCCCGGATTACGCACCAAAGTTTCGATATGATAAGGTGAACGGTGTTCAAAGCGGGAATTCACCAGCCTGCGTTCACCCGCAAAAGATTTCGCCACCAGCTGAGGTAAACTGTCGATCTGATCCGTGCCGAAAACGAAGTCAATCATCGGCTGGGTCTTCATCAGATTTTCTTTTTCCTGCTGACCCACGCAGCCACCCACGCCGATTTTCAAATCGGGGTTTTTGCGTTTCATGTATTTGTAGGTGCCGACTTCAGAATAAACCTTGTGAACCGGCTTTTCACGCACGCTGCAGGAATTGATAATAATCAGCGACGCCATTTTCGGATCCGCCACCGGCACAAAGTTCTGCATTTCAAGCAATGCATACATGCGCTCGGTATCGTTCACGTTCATTTGACAACCGTAGGTAGAAATATAGACGCCACGACCCATCCCGATATCAGGATTTTTCTCAACACTTTCAAGATTTTGGGTGATGTCGTCCACGAGCTCTTACCTCTTGTGTCATTAAGGAAAGTGAGTTATAGAGGACCGTCTTAAGAATGTCAAAAAAAGCCCGAACCTGATGGAGGCCTTCGTCATGATCCCAAGACTGAAAAGTTCAAAAAAATGGACATCCTTTCCTAAAGAATACTCAGATCAGATTCAGGCTGTTTTTAAAGAAAATTTCGCCCAGTATCTGGACAATGCCCAACTGATCATTGAAGGCCGCATCTATCAGGAAGAAATTGTGCTGCGCGTTGGTTACCTGGAAGAAGGCCGCCTGGCTCAAGCCAATTTCGAAGTTTCCATGAGCTATTCTCAAGAGCAACAAGACGCCGTTTCCCGCATTCACAACTGTGTCGACGCTGCGGCCAGCATGATGATGGAATTCCTGGAAAACGAAGGCGAAGTGGACTTCCCATACACCTGGAAAGAAGTTCCGTTCCAGGGAAAGAAAGTCTATCTGAAGTTCTCAACTGAAAATTCCGATCTGGAAGCTGAAGCCAACAAAATTCTGGGCTTGAGTGAAGAAGAAATGCTTCACGACACCAACGAAGAAGAAGACGAAGATGCGTTGAGCCGCGCTGAACAGAGCGAAGAACTGTCGCCTCCTCGTGATGATGAAGACTATTCCAAAGAGGGCGAATCCGCCGACGAAGGCGAGGAAGACTCCGAAGACAAGGGTCCGAAGATGTTTGGTGGCAAAGGAAAGAAGCAGCTTCACTAGCTGCTCTCTCCCTTCTGGGGGATAGATTCTCACTCTGAGACCTTCCCTGCATTACGATTTATTCAGATAATTCAGACAGATATCCAACGAAGACGAATTCTTGCCGATAAGTTAGGCATGGAAACTCGCAAATACGGAACGTCGATTGTTGGTATTTTAACAGGCTTTCTGCTGCTCTCTTTTTCAGCAGCAGCAGCAGCGGCACCGAACTCACTCACGTATCAAGGTAGAATTCTTAAGAACGACGGTTCACCGCTGGAATACAGCAACGTCAGTTTTCAATTTGAAATCACAAGTCCCAATGGCCAGTGCATAATCTATCGCGAGCAAGTTGATCACATTGACCTGACAAATTCTGGTGGTGTGTTTGATGTGCCGATCGGAACTGGTTCACAAAATCATCCCACGGCGGGAACTTTCACCCTGCTTGATTCATTTAAAAACTCCGGCAGCCTTTCCTGCGATGGTGGTGCCACTTACAATCCAGCTTCCAGCGATCAACGCCGTCTGCGCGTAAGATTCCATGACGGCTCCGGATGGAAAACCATTTCCCCGGACAACGAGATCCGCTCGGTCCCTTATGCCGCTTACTCTTTGTCAGCACAAAAACTGGGTTCATATCAATCCACAGATTTCATTTTAAAGAACACCGTCACTGCCTGCCCTGCAAATAACTTCCTGACTTTTGATGGCACTGGTTTTTCTTGTGCTCCAGTGACAGGCGCTGCGGGAGGCACCGTGACGGATGTCACTTCCGCCAACAACTATCTGACTGTGGCCACAGGAAACTCAACACCCGTATTGACCGTGAATGTTGGTACGACCGCCAACACGGTGGCCGCGGGTAACGACGCGCGTTTTTCTGACGCCCGCGCCCCGTCCGGAGCAGCCAGCGGCGATCTCGGCGGCACCTATCCAAATCCTTCCGTGACAAAACTTCAGGGTGTTGCCGTTTCAACAGCGACCCCCACCGCTGGCGACTTCATGAAGTTTTCCGGCACAGAATGGACAAAGTCCTCGATCACGATCGGTGACATCACCAACCTGAACAGCTCTTTGAGCGGACTGCTGCCAACAGCGACGTTTAATACCGCCGTCGGCAGTGCCAACTGTGCGGCTTACGAAACTGCCTATTGGAGCTCTGTCGGCGGTAAATTCCTGTGTCAGGCAATCAACGTGTCTGTGGCCGGCGACATCAGTGGTTCCATCGGCGCTGTGACAGTTGATAAAATCAAAGGCGTGAATGTCGATGCTACAGCACCAACATCGGGTCAGGTTCTGAAGTACGACGGCGCAAAATGGGCGCCCGCAACTGAAGTGAACGGCCCGATTTCGGCTAGCGATATCCCCGCTCTGGACTGGAGCAAAATCACGACAGGCAAACCAACAACAGTGTCTGGCTATGGCATTACCATCACGGCCAGTGATCTTCCGACCATTGCGGTGAACAAGGGCGGCACGGGCCAGACCAGCTTCGTGAATGGTGAATTATTGATTGGCAACTCGACCGGAAACACACTGACCAAGGCCACCCTGACCGCAGGCGCAGGCATTTCCATCACCAATGGTGCAGGCAGTATTTCTATTGCGGCAACCGGATCCGCACCCACTGGCACCGCCGGGGGTGATCTTTCCAGCACTTATCCAAATCCGACGGTCGCAAAACTTCAGGGGTATGAGGTTGCCACAAATGCGCCTTCCGCCAATGCCTATTTGAAATGGGACAACGGCACCAGCAAATGGACACCGGGCTTTGTAAAGCTGAGTGAATTGCAAAATCTGACTGGTGGAAGCGCCTTCAATGCTGCGGGCTGTACGGCCGCGCAGACTTTGAACTGGAGTTCCATCACGGATAAGTTTGAATGTCAGAATATCTCTATCGCCAACACGCAAGTCACAGGCTTGGGCACAGCCTCCACCAAAGCCGCTGGAACTGCTGCCGGGGAAGTTCTGCTTCTGGATGGCAGCGGGCGCCTGCCGGCAAGTGCTCTTCCAACGACTTTGGGCCAATGGGGTCTGTCCGGAACCAAGCTGTACTATGATGACGGCGTTATCGTCGCCGGGGGTTCGTCGACAGCCTATACCGGAACAAATCAGCCCTTTATTGTTAAAGGCGACTCAGGATTATATTCGCAACTGATCATGGATCGCGGTGGCAGTTTAACTGCGTTTTACACCAACGGTTCCGCATGGTCTTTCGGCAAATGCTCCACCACTGCGTGCACCGGCTACACAAACTATTTGAACGTGGATCTGTCTGCAAATCGCATGGATATCGGCGCTGGCGGCACAGCCGACACCCGCGTGGCGGTGATGTCAACAGGCCGCCTGGGAATCGGCACCGATGCTCCCAGCTATAAACTGGATATTCAGTCCACAGATTCCTTCCAGCAGCGCCTGTTTCATTCCTCGGACAATGCATATGACGGCGCCGCTCTGATGATGACCCGCACGCGCGGCACGCTGGCTTCCAACACCGCCGTTCAATCCGGGAACACGATCGGGGGAATTTATTTCCGTGCGCATGATGGCTCGGGCACAGGCACCACCACTTCGGCCATCGAAGCCAGTGCGACAGAAAATCACAGTTCCACCAATCGCGGCAGCAAAATTATTTTTGAGACCACCGCCACGGGGTCTGCAACACGCACAGAAAAAATGCGCATCGATGGAACCGGCCGCGTGGGTGTTGGCACAAGCTCCCCTTTGTATCCGCTTCACGTCGCAGCCCCGGGGGATTCACTGATCGCCACCTACGGCGCCGACGCCAGTCAAAGCGGATACAATCTGGGGGTCAGCGCCACGAACCGCTGGACTATGGTTCAAGACAACGCCACCAACGGCCGTGCGCTTAATTTCTGGCATGATCACTCGGGCGTGGGCGGAACCACCGGAACGGTCATGGCCATGTTCACGAATGGCAATGTCAGCGTCGGTGATTTTGCATCATCCGCCAACCGCCTGAACGTGTCTGGTCCCACCAACACCTCGCAAGTGCGTATCGCCAACACAGGTTATGCGGGCTATCTGACTGTTCCCACTGCTACAGCGGGCCTGATTCTTTCTGCCGGGGCGAAATACAGCAACGACAACTGGGTTGCAGAAACCACCAACGTCACCGCCATGCAAATGGTGCCCACTGGAATCTCATTTTACGGCAACGGCGGAAATACCGTTGGAAACGCAATGACGCCCGTCCTGCGCATGATCATTGGTTATAATGGACAGGTTTCTATCGGGAGCTCTGGCACCGGCTTTCAAAGCGGCATCCTGACTATTGGAGATTACAGCAATGACCAGGGCATCTTTACGTTAAGACGTTCTGCCACCAGTTCCAATCTGGATGTCTATGTGCCTTATGAAGGTGCTGACGGCGGAAAATATTTTGGCTATGGCTATCAGGCCAGCACTGGCATGTTCCGCTTCTGGGACAGCTCTGCTGGTCAGCGCATGAACTTTACAAACTCGTCCGGAAACATGTGGATCGCGGGAACCTATTCCAACGGTTCGGATCGTCGCTTTAAAACCGACATCGAAGTCATTCCGGATGCGTTGAAAAAAGCGCTGCAAGTGCAGGGTGTGACCTATCACTGGAAGCCGGGAATGAATCCGGATCCAAGTCAGCAAATCGGGGTGATCGCACAGGATGTGGAAACAGTGTTCCCTCAAGCTGTGAAAACAGACGCTGATGGCTACAAGTCCGTGACTTACGGAAATCTGGTGGCGCCGCTGTTTAACGCCCTTAAAGAGTTTTACGAGATTTGGAACAAAGATTCTCAAAACACCAGGCGTGAAATCGCTTCTTTGAAAGAGGAAGTTCAAACTTTGAAACTGCAGAATGAACAGTTCAAAAAATATGTCTGTGAAAAAGAACCGCAAAATCCAATCTGCAAATAGACAACATTGGCCGCGGTATTTTTGATTCGACATATTTTTTAGTTAGCTCTCACGCTGCTTATCAGGATAATGAAAGAAGATGTTTGAAGGACTCAGGATGTTGCAACTACTTCTAATACTGACACTCACCTGTTCCGGGAATTTCGCCCGAGGCAACACCATCGTTATCAATGGCGAGGATGATTGGGCCCCTTACTCTTCAGCATCTGCCGACTACAAAGACGTTGTGGGTCTGGCTCCGGAAATTGTGAAAGCCGCCTTCAAAAGTCAGGGCGTCACCGTCATCACCCGCCCCGTGCCGTTTGCCCGCTGTATTTATGAAGTTGAAAAAGGGAAATCCCTGGGATGCTTTGACACCATCATCAACCGGGACACCAAAGACAAATACATCTTTCACAAGACACCGATGTTTGAAGCCGAGATGGTCGTCTATGGCCGTATCCGCGACAGCAAACAAAATGTGACTTTGAAAGACATGGAAAACAAAGTCGTCGGCACCACAAATGGCTACACTTACCCGACAGAGTTTTTACAGAACAAAAAGATTCTGCATTCACAAAGCCCCACTGAAAAATCCCAGCTGGAAAAGCTGGCCAGCAATCGCATCGACTATGCAGTGGTGTGGGGCCTGACCGGAGAATACCTTTTAAAAAGCCACCCCGAGCTGGCCAAAAAGATTCAACCGGTGGGTCGGCTGTCCAAGGACGGATTGTATTTGAATTTTTCAAAGAGCCATAAAGATGGAGCGCACTACGCGCATGTCTTTGAAAAGGGTCTGCAGGCCATCCGCGCTGACGGAACCTATGAACGGATCATGAACCGCTTCAACACCCTGCACGCCATGAACCCCTAAAACGAAAAATGCCCGTGCCTTAATTCAGACACGGGCGCCCCTCGAAACAGAGATAATATAAATTCAAAGATTAAAGTTCGCGAACGCGAGCTTCGATTTCTGGAACTTCATTCAGGTGATTTTTAGCCTGAATGATGATTTCCACAGCGTCTTTCTGAAGCAAACGGCCGGCAGCCATTTTTTCACAGATCAGAGCTTCCAATTTGTCAGTGATTTCGTAAACAGATTCGTGCTGTGGCCACAGATTTTTAGCATCGTTGCTGCCACCTGCACAAAGCGGGATGTAGTGATCGATCTTGAATGCCAGACGCTTCATAGAGCGTGTTCTGTAACCGATCTGATCGTATTTCTGGAAAATAGCAGCCTTCTGGGAGGAAGACACATCACGCTCACAGTATTTGATCTTTTCAGGGTAACGGTATTCAGACGGACGGTTGCAAAGAGCCCCCGGCGTCAGGGAAGCATCTGGTCCCTTCGGAAAGGCTTCATAAGCCTGGGACATGGAAACAGAGAACAAAACAACAACAAAGAGAACTGCGCTCTTCAACATATTCGCTCCAAATAGACTGCCCTTTACGGTGGCAGGTAGAAACGTCAGACCCTATCTCCGACTTATATTTGTGTAACCGCGGTTAGTAGTAGCGGTGAGATTTCCTCTTTGCAATAAAATTAAGGACCCCTAACGCACCCGTTCATGTCCCCAAAAGGCAAAAAAAAGACCCACCCTCATCGGGCAGGTCTTCCTAAATCTTAATTTTAAAGACGTTCTAGTACTCGTCGTCTTCGACGCCGGAACCGGACCCTTCGCCCATCCCACGAACTTCTTCGATGAATGCGCTGTTATCCTCTTCAAAGTCATTGTCGCTCGCTGATTCGTCGATTTCCAGCTCTTGGATGGCAGCCAGGAAGTCTTTTTCGGTGCGCAAATCACGGCGGATCATTTCCAGGAATTTATCCGGATAACGAGAGGTTAGCTCTTCCACATAACGCTCAAGTTTACCGTCCTGAAGGATCTTCTTACGAACTTGGATCTTCTTCCAGAACATCAGGTAGTGGTAACGGCAGTATGCATCCACAGCAGCGATCTGATCGCAATCGCGGGCACGGCAGTAACGGCGGCCTTCGGCATCCGTCAGAACCACTTCTTCGTCAGACTTGGCTTTTTCTTCGGCAACCCACTCTTCATCAACCTCGATCTCCTCTTCGGATTCCTCGACGGCTTTGAGCTCTTCCTCGTACTCGCCAATTTCATCACCCATCAGATCGTCATCGGCGATAAAATCGTCTTCCAGCTCGTTTTCGTCCTTTTCCTTCTTCGCTTTGCCTTTTTTAGGGGCTTTTGCCTCTTTTTTAGGCGCAGCTTTTTCAGGAGCAGGTTGCGGGGCTGCCTTTTTCTCGGCTTTTTTGGCCGCTTCGACCTTGGTTTCTTTAACCTCTTTGGTCTCTTTGGCTGCTTTAACCGGGGCTTTTGCCGGTTTTACTTCCGGCTTTTTCTTCGCCTCAGGCTTTTTAGCCACCTTAACAGGGGCTTTATCGGCCTTTTTCTTCACAACAGCCTTCGGAGCCGGCTTTTTAGGAGCTGGCTTTGCGGCTTTTGCGGGCGCTTTCTTAGCTGGTTTTGCAGCGGCTTTGGCCGCGGGCTTCTTTTTAACGATTTTTGCCATAGTTCTACCTGGTAGTGCTTTAGATGATCATTTCATCTGTCAGACATTTGAGAAAAGCTGTCAACTCATTTCACTGAAATAGTGCCATCTTGACTGCGCACAAAAATGCTTCCTCTAGGTGCGTCGCCACGAAGGCGTCCACGCACACTTTTTTCCGCACTGAGCTTCGTCACACGAAGTTCCGAAGGAACAACAATTTCACCTTCCACCGTCATCAAATTCAAAGAAGCTCCCGATCCCGGAGGCGTCTGAATGCTGACTTTGCCGGACTTGGATTTCACATCCACTTCAGAATCCAGAGTCATGCCAATTGTGATGGCAGCATCCTGGTTCTGACCTTCAATGCGCCCCTGGAAGCCCTGAATATTCAGACTGCCCTTGCCGCTTTCAAACTGGATAGTCCCGTTGCTTTGATTGACCTTGGCTGCCGACTGCTGTGCCGATACGGTCAGGAAACCACGCACTTTTTCGATGTTCATCTGTCCGGAGAAAAGCGAAGCTTCCACATCGCCCTGGATGTTTTTAAGAGTCATGCTGCCAGAATAGGAATCAGCCTCCACCTTACCCAGGTGATCCGACACCGACACATCCCCTTTTTGCACGTAAACCTGCAAAGTCCCGGCACCATTAAGTGCTGCAACGCGGCCTTGAGTCAGGCTCACTTTAAGGTCTTTATTCCACTTCTGCGCCACCACGGATCCACCGCGCAACTGCACTTCTGTAGGCATTCCCGGACCGGTGATTTCAATTTTTTTCAGTTGTGTATTCGCTTTTGGCAAGATGTTCAGCCAGGTTCTTTTCCCGCTGTATTCATTCATGCGCACTTCGATGATATTATTTTTCTTTTCGATGATAAAAACGCCTTCAGCGCCGGACTGCTCCACACCTGAAACCCGCAACGCTGCACCAGGCTGCGCCACCATCTGAACCTGAGCCTCAAGTCCTTTGAGGACCAGACGGTCCCCTTCAGAGACTGGCACGTCAAAAGTCGCCGCCATCACTGGCTGAAAAACGAGGTGGGCAAGAATGAAACTAATCGCTGACATGCGTTGACTCCCCTGCCCCATCCCGGGGGCTATTGACTCTGTTCCTAAAATATAAAAAAGTATCCGGGCATTTACAATAAGGTATTTATAAAGCTTCGGACGGAAATCGCCCGAGACTAATTTGACAGGTAAATTTGAGGTGAAAATGGAAAATGTCGTAATTGTGAGCAGCGTAAGAACCCCTGTAGCTACTTTCCAAGGAGGCTTTGCCTCTGTTCCTGCACCAAAACTGGGTGCGGCAGCAATCAAGGAAGCTATCTCTCGCGCAGGTGTTTCTCCTGACGAAATCGATGAGTGCATCATGGGTGAAGTTCTGACTGCAGGTGTCGGCCAGGCTCCAGCGCGTCAAGCGGCTTTGGGTGCGGGTTTGAAGAACTCCACTCCCTGCATGACCATCAACAAAGTGTGCGGCTCCGGTCTTAAATCCGTGATGCTGGCAGCTGATTCCATCGCTTTGGGTCACACTAAAATTGCAGTGGCTGGCGGTCAGGAAAACATGACTTTGGCTCCGCACTTGCTTGAAAACTCCCGCTCCGGTTACCGCATGGGTCCGACACAAATGACTGACTCCATGATCAAAGACGGTCTTTGGGATCCATACAATAACTTCCACATGGGTAATGCGGCTGAAATCTGCGTGAAAGAGCACGGTTTCACTCGTGAAGAACAAGATGCTTTCGCAATTGATTCCTACAAAAAAGCTCAGGATGCGTGGACGAAAAACGCATTTAAAAATGAAATCGCAGCTATTGTGGTTGAAGGCCGCAAAGGTGCTGTGACTATCGATAAAGACGAAGAACCGTTCAACACGAACTTCGACAAAATCCCTGGCTTGAAACCAGCATTCGACAAAGCCGGCACCATCACGGCTGCCAACGCTTCCAAAATCAACGACGGTGCGGCGGCCCACGTTTTGATGTCCGAATCTGAAGCGAAAAAACGCGGCATCAAACCTTTGGCGAAAATCGTGGCTCACGCAACATTCGCGCATGAACCAAAATACTTCACCACGGCTCCAGTGGGCGCGATCAAAGCGGCCCTGAACAAAGCCAACCTGAAAGTGGGCGATGTGGATCTTTGGGAAATCAACGAAGCTTTCGCAGTTGTGACTCAAGTGGCGATGAAAGAACTTGAAATCCCGGCAGCTAAAGTGAACATCCACGGTGGTGCGGTGGCTATCGGTCACCCGATCGGTGCTTCTGGCGCGCGTATTCTGGCGACTTTGGTTCATGCTTTGCACACTCACAACAAACGCTACGGCCTGGCTACTTTGTGCATCGGTGGCGGTGAAGCGGTGGCATTGATCATCGAGAAGGCGTAATCAACATGAGTAAAAAGGTGTTTAAAGACGCCAAGAGCGCGCTCTTTGACGTCAAAGACAATATGACTCTGGTGCTGGGGGGCTTCGGCCTTTGCGGCATCCCGGAAAACTGCATCACCGTTTTGAACGAAATGGGCGTAAAAGGCCTGACTTGCGTTTCTAATAACGCGGGCGTGGATGATTTCGGTCTGGGTTTGCTTTTGCAAAAACGCCAGATCAAAAAAATGATTTCTTCTTATGTGGGCGAAAACGCTTTGTTCGAAAAGCTTTACATGAGCGGCGAACTTGAATTGGAATTCTGCCCGCAAGGAACCTTGGCTGAACGCATTCGTGCGGGAGGCGCTGGAATCGCTGGTTTCTACACTCCGACAGGAGTCGGCACACTGGTGGCTGAAGGCAAAGAGATCAAACAATTCGATGGTCGCGATTATGTCCTTGAAAGAGGCATCAAAGGTGACTTTGCACTTGTGAAAGCCTGGAAGGGCGACAAGTTCGGAAATCTGATCTTCAGAAAAACCGCGCGCAATTTCAATCCGATGGCGGCAACTGCCGGAAAAATCACCGTGGTTGAAGTTGAAGAACTGGTTGAAATCGGCGAACTGGATCCGGATCAGATTCATACTCCGGGTGTTTACGTGCAACGTATCTTCCAGGGTTCTGATTATCAAAAACGCATTGAACAAAAAACAGTTTCCAAGGGATAGGAGAGCAAAATGCCATTAACAAGAGAACAAATTGCTCAACGTATCGCTCAGGAAGTTGAAGACGGCTATTGCGTGAATCTGGGTATTGGGATTCCAACTTTGGTGGCGAACTACATCCCTCGGGATAAATTCGTTATGTTACAGAGTGAAAACGGCCTTTTGGGCATGGGTCCATTCCCGAAAGAAGCCAATATTGACGCTGACCTGATCAACGCCGGCAAACAAACCGTGACGGCACTTCCGGGTGCCAGCTTCTTTTCCAGCGCTGACAGCTTTGCGATGATTCGCGGCGGTCACGTGGATCTGACTGTGTTGGGTGCGATGGAGGTTGATGAAACCGGCAGCATCGCCAACTGGATGGTTCCTGGCAAAATGGTTAAAGGAATGGGCGGCGCGATGGATTTGGTTGCGGGAGCCCGCAATGTGATCGTGGCCATGCAGCACACGGACAAGGAAGGTAATTCCAAACTTCGCAGCAAGTGCACGCTGCCATTGACCGGCGTTAAATGCATCAAGAAAATCGTCAGCGATTTCGGCGTGATCGAAATCACACCTGAAGGTTTCGTTTTGAAAGAATATGCTCCGGATTTGTCTCCGGAAAAAGTTCTGGCAGCCACTGAGGGCAAAATGAAAATCGCCCCAGACTGCAAAGCGATGACATTCTAGTTTCACTTCAAGACGGCTTCCTGCAAAGAAGCCGTCTTGGTTTTATACACTTCCCGTTCTTACACCCACCAAGGTCCAGCACCACATTGCTCTGTCTGAAAATCCCATAGATAATAAATCTTCACGTACTTGCGAGTGGGGTTTTCGTGGCTGAGGCAAAAAAAGTGGCAAAAGACACCTATCTATTCCGAGATGGGGACGCTCCAGATGCCATGTACATCGTTAAGACCGGCGGCTTTGCCATCACCAAAAGCAAAGGCAACACCGAAGTTGTGATTGCTGAAATCCAAGCGGGTGCGATGGTCGGCGAAATGGCTTTGTTCGACAAAAAACCCCGCAGCGCGAATGTGAAAGCCACCAAAGATTCTGAAGTGATCGCACTTCCTTACGACTCTTTGAACAAGCAGATGGATCAACTGCCAGTGTGGGTTCGCGCCATCATGAAAACCCTGAATGAAAAACTGCGTGATGCGAATCAGAAAATCCGCCTGCTTGAAAACACCAATCCCGATGAAGAGCGCTTCCCGCCTCACATCGTGAACAAGTACATTTCCATTTTGAATCTGGTTGGCAACAAATACGGAAAAGCCGAAGATGGCGGGGGCTTGAGCTTCTCGTCAGTACTGATTCGCAATTACACGATTCAGATCTTCCAGGAAGCCACCAATAAAATGCAAAGTATCACCAACGCGCTGACGGACCTTGGATATCTTTCCCAGGAAGACCGCGGCGACGGCACTCAAAAAGTCACCAACCTGAAACCTCAGGAGCTGTTTGGCTTTGTTGACTGGTATAACGAGTGGCTGTTCAAACAGGAAAAAGACCGTCTTCCAGCTTTGTCCGAGCTGGAAGTGAATATTCTGAACGGCATTCTGCTGTTTGCCCGCAGATCTCAGCCGAACCACAAGGGTCTGTACAAAGTCGATCTGACTGATGTGCAGAATGAATCCATGAAAGAACTGGGTCAGTTGATCCGCGCGGATGATGTAAATTCTTTGATCGAGAAGAAATATCTGACAGAAAAAATCATGGATGAAAAAGGCGTCTACATCATGGTGGAACTGCCTTACGTTGAACCGCTGGCACGCAATTGGACTATCGTGAACAATCTGAAAAAGAAACTTCGCTAGCCTGCTTCGGCGGAGCTGGAATCAGACAGAATAAAAAAGCCAGGGGTGACCCTGGCTTTTTTTTATTCTTCATTTTGAAAGCCGATTACTCAACAACCGGCTCTTCCTGACAACGCAGAGGCAGCTTGTCATTAGCAAGCTTCGCCACGTTTTCCCCACCCACCGTGTGCACATAGATCGAATTGGTCTTGGCGCCACAAGCGATAGGCTGCCCCAATGTCAGAATCACACGGTCCCCGGTTTTACCCAAGCCATGAGACACCAACAGCAGATCCACTTCACGCAGAATATCTTCCATCGTCTTGTATGGCTTAATCGCGTGAGTCTGAATACCCCATCCCAATTCCATGCCATTCAAAACATCCAGATGCTGAGTCACAGAGATGATGCGCGCTTTCGGACGGAAAGCAGAAATGATATTTGCCGTCTTACCGGAAGTCGTCAGACAGATGATCGCCGTGGCGTTCAGCTTCAACGCACTCAATGAAGCACTGGCTGCGATGGACGCTGGCGTGCTCAGGAACTCATTTTCAAGAGAGATTTTATAATATTCTTCCTCATTGCGTTCCACTTCGGTGATAATTTCATGCATGGTGCGAATGCACTTGAATGGATGTTTGCCGCTGGCAGATTCCGCCGACAGCATCAACGCATCAGAACCATCCAAAACTGCATTGGCCACATCCGTGATTTCCGCACGGGTTGGGCGAGGATTTTCAACCATACTATCCAGCATCTGAGTCGCCGTGATTACCGGCTTACCCAACTGATTGCACACCTGGATGATACGCTTTTGATAACCCGGCAGACGGCTTTGTCCGACTTCCACAGCCAAGTCCCCTCGCGCCACCATTACGGCATCACTCAGACGACAGATTTCTTCCAGATTTTCGATAGCTTCCACCATCTCAATTTTCGCCACGATTTTCGCGTTGGAATTACCCGCCTCAATCAATTCACGGAGTTTGCGAATATCACGGGCATGGCGCACGAAACTCAGGGCGATATAATCAACTTTGTTGGCGATACCAAACTGCAGGTCTTCCAGATCCTTCGGAGTCATGCATTCCACCGGCAGATTCACGCCCGGCAGGTTCATGCCCTTGCGGTCTTTCAGAATGCCGCCATAGATGACTTCAACATCCAGCTCTTCCCCGCGAACAGCCAGAACCTTGATCTCCATCAGGCCGTCATCCAACAGGATACGAGTGCCCGGCACACAAGCCATTGGCAATTCCTGGAAATCCGAAGGGATCAACCCTGGCTTCCCCAGAACCTTGGCAGTGGTCACAACCAGTTTTTCGCCAGGTTTAATTTCGATGGAACCATTTTCGAATTTGCCCACGCGGACTTTAGGGCCCTGCAGATCCTGCAGAATTGCCACGGGCGCCTGCAGCTCTTTAGAGAGCTTGCGCAGGGAATGAACCACCTTCAGGTGGTCTTCATGGCTTCCGTGCGAAAAGTTAAGGCGAGCCACGTTCATGCCCGCCTTAATTGCTTTTTCCAGATTTTTCTCATCACGTGTCGCTGGGCCAATAGTGGCCACAATCTTCGCTCGACGATCTGCTAACATTTGAACTACGCCTTCCTGCTATATGAACTCATCTTCACAGACAAGTTTTGCATATCTTCCTCATGGCGTCTATTCATTCTATCAAGTTGATCCTGATGTGAATTGTTCAATTGAGCGATCTTGGCTTCGTACTTCATCTGCATGGAGTCTTTCTCCATTTTGCCGGATTTACCCTGCTCGTCAGTTCGGGTCGCGTACATTTTCTCCATACGCTTCAACTCACGATCCTGACTGTCTTTCAATGATGCCAGACGGTCTTCATAAGTCTTTACGGTTTGCTCCATCTTGGCATTGAAGCTGGCTTCCATAGTTCTGAAGCGCTCCGTCATAGCTTTATGATTGGCCGAATGGTCCGCGCTGTTTTTCTCGCGCACCACGTCCATGCGTTCCATATAGTTCGCCTTCATGGTGTCCAAAGAATCACCATAATAGCGCTCCATCTGATCCTGATTCTTATTGGTCAGATCGATCACTTTTTTCACGCGGGCTTCGGCATTGTTCGCCACCTGCGTGACCTGATCTTTGTGAGTCGTCAGCAGATTTTCTTTTTCCTCGCGATGACGCGTGTTCATGATGCTGACCTGGGATTTATTCTCACGATCCGTATTTCGCAAAAGCTTCTGATTTTCGGTCAAAACCTTGCCAATACGCTCGTCGTTGATATCTTTCATGCGATCCACAGCGTTTTCACGCTGTTCTTCAGAAAGATTCAAACGCTGTTCATAAGCTTGCGTCAGATTGCGGCGCTCAATACCACGCAGACGTTCATTCTTGGAAATTTCATTATTCAAACGGCTGTTCAGACGCTGAATCTGACTGTCACGGGACCGGATCTGGCTGTTGATACGACCATTCACGGAATCACGGAAGTTCTGATTCTGCTCGTCCATCAAGTTGGATTTCTGAGACAAGGTGTTTTCGTACTTATCACGAACCGCCACACGCTCCTGATCCATGATTTCCTGCTTCATCTGCAGATTGTCGCCGTACTCTTCCTTGCTGTTAGTAACATAGTCAGAATACTTCTGGGACCAGCGGGAATTATCAGCCTCACGCTGACGCTCAGACTGCTTCAGGCGCCCCTCATAGGACTTGCGCATCTCACGCTCATTACGGTCTTTCGAGCGCAATGTTTCATCGTGACTGGTTACAATGGCATCTCTTTCACGCTCGTGAGCTTCATTCAGCTTGCGGGCGTTGTCGTGGATGGCTTTCTGGGATTTAGTGCGGTTTTCTTCAATTGCGGTCTGAAATCGTTCATCACGGTTGCTGACTTCTGAATTCAGCTGTCCGACCAGGTTTTGCTTCTGGGAATCATTGATTTCTTTTTGCTTTTTGATGGTGCTTTCATAGGCCGCTTTTTGCTCTTCACGGGCGTTGTAAGCATCTTCCGTTTTATTGCGCAAAGATTCGCGATAAGTCTGGCGGACTTCATCGATTTTCTTGGAGTTTTCATAGTCGCGCTCACTCAAAGTCTCGCGGTTGCGATCCTTCAGTTCGGCGATACGGCCTTCATATTCATCAGTGATATTCTTGATTTCGTCGTGATGACGCTGCTCAAGTCGTTTAACTTCCGCATTACGGCGCTTGGCATTTTCGCTTTCGCGATTTTCGTACTCTTCCCGAGTCTTGCGAATTTTTTCGTCCTGACGCGCACGATCCGATGATGAAATAGAAGACATCCTATCCTCCCAGACCTCAGGGTAACATGAGGCATGGGAAGAAACTTCAAATGACATGGAATGCAAATTAAAATCAGGACCAGAGTCTAGCGCTCAAAGACGCGCTGGCGGTACAGATCTTTCATGCGCTGCAGTTCCGCGGCTTTTCGCTGGCGGCGCGTTTCTTCGGCCTTTTCCTGAGCCTCGATGGAGGCAATCTTTCTTTCAGTCAAGGCCTGATAAAGCTGGCTGGATTTCTGCGCCAGATCACCCCAGTTATCACGATACAAACGCACTTCTTTCACGAAGTCCTCTTTGCTGCCACGATAAAGGGAGTTCCACATCGGCAAATGCTCTTTCATATTCACAGGTTCAATCATGCCGTATTCGGTTTTACCATGAGAGTTCATACCCGCAACCCAGACTTCGAAACCCTCTGGGATTTCCAAAGTCTTCCCATCGCGTAAAGTCACTTTAAGGGATGCATTCATATTGCGGATCAAAATGCGGGAATCCTGGGAAATCACCCAGTACTCACCCATTGTCGCCTTGGTGGTGGCATAAAGACTTTCAAGCTGCAGGTTTTTTCCACCTTCAACCCAGACAGCGCCCTTCACCAGGCGCCATTGATCCGGGGCCAGACGAACCAGGGCTGAACCCGTGGTTACATGCAGCTGATTGTTGCCTTTTTCAAAATGGAAAGCGGAACCGGTCACCTGAATCGCGCAGCTTTCCTGAGATTTCAGGCAAGCCGATGGCTGCTCAATCAGATCCCCGGCGGCCCGAACCCGGACCTCCATCTGAAATGCCATCAAGAATAACATCAAGCGCACGATTTTCTTCATACTACTCAACACTTTGCGCCAGTTTGCGCGCCTGTTTTTTCAGGTTTTCATTCTTGAAATTCTTAGCCACGGTTTTATAGATTTCAGCCGCTTCTTCGCTTTGACTGTTCAGCTCGCTGATCTGTCCCATGCGAAGCAGAATAAAGCCCGTCAGATCGTGCTGCGGGTACTGAGTCACCATCTCGTCAATCTGCCCCAAACTGCTGCGATAGTCTTTTTTCAGGAAGTAGCTTTCAGCAATGAAAAAACGCGCCTCAACACTGTGTTGGGACAATGGGTATTTTTCCAACAACTGGCCAAATTCACGAATGGCACGGTCATATTCCTGACCGTTAAAGTAACGCTTTCCCTTTTCATAGATGGCGCCAGACAGATCCAAAGCCTCTTCACTGGCCGGAGCACGCACCACTGCGGAAAGATTATGAAGCTCATACTTTGCTTGAAGTGTTTTATCGTTCGGCAGAACCTGCGCAACTGTTTGCTGGAAGTCCTTCAACTGGTAGGTCAAAAGAGAGTTGTTGAATTTCTCTTTTTCCACCTGTTTTTGCAGGGATGCCAGACGCATTTCATACTCTTCATGACCATTAAAATGCGCCACGAATGTGGCATACACTCCCATGAACCCGACAGCCAGGCACAGGCAGAAAACGACAAATAAAGAGTTCTGATTTTTCATGTCTCACTTATCGGCAAAAACCGATAAATATTGAGACTGTCTTATTTTGAGACGGACTTCTGGTCGTAGGTATAGACGCTCTCGGCGTCCAGATCCTTCCACTTGCCATCCTTCTGAATTTTCGGCGCCACGCGGCCTTTCATTACCTGCAGCTTCTTGTCAGCATGGGAATACCAAAGATGAATCGGATCCACGATAGCGGCGATAATGAAACTTGTGGGCTTCATACGCAGCTCCATCCATTTTACGCCAGCCACATCTTTTTCGCCGACCTTTTGCAAAGTGAACCCGACAGTCTCCAGACGATCCCAAACTGCAAAGCGAACATCCAAAGGTTTGCCGGCGGTTAAGGCATCCCAGTTTTTTTCAACAAAGGCGTTGAAATTAGGAGTGCTTAAAACAAAGCCGCTCAGTTTTTCATCCGCACTTTTCTTTTTGCCGCCCGGGCCTTCATATTCAAAATAAATACGGCCATCACGAACCTGGAAGCGGCCTTTTTCGCCGGTTTGCTTGCGATCGATTTCATAAGACAGCACGTCAGCCCCTTTGATCAGGCCTTTTTCACTGACGACAACGTTGCCTTCTGTATCGCGAAATTCCGTCTGCGTTTGCACGCCGTCAGCCGGCGCAGCAAGATCTACATTCAAAGTAAAGAGAGTTTTTTGACGATTGGATTTCAAATCGTAAAGGGTTGCGGAAGAATAGTTTTGAGCAAATCCGAAAACCGGAAACAAAAGCGCAAGAACGAATGCCATGAAGCCTCCCCATCAAAAGTCCATAGTACCCAATGGAGCAGAAAATAGTAACTATGACACTTAACAGCCATTAATTTCTGCAACACATCCAGGACCTGAAAATTTCATTTAACTTGACCATCCCGACACAGAAAATTAGGGTAAGTTCCTTCGGGATAAGGATTGATGAGCTATGAATAAAGCGCAATTGGTGGAACTGGTCGCAGAAAAAACAAAGACAACCAAGAGTCAATCCGAACTGATTCTCGACGCCACTCTGGAAGCCATTCAGGAAGCATTAAAAGATGGAGATGAAGTCAAACTTGTTGGCTTTGGCACATTCTCCAGAAGCTCCCGCAAAGCCCGCCAGGGACGCAATCCCAAAACCGGCGAAACGGTGAAAATTCCCAGCGCTTACATTCCCAAGTTCAAACCCGGCAAGGACCTTAAAGACGCCCTTAATTAAATTCAGGGCGATCCAAAATTCGCGACCACCCGCTCATGCCGGATTTCCAGATATAGTTCTGAGCACTGACGCGCTGACTGCGCACAGATTCCTGAATTTCACGCACAGAATAAGGCCCTTCTTGCACCATGGCCTTGCCATCATCTGAGGCCACCAGCAACACCCACTCTTTATCATCCGCGGCGACATCCATCCCCTGCACATAGCCTTGAGTCGCCGGGAACAGACTGCGATCAAATCCCCATTCCCAAGCTGACTTCCAGCTGCCATCAGCATCGCAGGAAATCAAATCATGCGGACCGATGTCACCTTTTAGTATGAGCTGACGGACTTCTTCAAAACCGACGGGGCCCTGGGGTTTTAAGTTTTTGTTGTAGTACCAACGGTCATTTTTCATAACTTTTCCTTTTTGCTCAGGAACGGTGCCGGCAAGGACTCGATCACTTCCAGTGCTTCATAGTAAACCACATCAAAATGCGGATTGCCCAATGGCTTTTTCAGGAAGGTTGCCAAAGTGGCCGCCTTGATCAGTTTTTTTTGATATCCGCCAAACAAACGCTCACCCATCATCCCGCCCAACAAAGACGCTGCCAGAACATAGCTCCACTTTTTACGCGGACGTGCCTGCAGACGATGCCCCGGGACACCGGTGATCACCATCAATTCATGCATCTTCTGAGCAAGCGCCAACTGCAGGGCTTCTTTCCCCAGATCCGAGGGACCGCGCGCTGCAAGACTTGCCTTGATATCAGCAATCGTGTCGGTCTTACGTTTGTGGTTGATGATTTTGGAACCAAAATAGGCCACAGCTTCTTTCCAGATCAGACGCAGGAAATCTGCCGGAACATCCATCGGAATCAGCTTTTCACCACTGACCTGACCATGCACAAAATGCATCGCCAATGAGGCCGCGTGATTCACCGTTCCCCGCGCCAGATAGGCCGCACCGATTTCCGGCAAATAGAAAGAGTTTTCATCTGCAATCATCATCTCTATCCAGCGCAGCTTTTTGGGGTCATAATGCTCGCGCACCTGACTCCAGAAAGAACTGTCCCGGGCTGTATACACCGATAAACTGGAGGTTGAAACCGTCAGCCCCAGTTCTTCCGAGATGATCTTAACGTAACGACCGACATGATCCGTATAATCCAGCAGGTCCTCATCGTCGTCGTCATCTTCATACAGCCCCAGATCATAGGTCTGCTCCAGATACATCAGATAATTTTGCCACTTCACCCACGGCGGAACACTCATCAGACAGAAGACATTTTGCGACAGGCGCACCAAATCCGTGCTGGCCTCCAGCTCCCGATTCAGCAACTGGAAATAGATTTTTTCAGAGTTCTGGAAGATGCGCAAAATGCGTTTTGCAAATGGCGCCCCCAGAGTGCGGACGATCTCAGCGGGAATATGCTCTGATGCCAGATGCAAGTCCCCATAGATAACGAAAACCAAATGATCCGGATGTGCCTTCACCAATTCAGCAATTTTTTTGCCAGCAAAGACATCCCGTGACTTCAAAGTCGTGGCATTGCGTTTTTTATAACTGCGGTTGATACCGCGGACAGCGACCTTGTTTTTTTGCGCCCAGCGCAACAAAGGGCGATAGTATTCCCAGGGAAATCCCCACTTGGTCTGCCACTGCACTGATTTTAGAAAATCACGCTCTGACATCTTCCCGGACATATAGCGGTCGATCTTTTCCTGATCTGCGGCCTCAAGGAACTCTACAGCCAGAATGGTTTTGCGGTCTTTGGGGATATGGCGCAGGATGCGCGCCTGGGCTTTTTGCGACTGGTGAAGAGCGTGAAAATCCCCGACCATAACGACCTGAGAGTGACTCATCTGCTCCCAAAGAGCTTCTTTGGTGGAGGCCGTCCATTTCCTGGAGAACTCCTTTTCATAGACCTTTTGATAGCGCATCAACTCGGGCGTGTCCCGTCCCAGTCGATGCCGCACCTGCTTTTCCATTTGCAGGTAAAGGTCTTTACGTATGCGTATCCATTTCTGTAGGTCGTTCAAGCTGTCTTCCTTGAGAGCATTCCGAAGTATTTTTACATAATTTCGATTGATTTCAAACACGATTCTAAGATTCAATGGGGTCATGAAAAACACAGCCAGTAAATCCAAGTTCCTGCTTATCGCGATGATCGCCACCCTGATCGGCGTGGGTATTCATATCTATTTGACCCTGCACTATTATGATATCAAGTTCGGCCTGTCTGCCGGCGATTCAATGTGCAATATCAATGAAGTACTGAATTGTGATGCTGTGACTGCCAGCAAGTTCTCGGCCCTTCTAGGGGTGCCGATCGCACTTTGGGGTGCGATGACCAATTTGGTTTTGGTGTATTTCCTGGGCGTCACCCGTTTCAACCTTGTGCAGGATTCAGATCGCACTTCCCGCTACGCTTTGTTGCTGTCCGGAGTGACCGTTGTGGCTTCCGTGGTGATGGGATTGATCTCTGTCACCGCGATGAGCAACCTTTGCATCTTCTGCATCAGCGCTTATGTGCTTTCCATCATTGGCTTCATCTTCACTTGGATGGGTGCTGAAGACGTTACTGCTGAAAATATCAGCAACGACATCAAAGACATCTTCACCTCGGAACGTTGGGTTGCGGGCTTCCTTTTGGCGATTCCAGCCTTCGCATTCCTGGCAAATATTATGTATCTGGAAAGCCATGGCCTGTCTGACGTTGAAAAAATGGCCAAAGAAAAAGTGGCTTACTGGCAGGTTGCTCCTCAGCAGAACTTTGACCTGACAAAGGGTCTGAGCATGCAAAAAGGCACAGAAGAACCTGTGATGACGATCGTAGAGTTTGCAGACTTCCGTTGCGGCCACTGCAAACACGCCGCTGCTCCTTTGCACAACTTCACTAAAAATCATCCGGACGTGCGTTTGATCTACAAACCATTCCCATTGGATGGCACGTGCAACGAAGCCATGAAAAACGGCGGCGGTGACGGCATCTCTTGCGGCCTGGCATTTGCGACTTTGTGTTCTGAAAAGATCGCGCAAAAAGGCTGGGTGGCGCACGATTATATCTTCGACAATCAGGAAGAAATCACGCGCATGATGAACCTGGATAAGAACCTTGAATCCATCGCAACAGCGACCGGCATCCAGCTGGAAGAACTGAAAACTTGCGTAAAAGGCACCGAGATTCCTGAGGTCGTGCGCAACACCGCCAAAGAAGGCGAAGTGGCGCAGATTCGCGGGACCCCGGCGATCTTCGTAAATGGCAAATTGCTGGACAGCGGACAACTAATCCCGGTCCTTGAAGCTGCTTATAAGACATTGAAAAAGTAAGATGAAAAACGGCCTCTAAGAGGCCGTTTTCTTTTTAGAATCCGATCATTTCCGCCAGTATGTTGGCAAGCTTCCCGAAGCCATCGTCAAACACCACAACGCTGGTCTTTGCCAGGCCATTGACGATATCCAGCCAGAACGCCAGAACAATAATCGCCAGCGATGCAAACCACGCCGCCTTCACCACATAAATGGTAGAGCGAACATCCTGAATGCGTAAATCGCCCTGAACTTTCTCAACGATTTTCAAAACATACTGAAGTTCACGGAAGTGTTCTTTGAATTTCTCACGAAGCTCCTGCTGCTTGGCACGCGTCAGGGAATTGATTCCCGGAAAGCTTCTTTTGGCTTTAATAGCATAGATCAAGTCGATGGAATGATTGATGTATCGAGTGACTTTGGACTGAAAGTTCGGGTACTCGGACGGCTTTTCCAGGAAGTCTTTCAATTCTTCGATGGCGCGATCATAGCGCTCGTCCAGAACCCACGTCAGAATGTTGTAGCGCAAAGAATCAGGCCGGCCCAAGTCCGACTTGTCGACATTCATATCGAAGAAGGCGCCTTCTTCCCTTTTCTTTGCTGGATCCGCAGCGTTTGCGGCGTCTTTTAATGCGGGTACTGACATGAGTATCTTTTCGGCTGTTTGATGGCGATATTAAGGTCTTTTGTTATTACCTAGGTCTAGTCTTAGTACCTTGGTTTGACTAATTATGTCTCATCCTGAGAACATGGACCTAGGGCGACCTAGACTTCATGGAGGAGGGCTATGGAAACCGAATCTTTCCAGACCGCGAAACTTGGACATTTAGACTTTGATTCACCCCGGGAAAACCAGCCGGTGGGCAACATCCCATTGCCTGACGAACTGCCCCGCCAGAATGATTTCAGCCATCTCCCAAAAGAGATTCTGAAGTCCTCCACTGTTGAAAATCTGATTTCACAAAATGAAGACCTGATGGCCCGCCTGAAGGTGACTTTGCGCCGTCTTTCTTTACTGGAAACTGAAAATCAGAAGTTCAGCGAAGAGGCTAACAAGGCCCGTCTTTCCCAATCCTCTGTGACTGATCAAATTCTGGTCTGGAAGGAAAAGGACAATCTGTGGAGACAAAAGATCGATCAGCTGGAAAGAGAAAAAGAAATCCAGTCTGAAAAACTGCGTGCCCTGACTGAAAAAACACAGAACATGGCCACCGAACTGGCACGCCATGAAAAGTACCATGAGCGCATTAAAACTCAGGTAAAACCTTACATTTCTGAACTGAAAGAATATTCCCGCACCCAGGACTTGCGCCTGCAGGAGCTGGAACATTCCTCCAGCCACAAAGAAGCCCAGCTGCGCGATCTGCGTCATCAAATCATCGAGGTGACCAAGAATTCCCGCTATCAAGTTGAAGCTTCCGAGAAAAAAGCTCAGGAAATGGTTCACTTCTATGAAGAACAGATCGAGCGTCTGACCAAGGAAGTGGCACAACTGCATCAGATTCAAGAAGAACTTGAAGTGAAGTCCATAAAGCTGCACAGCGCTTTGGAGCGCCAGGACACTTTGGAAAATGAAGTGGTGACTCTTCGCCGTAGCAAAGAAGAACTGAAAGACTGCTATGAGCAGGAGATCCAGCGCCAGCAGGAACGCATCAGCGAACTGACTCGCCAGAATCAAAAACTGGGTGTCGAGCATGCTGATTTGCAGATTCGCGTGGTGGAAGATCAGGAAAAAATCCAAAGACTTGAAAAAGACCACTATCAGTCCCAGGAACAACTGGAAAGTCTGAGATATATGTGGACTGCCAAAAACGAGGAAAACGAAAAACTCAAGGTTGCAGCCGCTGCTTTAGAGCGTTTAAACCTTGAGTTGAGTCAGAAACTTAATGAATTGCGGAAACAGGACGGGCCCACAGCTTAAAAGCTTTGCAGGGCCCCTTCGATGCTTTCATGCACTTCCAGGCTGGCACACTCAGAGAATGAGAAAAGGCGCTGGAAGTCCGGAGTCAGACCCGCGATCTTCACATTCATGCGGCTCCCCGCATTCAAATCATTCAAAATACCAAAGAAAGACTGAATCCCGGAAGACCCGACAAAGTGCAGGTTTTTCATGCAGAATACGACTTTACGGTCGGAGAAGTTCTGCAGACAGGCTTTTTTAAAGGACTGAGCTTTTTCGATTTCAATGCGACCGCTCAAAGACACAACGGTGATGTCACCATCGAGCACGAGTTTGACTTCCATGTTAAGACCTCATCAACCTAAGTTAAGTGTTCTATCTTAACGGCCAAAATCTATGACATTTTGAGTCCAAAAAGAGACCAGTTTCACCTCGACAAAGGCCCTAAAGCATCCCTAGAATACTTTGGTGCTTCGAAGCTGGATCGTCTTGATTTCATTTTTACTGGTGACAGTGATGTCATCTTCTTTTGCCCTGGGTGCAGAACCCATGGCGAAGATCCATGATATGTTGATCAATGCCGACAGCATGTACCGCGATACTGAAAAAGAGGTCGTGGAGCTGGAAGGCAATATCCAGATCGTCTACAAAGGCCAGCACATCAAAGCCGACAAAGCCATCACCTCGCTACGTTCCCGTCAGGTGGAACTGTACGGCAACGTCGAAATTATGGACGCCAAAAACACCATCGTGGGCGATCAGGTGTTCCTGGATTATGAAAACAACACCGGCATGATCTATAATGGATCGGTGCAATCCGGTCCAATCATGTTCTCGGGCGACGTTTTGCAAAAAACCGGCGAATCCGAATTCGTGGTGAGTTCTGCTGATTACACCGCCTGCACCAACTGCCCGGCTTCCTGGAGTTTCTCAGGCACCACGGTGCGCGCCGAACTGGGCGGCTATGCTTATATCAAGAATGCCGTTCTGCGCTTTGGCCATGTGCCGGTTTTCTGGATGCCATATCTGATTGTCCCGCTTAAAAGTGACCGTCAGTCAGGCCTGCTGACTCCGACCTTTGAAGTTTCTGACAAGGGGGGCTTTGCGATCTCCCAACCGTACTTCTGGGCGATTTCCCGCAGCACCGATGCAACGTTTGAAGTAAAAGACTACGCCAAGCGGGGCCTTAAGGGTTTGGTCGAATATCGCTACATGCTGAATGATACATCCAGCGGAACGATGAATTTCGGAACCATCTTTGACCAGGCGTTCGCACAAGATGACCGCTTGAATTTATACCGCCCGGCCAGCGAAAAAGGCGACCCTTTAGAGCGCTGGTTCCTGCGTTATGATCATTACTATGACATGCCGGATGGCATCGTTCACCGCGCCCAGTTGAATCTGGCCAGCGATCTGCAATATCCCAAGGACTTCCCGACCGAGACACTGAATCACGGTGACTCGGCGATGGAAAACCGCATGTCCTTCACCAAAAACACTCTGGATCAGCACTACAGTGTCGATTCATCGTACTATGTGAACATGCTGCACGGAAATCCACAGGAAGGAAATGAAGACGCCGTTCACCGCATTCCTGAACTGCGCTTCTCGCAAACCCAGGAAAATATTGGCGAGACCAATTTCATTTACTCATTGAATTTGACCTATGTGAATTTCACCCGCGCCGGTCAGGCCTATGACGACATGACCGAACAAACCATCAACGGGAACAAAATCCGCTTCCCAACCAACACATGCAACGACCCGCGCTGGGAAGACAACCCCAACTGCCGTCGCGTGTATGATGGGTCCTACAATCCAGGCCTGGATCAGATCCGCACCGGTCAGCGTCTGGATTTCATGCCGGCCCTTTATTACCCGATCAAATTCGGCGACGGTCTGGATGTGATTCCGGCGGTCAGCTATCGCGAAACCCACTACGGCTTCAACATCGACGAAGACCAGTATCTGTCCCGCCGCTACATCCGTACCGAAATCGGCGCGCGCACAAATTTGAGCCGCATCTATGGCGACACGGTAAATTCAAAAGCCACTCGCTATAAACACGAGATCATCCCGGAAGTGATCTACACCCGCCTGCCGTGGGTGTCCCAGGATGACAATCCGTTCTTCGGCACTGGTTCAATTTCAGATGCGCCGTACACGGCCCGTGACAGCATCACGGATCTGGACATCGCCAGCGACTATGGCGTGCAGTTTGACTATTATGACCGCGTCTATGACCGAAACCTGGTGACGCTGGCTTTGACGAACAAGATCACGGAAAAACGCTGGATTGGTGACCGTCCTGAATACCGCCAGGTCGGTTATCTGAAACTTGCGCAGTCTTATGACGGCACCCAGGAAAACAAAGTCGGCGTGAAAGAACCTTGGTCAGATCTGACCGCCACTTTGGATGTGCGTCTGGATCGTTTCCAGACTTATTCCATCTTCAACTATTTCCCTTATCAGAACGTGACCAACGCGTCTTCGCGTGTGCGGTTGTTAAATGATATGGGTCAGTTCTTCCAGGTGCAGCTGACTCGTCAATACAAGGTCACTCCGGGGCAATCCGCGAACACCAGCGATCGCCAGGAAGATTACACGTTCTCGGCGGGCTTCACTTCCAGATTCATCAACTTGATGGGTAAGTTTGTATATGACGCCAACTGGGCGGAATCAACGACTCGCGATCAGGTGAAATCCTGGGCGTACATTGCGCAATTCAAACCGCCGGGCGATTGTATGATGATCACCTTCATTCACGATCAGGTGACCGGTGGGGATACCAACTTTAAATTGAATTTCGAATTCACATTCGATGGAAATCCAAAACCGGCCTTGCCACCAGAAGCTTTGGATTCATACGGATTCTAAAAACTCAAAACCGTGGCGAACACTTCAGCTCCATCAATCTGACCTTTTTCGAAAGTCGGCGCGATGGCAAAATCCGGCTGCTGAGACAGCTCCGGTTGTTTGTTCATGGAATAAACCCCATAAGCGATTCCCGCATACAAACCCAATGAAGCCCCGCGGGCCACGTTGTTCCAGCTTTGACTGGGTTTGTCTTCCACCGCCAGACTGACCACGCCGACTGCCGCCCCACCCAACGTTCCCCACGCACAGCTGGTCAGAAAGCGCTTCAGGCTTTGCGCCTGGACGGATTGAGTTAGAAGCAGAACCAGAATCAAAAGTGGCAGGATTTTTTTCATAAGACATTGTCCCCTGAAAGCGGGGTTTTCAGTCAATCACTGATGTCTTCAAAGACCGTGATCTCACCGTCTTTCGTGACAAAGGCCCAGTGAATTTCAACCAGCACATCCCAGCGCGCCGCCAGAAACAGCATCGCCCGCACCAAACGGGCTTTTTGCTTTTTAGTGATTCGAAAGGGCTGAAAGTCAGACAGGTTGGTGGTTTTAACCTCCACCATCAATAACGTCTGCCCGGAGGTTTTGAACAGCAAATCCACTTCAGCAAAGGGGGTTTTCACTCGCTGTCCCAGCAAGTGAAAAAGTTTACGCTGATAGTATTCGATAACCAGAGACTCGGACTGCAGTCCCCGTTCATGCGCCCAATAGACTGAGCGCTCAGAATTATTACACGTATTCTTTGACGCCCGCGAAGGATCTGCGGTGAGCGATGCACGGCCCGTGGTCGACGATGCTTTGTTTGTGAACCGGCGTGGAGTAGCCTTTGTGAATTTCGAATCCATAGTGCGGGTACTTCACTCCCAGATCTTTCATCAGACGATCACGGGTCACTTTCGCAACAATGGAGGCCGCCGAAATCGGAGCCACTCGCAAGTCACCTTTTACAATGGTGCTTTGTTCGAAGCCTTTTAGATTCGGAATCTTTTTGTTGCCGTCCACCAGAACATGACCGCTCTTCACTCCCAATTTTTCCACCGCACGTTTCATCGCAAGCAGTGAAGCATTAAGAATGTTGATTTCGTCGATTTCTTCAACGGAAGCAGAACCGATACCAACTATGTGTTCTTTTAAAATAAGATCCGCCAGTTCTTCGCGGCGTTTTTCGGACAGAAGCTTGGAGTCAGTCACAAGGTCATTCAAAGCATCGGACTTGAAAATCACCGCCGCCGCATAAACGGGACCCGCTAAACAGCCACGACCCACTTCATCCACGCCAATGATCGGAGTGGGCGAAAAATCACGCCATTCAATTTTCGGGAATTCGACTTTTTCTTTTTTAGCCATGCAGAGTGCCTCGATGTAAGGCTTGCGATACTACAAATAAGCGGGCCCGCGGGTCACGCTGAATGTGACTGCGTCGACGACAATGTTCCTGACAGACGTCAGAAAAAACAAAAGACCCGGAATCGTAAAATCCCAGGTCTTTGCATAAAAGCTGTATTTAGTTTTAAAAAACTAGTCTGCTTTAGCGGAAACCAGCTCAGATTCAATCTTAGCTGCTTTACCTTTAAGAGCGCGAAGGTAGTAAAGTTTAGAACGACGTACTTTACCTACGTTTACGATCTCAACTTTATCCAAAGCTGGAGATGCGAACGGGAAAGTTCTTTCCACGCCAACACCAGCGGACATTTTACGAACTGTGAAAGACTTCGCTGCACCAGATCCTTGGATCTTAGTTACGATACCTTTGTAAAGCTGAACACGCTCTTTCTCACCCTCTTTTACTTTAACGAATACGTTAACAGTATCACCAGAGTTGAAGGACTGGATATTTTTGTTAGCAGCTTTAACACTAACGCGACGAACGATGTTTGTTTCTTTAGCCATTGCTTAAAATCCTTATAGCAGTCAATTTTCACAAAAAGTAAAACAAGGGTCTACCATGGACCCATGACACGGTCAAGACAGATACTTACGGCAGATCTTACTGAAAGATGCCGATAATCTTTGGGGGGAGCACCCCTAATGCTCTCCAGAACCCCTGACGAGGATCTGATGAGGTCTTCCGTCAAACCGAAGCCTGTTCCAAATAGCATAAAAACTGGCTTTTTGGCCACATGCATTTCATTACGCAGCTCGGCAAACGAGTACTTATGCTTCGCCCACTCCGTACGGGCGGTTGTAGCGATCGTCAAGGCCTCTGGGACATTCCAGTCCTCAAATGCCTTTTCGACGCTCGCAACGGCCTTTACGTTCCCCAGGGCGGTCTTTCTCATGGGGTTGAACTTGGAGCCCTGGCCGGTACGCCAGTGATCCAGCACGCGATCCACAAACATCAGCTGCTCTTGCATGGGATGGATGATGTAATATTTTTCCACCCCGAAGACGGTCGCCGCGCGGGCGATGTCATGAATATCAAAATTGGTCACGTTGGTGGCCACTGTTTTCTGCATGCGATCTCGCACCGGATAGTGGACCAGCCCAATCGCCAGACGGGGCACGTAAGGTGTTTCTTCAGCCATTGAAGCTTTCCTCATTCAGGTCCTCAAGACCCAAAACTTCGCGATCCTGAGGGGATAGTTGCTGCCAGAACTTAAAGAGCTCCTTCAGGGGCTCTGCCGTTTTTTTCTTTTTCAATGCGCGGTACTTTTCACGCTCTTCCGCCAGATAGATGATGAACAGATCCGGGCGTTTCTTTAAGGTCACCAACGCCGAAACTTTCTCTTTCCAGTCGGCGATCAACTTGTGATTGCCACCCAAAAGAACTTCGGGAACATCCTGCCCTAAATACTGGCGAGGACGAGTGAAATTGGGATGCTCCAGAAGACCTTCTGAAAAACTGTCCTTGTCCGCTGAATCCACATGCCCCAGCACACCGGGAATGAAACGCGAAAGTGCATCGATCACCACCAGCGCCCCCAGCTCGCCGCCGGAAAGCACATAATCCCCTACAGAGATTTCTTCATCCACATAGCTGTTGATGATTCGCTGATCGATCCCGCCATAACGGCCACAGACCAAAACCAGATGTTCTGCCTGGGATAATTCACGGGCCTTGTCATCCGTGAGCACCGAGCCTTGCGGCGACAGATAGATGATCTTGGAATTCTTATGTTGCACTTTTTGAAGGGATTTTTCGAGAGTCTCGGACAGCATGATCATGCCGTCACCACCGCCAAAGGGACGATCGTCGACCGTGCGGTGTTTGTCGGTGGCAAATTCGCGCGGAGTGTGCGCCTGCACCGACAAAAGATCACCCTTTAATGCCTGCCCCAGGACGCCGTGAGACACCGCGCCCTGGATCATCTCAGGGAAAAGAGTGATCACATCGATTTTAAGCATTTTCGATATCGAAAAGCCCTTCAGGCAAATCCATCACGACAGCCTGATGTTTGAAGTCGATTTTTTTGATGAAAGCATCAACGAACGGAACTTCCGCTGTTTTACCGTCAACAGTTTCAACCACCAGCAAATCCTGAACACCGTTAGAGGAAAAACCAACGATTTCGCCCAATACGGTTTGTTCTGGATTCTTCAACTTGAAGTTTTTAATCTCAGACAGGAAGATGGTTTCACCCGGCTTGGACACCATCAGGTCTTCCTCGATGAAGAATTCCATGTGCTCCAGACCTTCGGCAGCGGTGCGATCAGCCACTTCAGCAGCTTTTACGATCAGACCTTTTTTGAAAGGCTTGGTGCGCTCAACAGTGAAAGTTTTGATTTCATCTGAGTCTTTGGCTTTAAGGCCAAAGGTTTTCATGCGTTTTGCCCAGGCAATTTCACCAGAGAAGACCAAAACATAAAGGTCTCCTTTAAGGCCGTGAGCTTCGCGAATTTTTCCTACCAATTTCATTTTACGACTCCAGTGAGACGGCACTTAAGTCCGCCAGCACAAATAAGAAAGGGGTCACCTATTTGGTAACCCCTTCCATGAGAATTAACTCTAAATTTACTTAAACCAAACTATTCAACGATATCCAGGTGATAACGTTTGTTAAGCTTAGTACCCGCAGCGCGGATGATAGTTCTCATCGCAGCAGCGGTTTTACCTTGCTTACCAATTACTTTCCCAAGGTCTTCTTTATCGACCTTCAAAGCAAGAAGTGTGGTTTGCTGACCAGGGATTTCATCAACTTCGACATTTTCAGGTTTGTCCACAAGGGACTTCGCCATGAACTCAACGAGGTCTTTCAAGCTATCCATATTTACCCCCACAGATAGTACCTACCTGATCTAGTTTAGCAAAACCAAGTAGGAAGCCAACAACTTATTTAGCTTGAGCCAATTTGATCACGTGTTTTACGCGCTCTGAAGGTTGTGCACCTTTTTTGATCCACTCTTCAACTTTAGCCAGATCAAGCTCAATCTTTTTGTCGTTACCTTTTGGAGATGGAATGTAAGTTCCAAGAATATCAAGGAATTTACCAGTCACATAACGACGGGAATCCGCTACAGTAACGCGGTATTTAGGTTCATGCTTAGCGCCCATACGAGCCAAACGAATTACAACTGCCATTTCTAAACCTCATGTATCAAAAACAGTAAGTCCAAGTTTGTACTTGGATCGTGGTTAAATATCAAGCCCTAAAATGGAAACTTCATTCCGCCCCGGCCCATACCCATTTTCATCATACCGCCCATCATCTTTTTTGCATCCTCAAACTGCTTTATAAGCTTGTTCACGTCCTGAACTTGAGTTCCGCTCCCCTTCGCGATCCTTTGACGACGCGAAGCGTTTAAAATCTTATGGTTATGACGTTCCTGATAGGTCATGGAGCGAATGATCGCTTCAATCTTTTTCATTTCTGCATCCGGAGGGGTCATATTTTTCAGCTGCTTGCTGAGCTCACCCATGCCCGGTAAAAATTTCAAAATACTTTCAAAGCCGCCCATCTTCTTGAGCTGCTGGATCTGAGTCAGGAAATCCTCCAAAGTGAACTCATTCTTCATGAGTTTCTTCGCGGAATCACGCGCAGACTTTTCATCAATGACTTCCTGGGCTTTCTCAACCAGAGACAGTACGTCGCCCATGTCCAGGATACGGCCGGCCAGACGGTCCGGGTGGAAGACTTCCAACGCCGTGACTTTTTCACCAATACCCAGGAATTTAATTGGGATCCCGGTCACTTCACGGATCGACAAGGCCGCACCACCGCGCGCATCCCCGTCCACCTTGGTCAGAACCAGACCTGTCAGATTCAGGCGTTTGTGGAAGCCTTCAGCCACGTTCACGGACTGCTGACCCAGCATCGCATCGGCCACCAACAGAATCTCCTGTGGCGTCCAGATTTCTTTCAAACGACCCAGTTCACCCATCAGATCTTCATCGATCTGCAGGCGTCCTGCCGTATCGACAATGACCACTTCGACCATGTTGTCGCGAGCCCATTGTTTGGCTTTTTCCAGAATTTCTTCCGGCTTCATGCCCACTTGGGTTGGGAATGTCGGGATGTTGTTCTGCTTACCCAGAACCTGCAACTGGTCGATCGCGGCCGGACGATAGATGTCGGCTGGAACCAAACCCGGTTTTTTATTCAGTTTCTGGCGGATATAAAGAGACAATTTCGCAGCCGACGTGGTTTTACCCGCCCCCTGCAAACCCACCAAAAAGATCACGCTTGGGTTTTCACGAACGTTGATATCAACCGCGCCGCCACCAAGAACGTTCACCAGTTCGTCATGGACGATCTTTACGAACATCTGGCCGGGATTGACGTTGGTCAGGACGTCCTGACCCAGGGCTTTTTCCTTCACCTTATCGATAAAGGTTTTCACCACTTTGAAGTTCACGTCAGCTTCAAGAAGACTCAGACGGATTTCCTTGATGACTTCCTCAATATTGGCTTCGCTGATCTTATGCTGACCGCGGACCTTTTTAAGGCTTGTCATGATTTTATCTGATAGATTCTCAAACATGTGAAACTCCTGAAGGATCATTCTTTATAACAACTCTGCCGGAATGACAAAGAACCACCCCTAACGCAGCGCGCCCCGAGAGCGGTTCCAAGGCTCACTTCACTTTTGGAATAATATACTCCGGCGGAGCGTCAATCCATTCTTTCTCCACGCTTTGTGTGTATGAGAGTCCGCAAAGGGGCATTTTTATGAAAAAAATTGTACTTGTTTCTGTATTGGGGACTGCCGCAATCGCAAATGCGCAGACAGGACTAAGAACTACTCACACTACGACAATGGACGGTCTTCGCGACGCCCGCAAACAGATGGAAGTTCAAACTGAAAATTCCATTCTGGAAAAACTGGAAGCACAACGCATGGAAGACGAGAAAAAACGTTTCCGTGAATTTGACTCTTTGAACTTCAGCGTGGTGAACGACGGCACACAAACGTCCGCACCGACGACTTCTTCATTCTAAAAAACCGGAATTTCGCGGATTTTTTCGAAACACTTTCTGGGCTTTTTTGCCAAACGATTGTTTCACAAAATCCCGCGACCGCGATCTCGATTTAACTGAAAAATGGGCGTAAAACTTGCGCCCATTTTTAATTTCTTTTTTGAACCTCTACACGTTTGAAATGGTTTTTTTCTCGGAATTCTGTGGATACACACGGAAAGCCACGGTTTTTTCGTGTCAGTTGCCAATTACATTTTTGTATTTAGACCGTTCCACGAATTTCTTACTAGGTTTTGTCGTGCGCTTTTGGAGTGTTTTGCTCCTTTTGCGAAACAAACAATAACCACACCAACTTTGGTAAGGAGTTCCGATGAAAAAGGTTCTATTCACAATGGCCGCACTTTTGGTTTCTGTCAGCGCTCACGCTGTTCACCAGGGCAGTTCCTGGTCTGAAATCTTCGCGTCCCGCCACGCCGTGGTGACTCACGGTTATCGCTTGGGCGGTATCAAACTGGAAAATGCCTGTATGACCGACACCGAGATTCGTTCCATCACTCCAACGCGTGAGTGTGCGGAACTGGTGCCTCGCCAGGTGGGCAATCCGAACAGTGAACAAGGTGGTTACACTGAGTGGGTTTGTGCCCGCTATGAAACCACAACCCTTGTTGTTGATCGCAGCTATGAGCAACCCGTTTGTGAAGAGTTCACTCCTGCCAACGGCGAACAAACTCCAGAGTGCACACGCTTTGGCTCTAGAACAGTGACTGTGCCTCGCACTATCGACACGCAAGTGATCATTTCTCGTGGCGAAGCAGACCAGTCCTTCTGGAAGCGCTTCACCTTCCCTACTTGTGAAGGCGTATACCCTCACTAAAAAAGCAAAGGCCCTGAATTTTCATCAGGGCCTTCCTTTTTTTTGCGAATGAATCACTTATTGAATTGAAATCTGCGAGGCTGTGCAAGGGTTCGCCGCACAACGCCCCAGCACCATGTTGCCTGAGGAGGTTCGTTCCAGCTCCCCTGGAAGTTCGGCCACCAGATCAGAGGGCAGAAGGATAGAGTCTGTCACTGCTCCGTCCGCAACATTGAGCACCGGCAAAGTTGAAACGGCCTGGCCGTTTAGCGTGGAAAACACACCTTCCAGCAACAACTTCCCGGAAGATACTTCCCGCACCGCCGCGATCAGATTCGGAATCACCATAACATTGGCAATCGTTAACGACACACTGTGAACAAATCCCGCATCAAACGTTTCCTGCGCAACTTTGTACCGGGCCAGCGAAGTGGCGACACCATTGGCTGTACTGATTCCACCGATATACACACTGTCACCGCTGGAGGTGATGGACATTTTCAGATTTAGCATCGCCATAAACGGTTCCGACACCAGTCCCGGGATCGCGGAAAGCGAGTCCTGACCTTTCGTGAACAAGTCAGCTGCATTCTTGATGCGCACAAAGTTCGACCCGGCGACAAAATTCACCGCAGTTTCAGAAAGATCTGTCGCATCCACAATTTTCAGACTTTCAAAATTACCAATCAGGAACATCTGACCGTCATTTAAAACAGCATCCAAAGACCCCGTAGCCATTGTCCCGGAAATCAAAGCATAACGATCAGACTGAAGCTGACCATTTACCAGCGCAAAGGACTGAATCCCCCCGGTCGCGGCAATATAAAGCTGCGATCCGGATTTCAGAATACGGGCCTTGCTTGAGGCAACAAAATCCACCACGCCCGGAACCGGCACATTGGTGACATCTCCACTGCCCGGATCAAAAACAACCACCGAAGAAGTCAAAGGATGTGAATTCAGCTGTGTTCCGTTTTTCTGAACCACCAGAAGCTTCCCATCCACGTCAGCAAGACCCAGAATCTCTCCGTCGAAATCAACAAAACTGAGTGACTTGTCAGCATTGGAAACTTTCAGCAGCGGAGAAACAGCCTGGTCGTTAAAATATAAGCTGGAAAGATAGAAAACAATATCACCGTTGGCCTGTTCAATGGGCTTCGCGTGACCAAAGAAAGTCGCCCGTGGCTGAAATTTAAAATACAAATCAGAAAACTTGCCCGCATCCGTACCGGTCGCCGCATCATAGACATGCATATAGATTTTTTCCGGAAGAGCCGCATCGAAACCGTCGTCATCGCCCGAAGGCACAATGACCTTGTCCTGGAAACGGTACATTCGGTAAGTTTTCCAGTGATTGATCAGGTCATGGCTGTAGTTCGCGCCGTTGCCCCCAAAGTCCTGCACAATGCTTTGCGCTGGCGCATTAATGGAAACAAAAGAGTTAATAACTTTGCACGAGGCCGGAAAGCTCGGGCAATTATGAGCGCTGTTGCCGCTGTTGAAGACCGCCGGATCCGCCAGAACGGAAGACCCTGTCATATAAAGAATGTCACCGCTAAGAATCAGTCTGGTTTCAGCGTTGCTGGTATTGATGAATCTTTCCCAGACCACTGACGAATTTGTCACGTCATAAATGACCAGACGGCCGTCATCGGTGTCCCCATGCATGAAGGCCTCGTATTTTGCATTCCTCGCATAACCAAACACATGACGAACCCCGCTTGCAAAAACTGCCTGAGTGATCGCGGTGGGTGGTACGAGCGTGTCGTTGGCGGTATTCACGGTGTAAAGCCCCCCGTCGAAGACGCCGCCATAGTTTGTGCCGGAAAAACAGATTCCAGCAGAAGACACTATATATTCAGAACAAAAGGCCCCTGAATTCACCGGAGTATCCAAGGTGGTGATATTGCCGTTCAAATCGAAAACCAGCAATTTCGCGCTGACAGGATAGTATGCGAAAAGTTCGCCCTGCCACGAAGTGAATTGAGGGTATTCCCCATAGGCCGGAAGAATTGTCACATTCGCTGCCGGACTGATAACACCTGTCACGGCAGCCCCGGTCAGCTTGTTATAGACTTCCAGCTGACGCACACCCGGATGCCAGTTATAAATGAAAAGATAATCCCCAACCATTGAAACGGAGGAATTACCAAACGTCTGATTCACACTTCCCAGAAATGCGTTTCCGTTTTGAGTGTCATAGGTGTAAGCCCCGTTAAAATGAATCAGACTAAGCTGGCCGCTTTCATATTGAATGCTTTGAAACGAATTTATCCCCGGAACGATTTCGGTGGGATAAAACGACGTCACCAAAGATGCCGCCGCCGAAAACTGAAATTCTGCCACCGGCAGATCGCGAACGATGTTTTTTCCCGGGCCGTCGAACGCAGTCACATCCATTGGATAGTCCCCGGCAAAAAACAGCGAGTTTTGTTCATTCACCTGCAGGATTTTACGCGGAAGAAGGCTTGCGTTAGGCACGGTCACAGTCATCACAGGAGTATCATACAAATGCGCCCCCGCGTGGCTGTAGACTTTAAAATAATATTCTTTGGTCGTATCAAACACCGCATTATCAAAAACCATCACGACCACGTAATCTTTAAGGACCTGAACGCTTTCCACCAAAACATTCTGCAACTCGATATCCGCCACAGCGGGGTCGTCCACATAAGATGACGTCAGCTTTCTTAAAACCAGGCGATTATAATAGGTGATTCCCTCATAAACCCGGGTCTGGGAACGATCGACATAAAGCTTGCGTGAAGAAACAGTGGGATCCCACGACTTGGTTGAAAACAAGGTCGTGGCCTGACCGGCCTTATTCAGGAAATAATATCCCTTTTTAGGATTACCGTGATAACTGCCTGCCTTTCGAAAGGTCACAGTGCTGGCATCATCCTGAATAATCTCGGCTCCGCCGACAAAAGTGGGATTCCAGGATGTCAGCTGCCCCGTTGCAAGATCCACGGAAAAAGCACCGACCCTTTCAACACCGTTCACCGCCTCAAAAACACCGCTGACGTACAGGCGATTGTTTTTCACGATCATTCCATGCAGGTCGTGGGCCGAATAGCTGGTGCTGGACCAGGTCAGTTTAAGTACTGGAAAGGAATTGTCCAGCGTCAGGTCAGGTCGGAATTTTAAAACATTTATCTCTGAAGCCGAGTCCGTGATAGACTTATAAAAGCGTCCATACACATAGATATTGCCTGCAGCATCCACGGCGTTGGCAAAAATATCACCCGCATATCCACCCAGACCCACCGAGCTCAATGAAGGGGTTCCGTTGGCGTAACTGATCTTTAAACCATGGGAGGCAATATTCGTGGCATTGTTAAAGCTGCCTCCGATAAAGATATTGTCGTCCACGCTGGCGGCAGCCTTCATGGGACCATTAACGATAATTTTATAATTGGAAAGATTTGTCAGCGTCCCGCTATCACCCTCGGATCCGCCATCACCCGTGCCTGGGTCGATGCCGATAGCTTCCTTCAGTTCACCGAAAAATTCGGCGTTCAGGGAACATCCTGACGTGAGCAATGAAAGAAGAATGAAGAATCCAATCATTCTAAAACGTACCAGTATTCGCATAGCTTACTCCGCTATGTAATACATCGGAATATTGCGAGAAAAACCATGCTATTTACGAATGATTCTGTTCCCATTTTCGATGAAAACGTCTCAATCAGGGACACACCACCCGTTCGAATGAGTCAGCCCGGGTTTATTCAGAAAATATTTTGAAGGAACCTCTGGTTTATCAGCGATGCCATGACGGATGATCCTACCAGCGCTGGAAGGATCCTTTGCGCAAAGAAAGTCGTGCGACACCATAGAACACACCAATTCCGATCAGGGAAATAAAGGCGGCGGTCCAGACATTCACATCACTGACTCCCAGAATTCCATAACGAAGACCGTTGATCAGATACAGCAACGGATTGGCTTTGGAAACCGCCTGCCAGAATGGATGCAAGTGTTCGATCGACAAGAACACACCACCCAGATAAGTCAGCGGAAGCAAAATGAAAGCGGAAAATGCCGACAATTGATCAAAGGTGTTGGCCCAAAACGCAATGCTGATGCCGATCATTCCAAAGATCAGACCGGCCAGCACCACAAAGAACAATGCTGCCACCGGGTGAGCAATCACCAGCCATGTGCCATTTTGGTAGTACATGAACAAAGAACCCACGATGTAAGTTATCACCGCCACGATACTTCCGCGAACCAGGGCCGCAAGACTCATGGCCCAGATGATCTCCTGATCAGTGACGGGAGCCACACGCAGATCTTCCAGATCGCCTGAAAATTTGGACGACACAATCGAAGAGGATGAATTCTGAAAGGCATTGTTGATAATACCCATCATCATCAGACCCGGAATCAGGAAGCTAAGATAACTTACGCCCTGGTGTGAAGCCATTTGTTCACCCAAAGACACACCAAAGATCAAAAGATACAGGAAAGAGGAAATAAACGGCGTCACCACCGTCTGCACCAGAACTTTCAGGAATCGTGCAATTTCACGCTGGAAAATAGTCACAAAACCGGTCATAGCGACACCTGCGATTCTTTCTTGGTAACAAGCTTCAGGAAGGCGTCTTCCAGACTGCCTTCCTCGATCTGAACATCAGCGATCAGCCCTGTCGGGATGCTGACTTCGCTCAGGAATTCACCCAGGGTTTTATTCTGAGGCACAACGAAACTGTATTCTTTCCCGTCCACTTCAGTCAGATAGTCAGACTGAATCAGATGTTTTTCGGTCAGAAGAACACGGATTTTTTTATGCGTGTATTCGCGGATAATGGCTTTGGTATCCCCCAGAACCACCAGAGATCCCAGATTGATAATGCCGACGCGGTCGCACAGCTGCTGGGCTTCTTCCAGATAGTGAGTCGTCAGCAGAATGGACATGCCTTCGCCGCGAAGCTCTTGAACAAACTTCCACAGGTCTTCACGCAGACGAATGTCGACCCCGGCCGTGGGTTCATCCAAAAGCAACAGCTTTGGATTGTGAACCAGAGCCTTGGCGATCATCAAACGGCGCTTCATCCCGCCGGAAAGCTGTTTTACTTTTTTATGGCGGTGTTCGTACAAAGACAGTTTTTCCAGCAGGAAGTGAATGCGTTCTTTGTTTTTACGCAGACCATAGTAACCAGAATGGAAGGTCAGGATTTCTTCAACGTCGAAGAAACCGGAAGTAATCACTTCCTGATGCACGACGCCTATTTGTTTTTTTGTGAACATCGGATCATTGCAAACATCCACACCGAACACTTTCACCGTCCCCGAGGTGGGCTTTTCAAGCGTCGTGATGGTTGAAATAATCGTCGTCTTACCCGCCCCGTTAGGCCCCAGCAGACCGAAAATCTCGCCGGGTTTTACGGAAAAGGTCATACCCTTCACCGCTTCGACGGTGCCGCCGCGGTAGGTTTTTCTGAGGTCAGTAATCTCTAATGGCAAATTCATAGTTGCTACTCCAGCTTGCGCGGCTGCCGCCGCTTCAGCACTGTGGCTGCGCCCTACTCCAGCTTCCGGGTCACTGTGCGCTAGCGAGCGCGCGAGATACTAGTGTGGAATTCCACTGTTGGGTTTTCGCGCTTCAGCCAGTTTAGATCCCATTCCTGATTTACCAGAACAACCGGATTATTCTGCAGATCACGGTACATGTTCGCGCCACCTTTAAGGTCTGTGACTGGTTTGCCATCTTCCGTGCGCGGCCAGCGGGCCACGCCGTATGGCAAGCGGTTCAGCTTCACTTCCAGATTGTACTCGTCCTGCAAACGACGGATCAGAACTTCAAACTGAAGTTCACCGACGGCACCGATGATCGGATCCTGATGGCCGACGATAGGATCAATAAACAACTGAATCGCACCTTCTTCAGAAAGGTGGTTCAAGGCTTCATTCATTTTCTGACGTTTCAGGGCGTCTCGAACAGACAGTTTCCCGAACAGTTCCGGAGCAAACTTCGGAATGTCCTCGAAATGAACTTTACCAGAGGCATAAACACAGTCGCCGATAGCAAAGTTACCGGTGTCACCGACCCCGACGATATCGCCCGCGTAAGCATCATCCACAGTTTCTTTGTCAGCTGCGACAAACTGACTGGCATAGGACAGGCGCAGCTCTTTGTCATGACGGGAATGTTTCACCTTCATGCCACGCTCGAACTTACCAGAGCAGATACGGATAAAGGCAATACGGTCGCGGTGACGCTTGTCCATATTGGCCTGGATTTTAAATACGAAACCAGAGAAGTTCGCATCACAAGGATCCATTTCCTTGCCATCTTTCAGATGACGAGGTTGTGGGCCCGGAGCGTACTTGGTGAAGAACTGCAGGAATGTGTCCACCCCGAAGTTCTGTTTCGCAGAACCAAAGGTCACCGGCGAAATAGTGCCGTTCAGGAATTCATTCACATCAAATGGCGGCAATGCGCCTTCGATCAGATCCAGTTCTTCCAGAACCTGGTCAGCGGATTCCTTATCCAGATAGTCATAAAGGATTTTATCGTCTTTGCCTTTTTCAAATGGAATGATTTTGTAGTCTTCCACTTCTTCACGGCGCTGATCATAGATCCAGATTTCTTTGGTCAGACGGTTGTAGATACCACGGAAGCGCTGACCGATGCCCAGAGGCCAGGTCACAGGGTAGCACTGCATGTTCAAAGTCTTTTCAACTTCATCAATCAACGTCAGCGGATCTTTACCTTCACGGTCCAGTTTGTTCACGAATGTGAAAATCGGGATCTTGCGCAGGCGGCAGACTTCGTAAAGTTTTTTAGTACGTTCTTCCACACCCTTGGCAACGTCGATCAGCATGCACGCGGATTCCACGGCCATCAATACGCGGTAAGTATCCTCAGAGAAGTCTTTGTGTCCCGGTGTGTCCAGCAGGTTCACACGCAAACCGTCGAAATCAAAGGTCATCACGGAAGACGTGATGGAGATCCCTTTTTCGCGCTCCATGGCCATCCAGTCGGAGGTCACAGCCTTCGTCCCCTGCTTGCCCTTTACTTCCCCGGTTTCGTGAATCACGCCCCCGTGATAAAGCAATTTTTCTGTCAGCGTGGTCTTACCGGCATCCGGGTGAGAGATGATCGCAAACGTACGGCGACGCTGAATTTCTTTTTGGATCTGAGGAGTGACTTGCATTGTGGAATCTTTCCTTTGAAAACTCCTTTTTACGGGGAAATCCGACGGGTTACAAGCATTTGCCGCACTGCCCTTGGCGCCCGGAACCCTCCTTGGGTGGATTTGTGCCCAACCTGACGGCGATCATGCCCAAAACCGGGCAATTCATACAGACTTCTCCTCGTTTTCCGGACGGAATGACGAGGCCCCCTTGCGCCAGAACACAAAAGCCCTTATAACCGTCCGACTACTTTGAACTCCCCTTGGTTTGGAGCCAAGCTACCCGGACGCTCGCGCGCCGGCAGGACACGAAGGTGACACAATGTCTGAATCGCTGAACTATTATGTTACGGCTTATTATCGTTTTACTAAACTGGCAGATCTGCCAGCCATCCAAAAAGCTCTGGAAGACAAAGCGGAAGAACTCAACGTCAAAGGACTCGTGATCCTGGGCGACGAGGGCTACAATTCCACATGTGCCGCTTCTTCCATGGAATCTTTTGAAGCCTGGAAAGCGTTCATTCGCGAATACTTCAATTCTCCGGATCAGTTTTTTAAAGATTCCGATTCGACGAAGTCCCCGTTCCGCCGCTTCAAAGTCAAAGTTCGTAACGAGATCGTGACCACGGGTATTCCAGGAGTGATGCCTCCGGAAGGTGTGAATCATCACCTGACACCAACCGAGTGGAACAAAGTCATGAAAGAAGAATCTGACTATGTGATGATCGACACGCGCAACTGGTACGAATACAAAATCGGAACCTTCAAAGGCGCCCTGAATCCCAATATTGAAAAGTTCACGGAATTCCCGCAATACATCGAAGCGCAAGGAATTCCTAAGGACAAAAAAATGCTGATCTTCTGTACTGGTGGCATTCGTTGTGAAAAAGGCATCCTGGAACTTCAGGACAAAGGGTACAACAACGTCTTCCAGCTGGACGGCGGTATTCTGAATTATATGAAAGAATACCCGAACGATCAGTTCGAGGGCGAATGCTTCGTCTTTGACCACCGCGTGGCGGTCGATCAGAACCTGCAACCCTCCACCAAGTTCGGCCTGTGCCCGCACTGCGGTCAGCCTGCGACAATCAATGTCGACTGCAAACGCTGTGATTCCCATGCGCTGGTTTGCGAAGACTGTGTCAAAATCGATTACGCCAAAGACACTTGCTCAAGAAACTGCGCTTACCAGCTGGAAAAACATCCGGCCCGCAAGGGTCAGAAACAACTGGTGCCGTTTGAAATCGAAAAGATGAAAGCCGAAGGCAAGGACACCGGAACAGTTCCACAGATTCGTGTGACTCGCACCAAGTACATTTCACTCAACAAGAACGGCGAAGCGGAAACCCGCTCCACCAAAGAAACTGCTGAGTAGGCGCCAGCCACAGTTCTGCAGCGGCGGTTGCGGCGGTCGCCACAGTGCTGCAGCGGCGGTAGCCGCGAAAGCTGAAGTAGCTTTCTATTTTCCTGAGGGGGCTTTCTGAGCCCTCTCAATATCCCGCGCAAACAAGCTGACAACCCAGGAATCATTCACACCCACGCGGGTGCTGTTGAATTGAACTTTGACCCTGGAGCGATAAGCCGGATCATAGCCGATCGCCTTGGCATCAAGACCCGCGCTGTCCAAAAACCTGGACATCTCGGCGGAGGCTTCATCAGCATTGAACTCGCCCCCGGCATTGATGTTCTTTTCCATCTGATCACAGAAATCCAAAGTTGCTGAGTCACGCGCCAGTTCGGGCTTCGCTGCCACGGCCCGGGCCAGATAGTGCATGTTATAGCTTTTTTGCAGAATCTGATCCATGTCGACTGTGTGCTTTTGCAGGTAATCACCCGCGCGATAGATTTCGTAATAGAACTCAGCTTTTTTCAGCAGACCCTGATCATTCTTTGCATCGGCGCTCATGATCTGTTCCACCACTTGTTCCATGCCTGGTGCACGAAAGATGAATCGCAAGATAGGTGCTGCGGTTTCAACCATCGGGTCATGATTTCCATCGGACAAACTGCTGAAGAAGTATTTCGCGGAAGCATTTTGCGGATCACGCAAAAGCCCGCTGTGTGCTGCTTTTTCAAGATTGCGACAACCATCCACCAGGGGCTTGCGAGGATCCGCGAAATCCTTCAGCAAAACATCCACGGTGTCTTGCGCCAGTTTTTCACGGGCATTCATCGCTGGTGTGGCCGCAGGTGTTGCTGAAGACGTTTCCGCGGTCGCGGAAGATTTATCAGAAGTGTTAGCTGTTAAGGATTTCGCAGCATCCGTGCTTGAGCTTTGAGCAGTTTTTTGCAGTGCTGGCGGAGTCAGGGCTTTTTTCAGATCAGAAGCTGAGGGAAGTTTGGAAAGGCCCCAGAATAAAAAACCCACCAGACCCACTGCTGAAATAACAAAGCTGATTCCCAAAATTTTTAGCAAGTTTTTCGCATTCATATTCATGCCTCCTGCAACACAGTCGAACTGAACCATGAAACACGAGCACTGACAATGATACATGGTGCTATATTAAAATTATTAATAAGAGGGGTTGACCCCTCGGCGCTTTGCACCTATACCTATGTTTCCTTGTCGCGGGGTGGAGCAGTCTGGTAGCTCGTCGGGCTCATAACCCGAAGGCCGTAGGTTCAAATCCTGCCCCCGCAACCAATAAAGGCTCGATGGTAAACCATCGGGCCTTTTCCATTTCTACGCCTCGAAAAAATTAGATTCTATTTTACCCACTCTACAACACCCTGATCCTCCGTCTGCTTTTCGTTCTCAAATAGTTAATTTCTTGGATTATTTCGGATTTATGCTTGCGCACAAGGACTGTCCCGTTCTAAGGCTTTTATTCAACACTTAGCAGGAGGACACCCATGATCATGAGCACAGCCCAATTCATCCGAAAAGGACTCGAACCCCAGCATTTGATTTCCTCCGTCAGTTTCATCGTGTTCCTGGTGTCGTCAATGTTTGCCGAAGGCAATATGTGGATCACTGTGACCGCGGCGGTGTTCCTGGGTGTGGCAGTGATGTCCTCTGTCCACCACGCTGAAGTTATTGCCCACAAAATTGGCGAAGGCCTGGGGACCTTGGTTCTTGCTCTTTGCGTGACGATCATCGAAGTGGGACTGATTGTGTCTTTGATGAACCAATCCACCGTCAGTGCTGATTCGGCTGTATTGGCCCGTGACACGATTTTTGCCGCGGTGATGATCATCACCAACGGGATGGTGGCACTGTGCCTGATTCTGGGCGGTATGAAGTACAAAGAGCAGGAGTTCCAGGTTCAAGGCTCAAAAAGTCTGATGGTTGTTTTGATGACCCTGGCCCTTTTGGTGTTTGTGCTTCCCAATTTCACAACCACAACCGCAGTAGGCACCTACAACCCGCCACAAATGATCTTCATTGGTATCATCTGCGTGGTTTTGTATCTTCTGTTCATTCTGTTCCAGACCACCACACACAAAACCTACTTTGAGGCCGTGGACACCAAGAGTGATATTTCCCCGATTGATCCCACTCATGAAATCACTAAATCCGACGCCTGGCTGAGTTTTATTTCCCTGTCTGTCAGTCTGATTGCCGTGATCGGTCTTGCAAAAATGATCTCGCCATTGATTGAACAGGGTGTGGACTATGTCGGCGCTCCAAAATCGATGGTGGGTCTTTTGATCGCAGGTATCGTGTTGCTGCCAGAGACCTGGGCCGCTATCAACGCCGCACGTGCCAACCGCCTGCAAACCAGTCTGAATCTGGCGCTGGGCTCTGGTATCGCCAGTATCGCACTGACGATCCCCACCGTCATTGCATTCTGCCTTTACACGAACCAGACACTGATGCTGGGCCTGGATCCTAAAAACATGGTCTTTTTGATTATGACATTCATGGCCGGCATGATCACACTGGGAACCGGAAAAGCCACCTTGCTTCAAGGGGCGGTTCACGGCGTGATTCTATTAACTTACTTTGTGATGTCCTTCATCCCTTAAGAGGATTTTATGAGCGAAGACAGATTCGTTGATCTTGAAATCAAGCTGACTCACCAGGAACAAAAGCTGGAAGAACTGCATCATGTAGTTTATGAACAGCAAAAGACCATCGACAAAATGGAGACCCTGCTTCAGGGTCTGACCAATCGACTGAAAGAAGTTCTGGGAACCGAAGGTGATGAGATTCGCGGCAATGAAAAGCCGCCTCATTACTAGATGTCTTTTTCAGAAGCCTGATACAGAGGCAGTGCCGGAGGAACAACCCCCTGCTGCTTCATCAGCTCAGGATCGCGCAGTTGAATTTTGATTGAATTGAATCCATGACGGTCGATGAAACGAATTACAGTTTCGTCGCCCTCCACCTGAGCACCCGACACAAACAAGTGCATATCAAACAACGGACGGATCGCCCTAAGGCGCAAGACGCCGTCAGCCACATCCCACAAACCCTGTCCGTCGCCCAGCTTGTCCACCTGATAATAGAATTTGCCATTCGTGAACAGCGCCATTCGCATTGGGTAATCAGAGCCTGTTTCAAGAAGTTTTACCTGATCCAGCTTTTCCACAGCACTGTCCATTTGCTCGGCAGGATTCACAAAGCGGCCATAGAATTCGGCATCACGCTTATTTGCAGTCATGGAGCTCATCGGAGAACAAGCCGCAAACAAAGTACACAAAGACAACGCCAGGATGATTTTGGATTTAAGCATGAAATAATGATGACCTTGAGCTGGTCTCAAGTCAACTCAGGACCCAGACCGCGCTTGGATACAAAGCATATCACATCGTTCGTTGTGCTTAATTCCCGAATGCGCCTTCACCCATTTCCATCGCACGTCCCGCATCGACAACAGCAGATCCAGTTGCTTTAGCTGATTGACCTGGGGAATCGGCTGACCGCGGGACTTCACCCAGCCCAGAGCTTTCCATTCCGGGACCTTTTGCAGGGTCTCAATCAGGACTCGCGAGTCGGTGTAAATTTCAATACGGGATTTTTCCGGCAAAGACGACAGTGCCTCGATGGCGGCCTGAAACTCCATCTGATTGTTGGTGGGTTTTAAAGAGGCCCCGCTGCATTCACGAAGCACGCGGTTACGACGAACAATCACATAGGCCCAGGAACCCCGACCGTTCTTTACACTGCCGTCGGTGTACACTTCAAAGCGCGGCAGAAAAAATCTGCGCGCTTTTTGGATGATTGCTTGAATAGGTTTTAAGATAGCCCCTGCTTCGTTACCCACATGGCAACTTCCACAGAAGTGTTCACGCCCAGTTTGGTCATGATATTGGTCTTGTGAGTTTTGATCGTCTGATCAGAACAACCCAAAGCTTCGGCGATTTCTTTATTGGAACGGCCTGTGGCAACCATTCTTGCCACTTCGACCTCTCGCTTGGTCAGAACTTCCACACCCGCCTTATCAATGGCCTGGCGGATATTGTCTGAAAGGAAGCGATCTCCATTTTTCAAGGCCAGCAGCGCTTTGGGCACGTCCTCGATGTAGGACCCTTTGCTGACAATCGCCACCACCGGGGAATTCCAGTAAGTTTTCAAAATGGCTGATTCCAACGACTGAGTGAATACGATCACGCGAATAGATGCGTTGAACTTGCGGATAAAATCCAGAACTTCAAAACCGCTGGAGCCACGAAGATGGTGGTCCAACAAAATCACTGTTGGATTTTCAGTTTGAATCATCTGCAGGGCGCGGACGGCTTCCTCAGCCTCTCCTACCACGGTGAAAGTATCAGAAAGACGCTCCACCTCGGTTTTTAGGCCGGCGCGGACAATCGGATGGTCATCAATAATCAAAACTTTTTCCAAACTCATACTAAAAGTCTTTACGCCCGGCCCAAAAAAGTCAATTCAGGGACATTCAGATTTTCGCCGCATCGCTTCGCCACAGGTGCCCCGTGACAAGTGGACTTGGGCAACCCTAAAATGGGCGCGATTTTTAAGGAGTTGTCCCTTGGCATTTCGTTGGATCGGTAAATCAGCAGACGGTAAATCAGTCACCCTCAAACACCTTGAGGATTGCAAACTTAATACACCCCCTTATGCGACCACGACCTGGGTTCGGGACAATGCCGACATCGTGCGTGTTGCCGCTATTTTGGACGTCGAAACCACGGGTTTAAATCAGGCCGAAGACACCATTATCGAAATCGGTATTCGCCAGTTTCTTTTCAACAAAAACTCGGGCGAAGTTCTGGCTGTCACCAAGACCTATTCCAGCTTCCAGGATCCAGGGAAACCGATCACACCCGAAATTCAGGCCCTGACCGGAATCACCGATGAAATGGTGGCCGGCAAGCAGATCGACTGGACTGCTGTGGATGCTCTTTTAAATGAATGTCAGTTGATCATCGCGCACAATGCGAAGTTTGACCGCCCTTTCATCGATCGCAGATCCAAAACATCTACAGAGCGCGTATGGGCTTGTTCGTTTAAACAGGTTGAATGGTCCGACAAGGGCTTTACCAGCCCGAAGCTGGAGCTTTTGAATATCTATCACGGGTTCTTCACTGATTCCCACCGCGCAATCAACGATGTGGATGCCTTGCTTTACCTGCTAAGCCTGCCGGATGCAGACACCCAGAAGCCTTATCTTTTTGAATTGATCAACAACGCCCGTCGCCCGATGACTCATGTGATTGCGACGTCGGCACCGTTTGAATCGAAAGACCACCTGAAGGGTCGCGGTTATAACTGGGACAGCATCAATCGTTTCTGGTCAAAAATCATTTTCAAAGACGAAGTCCCGGATGAAACCAAATGGCTTGAAGAAACCGTTTACTGTGGCCCCTTCGGCGGCATGACCCGAGACATCGCCTTGGTGGATGGGTTTAAAAACTAACGAGGAATTGCGGACAGGCAGTTATCCAGGGACGTTCCGCCGCCAATGTTGCGGGCGTTCTTAAGATCACGCAGGATAAAGCTTTCAAAAGCGCCGTCGCTTCCGTTGGAAACGCACATAAATCCTGACGTTGCTTTTGCAATCAACACCTGGCAGGCATCAAACGAAGTGCCGCCACCGATTTTTTTACGTGTCGCCAAATCCAGAGGACTGAAACGCTCAAAGTGATCGTCACTGCCATTCGAGACACACATCAAACCATTCATCTGTTTTTCAATCAGTTGACGACATTTATCCAAACTCGTCCCGCCACCCACGACTTTGTTAGTTGCTAAATCAGTCGGAACGAAGCGTTCAAAGTGATCAGAACTGCCATTGGAAATACAGGCAAACGGCACGCGGGATTCTTTTTTCTGATAACGTCCCAAGGTGATCTCAAGCTTTTCAAGGCTATAGCGAACTTCCTCGTGGTCAGCATATACCAGCTGCGATTCCACGTCCTGCAAATGGTCAGCAAGCTTTCTGGCTTTTTCAGCAAGAGCCGCACTCACTGGTACCGCCTGAACACCTGAACTCAACAACAAAACCCCCAAGACCGTACATACTAAATTTTTCACAATATACCTTTCTGGAAAAAACTCATTTCCGATGCTGATCCCCTTCAGCAAGGGATGTGCCCTGTCAGATCCACTCAGTGGATAGCTGACGCTCCCCTAGCCCCTCAGCTTCTGAAAACGGGGACGAGCTGTCCGGAAATCCGGAAAATCAGATGACTTTTAACAGGCCTGCGGACCAAAGCGATCTTTCCCCGGACAGAGTGCTAAAATGGACTGGCTGGAGGCCAGCTATGGAAAGCAACACTCTTCAATCTTTGGAGGTCATTAAAGACATCTACAATGTGGACCAGCTGCTTTCTGGTAAAGAATACATTCGAGAGTTGGTGCACCGTCTGGCCACCACCTTGGACGTCAAATACGTGATGGTTGGCCACGCCATCGAACCTGAGCGCAAATCCATTCAAACGGACTTTCTATGGGCGAACCAGGGTTTCACCGACAACGTCGTCTATAACCTGGAAGACACCCCGTGCACCCAGGTCCTTTGCGGGACCCGTGTGGCCTGCTATTCCACGAACGTGCAGCAGGAATTCCCCAAAGACCAGATGCTGAAGGATATGAATGTACAGTCCTATCTGGGATCCCCCTTTCTGCACACAGATGGTCGTCTTATTGGATTGCTGGTGATCATGGACGAAAAGCCTTTTGCGAATTTGGAAATGCAGACAGCGATTGTGGAATTCTTTGCCGCCCGCATCGGAACCGAGTACCGCCGTCTGGCGGCGGAGGATTCTTTAAAAAGAATCAACGAAAGTCTGGAAAGACTTGTCAACGAACGCACCAGCGAACTGCAAAAAGCCTTCGCTTCACTTCAGGCCACACAGAAACAACTTATCTCTCAGGAAAAACTTGCGACTATCGGACGCATCACCTTCGGTATCGCCCATGAGCTGAAGAATCCTTTGAACATCATTATCAACGCTTCAGAGCTGCTGCAGGATAGCGACCTCGACAAAGAATCCCGTGACCGCGCCGTTGAAATGATCCAGCAACACAGCATGCGTGCCAGTGACATTATCACCAACATGTTAAAACAGGCCCGTCAGGACACCAGCCAGGAACCGGAATGGGTTAATTTCTCTGCCCTGGTCGAGCGGGCTTTGGACATGTTCCTGCGATCCATCACCGACATTGATCTGAAAACGGCTTTGGTCAAAAAAATCAACATCACGCCTCAGGTGCAGGCACGCCTGGTCGACGCACCGGCCATGGAACGGGTTTTTATCAACATTATCGACAACGCTCTTTATGCTTTGAATGAAAAGTTTCAAAGAAACCGCACCACATTTATCCCAGAGCTGCAGGTGGAGCTTTTGCCCGGAAAAGCTCTGTGCCGCCTTTCAGTCCGCGACAATGGCACCGGCATTCCACAAAATCACCTTCCCAATGTTTGCGATGAGTTCTATACCACGAAGCCACCGGGCGAAGGAACCGGACTGGGACTTTGGATTGCCAAACAGAATGTTGAAAAAAACCGGGGTTCTTTCCAAATTCTAAGCAAAGAAAACGAGTTCACTCTTATCACCATCGAACTTCCCAGTGCCCAACGCACGGCAGAGGTCAGTCTATGAACACGTCAGTACCTTTGGACGTCGTCGTGGTCGATGACGAAAGCAGTGTCGGTGCCCTGTGCGAACTGAAGTTCAGAAAGCCCATTGAAAAAGGCGATATTCGCTTTCACTTCTTTGAAGATGCCCAGTCCTGCTTATCATATCTGGAAAGTTCCCAAAGAAATCCGGGCTCCGAAGTTTTATTCACCGACATTAATATGCCCAACGTTTCGGGCTTTGAATTGCTGAAGAAAGTGAAGCAGCGCTTCCCCGATATTGATGTCTATATGATGAGCGCTTATGACGATGAGCTAAGTATCCGAAAGTCCCTCAACCTGGGTGCGCAAGGCTATTTTACGAAACCTGTAAACTATAAAGAACTCATATCCCGCATCGAAAAAGATTATGGAGTCACCCTGGCTTGACGGCTGGCGGATCGTGCTCATCTTTAAGGAAGCCCCCACTTATGGGGAGAAAACGAGGTAACACGTGTCATACGTCTCTGGTTACGTCCCAGTCATTCCTCTGAAGAATTCCGTACTGTTTCCTGACATCAGTATGCCTTTAAGAATCGGACGTGAAAAAAGTATATCGGCTTTACAAAAAGCCCTGCGCGACAATCACTGGGTGATATTGCTGACGCAGAAAAACCCCAATGCGTCGGTGGACAAAGCTGAAGATCTTTATCAGGTCGGCACACTGGCAAAAGTCGAATCATTCCGCATGGAAGAAGACGGAAGTTATAATATTTTCGTCAAAGCCCATCAACGCGTTCGCCTGATTCACAGCCGGGAATCTGACGGGCACATTGAAGCGCAAACCGAGGCCGTGGAAGACTCAGGACATCTGGATAAAAAAACAGAAGAAGCCCTGCTGTCCTCTTTGCGCCAACTCAGCGATGACCTCTTGGACCTTCTGCCCGGAAACACAAGGCAGATCCGTGAGATGATTGCTGAAATTGAAGATCTGCAGACACTCGTAAACATGTGTGCCGCTTACGCAGATATCAATATATCCGACAAACAGGAAATTCTGGAAATCGCAGCTCTGAAAGACCGCGCCCTGAAACTTTTGGACCGCCTGCAGGAACTGAAAGAACGCCTGAAAATCCAGCGCGGCATCCGCGACAAATTGCAGGAAAGCTTCCAGCAGAATCAAAAAGAAAGCATTCTGCGGGAACAAATGCGCGTGATCCGCGAAGAGCTTGGCGACAACGAGGGCGAGGACCTGTTCACCAAATTCAAAGATAAAATCGACAAGGCCGGAATGCCTGCGGAAGCTTTGGAACTGGCGAAAAATCAGCTGCGCCGGCTGGAAACATCCAATTCAGCTTCGCCTGAGTATCAGATGATTCGCACCCATCTGGAGCTGATGACAACTCTGCCGTGGAATCAGTCGTCCGCGCAACAGAACATTGATCTGGAGGCCGCAGAGCGCGTGCTGAATGAAGACCATTATGGTCTGGATAAAATCAAAAAAAGAATCCTGCAGCATCTGGCGGTGATGAAACTGCGCAAGTCGCATCAGGGATCCATTCTGATGTTTATCGGCCCTCCGGGTGTGGGTAAAACCTCTTTAGGCAAAAGTATTGCGCGTGCTTTGGGTAAAAACTACGTGCGCGTGGCCCTGGGTGGCGTGCGTGATGACGCGGAAATTCGCGGGCATCGTCGCACCTATATCGGCGCCCTGCCCGGTCGAATCATCGCAGGCATTAAGAAGGCCGGCGAAAATGATCCAGTCTTTATTCTGGATGAAATCGACAAACTGACCCGCGGCTTTGGCGGCGATCCCGCCAGTGCGATGCTGGAAGTCCTGGACCCTGAACAAAACAACACGTTCCAGGATCACTATCTGGATACGCCGTTTGATTTGTCGAAGGTGTTCTTTATCGCCACTGCGAACTCTTTGGAAGGCATTCCATTGCCCCTGCTGGACCGCATGGAAGTGATCGATCTCAGCGGCTACACGGTCGATGAAAAGCGCCAGATTGCGCGAAACCATCTTTGGCCTAAGCAATTGATCGAGCACGGATTGGAAGACAATCAACTGCAGATCACGGATCAGGCGCTGACCAAACTTCTGACTCACTACACCCGTGAAGCTGGTGTGCGCGATTTACAAAGAAAAATCGCCAGCATCTGCAAACACATGAGTCTTAAGATTATCAAAGCCGAAGGACTGCCGCTGCTGGTGGAAGAAAAAGACCTGGAGGAAATCTTTGGTGCTGAAAGATTCTCGGCCGACATGATTGGCAGCTTGCTGCCTCCTGGAGTGGTAACCGGACTTGCATGGACGCCGGTGGGCGGGGACATCCTGTTTATCGAATCAGCCCAGATGCCCGGCAAGGGAAATCTGCTGCTAACGGGACAACTGGGCGAGGTGATGCAGGAATCGACAAAAATTGCGCTGACACTGCTGAAATCACGGCTGCCGCTTTTGGATCCATTGCTGGACTTTGCAAAAAAAGACATTCACGTGCACGTACCAGCCGGCGCCATCCCGAAAGACGGGCCTTCTGCCGGTATCACCATGCTGACTTCGATGGCTTCCATGCTGCTGAATAAGCCGGTGGATCCGAAGATTGCCATGACCGGAGAGATCTCTTTACGGGGCAGCGTGATGCCAGTGGGCGGGATCAAGGAAAAGGTCATTGCCGCTCACCGGGCGGGTGTGCAGGAAATTCTTCTTTGCAAAAGAAACGAAAAGGATCTGAGAGAGATCCCTGAGGATATTCGCAAAGACCTGCGCTTCCACTTTGTCGAGGACGTGAATGAAGTTCTGAAGATCACTTTGGGTGTGAATGTGCCCAAGTGGGATCAGGTGCAGCTTCCTCCGCCGTCCCCGCTTAGCTCCACAGATGCAGGGACATAAAGCATGTAACCACCGCGATCAGGGCCGTCAGCGGAAAGCCGATTTTCAGGAAATCGACAAATCGGTAGTTCCCCGGCCCCAGAATCAGTAAATTTCCATGGTGCCCGATCGGAGTCAGAAAAGACGCAACGGCTCCGACGGTCACACAAACCACCGCCGCGGTTGGCGAAACCCCGGCGGTTTTTGCAAATGCAATTGCAATGGGCGCAATCAGCACAGTTGTTGCCGCATCCGATAAAATCTGAGTCAACAATCCGGCGGCCACAAAGAAGGTCATCATGATGGCCCAGGGCTCCCAGTGCGCGATCACCCGTGCCAGACTTTCAGCAAACAAGGTGGCCAGTCCCGTTTTTTCCATGGCGATCCCCAAAGGGATCACCCCGGAAATCATCACAAAGATTTTTACTTCGATAGAGTCATACGCCTGGCGCACGGAAATGCATTTGCTTAGAACCATCGCCACCGCCCCCATCATAAACGCGATATGCGGAGGCAGAGTTTCCGTCGCCGCGACCAATACCGACGTTCCCATGATAAGAGCCGCTGTTTTGGCCTTCACCCGTTTTTTCGGTCGCACGTTCATCGGGAACAACATCAGAAGATGACTGTATTTGGCATTGATTTCATCCAGCTGATTTTCATGCCCCCACAGAATGATCAAGTCCCCTTCGCGCAACCGCGCCTGAGAAAGCTCGTGATACATCCACCCACCCCGGCGCCATAGCCCGATAACAACAACCCCCATGGTGCGCACAAAATCAATTTCACCGACACTTTTTCCCACCAAAGAAGACTGAGGAGCAACCAAAGCCTGTACAATCATGGGTTCGGCGACCTTGCTGTGCCCTTCTTCGGCGGCGGCTATTTCTTCGCCGTACTTTTTCACCGTCCTTAGTGCCAGACCCATTTTCTCGTCCACCGACAAGAGCTCATCGGGCGAAGTTTTAACCAGCAGCACATCGTGCACTTCCAACTGTACTTCGGCTTCCAAGGTGGAAATCCTTATGCCGTTTCTTTTAAGACCGACGATTTCAAACCGCTTTTCCATTTCTTTCTGAAACTGCGCCAAACCCATCCCCGCCCAGCGGGAACCAGACGGAACCACCAACTCGGTGAAAAGTTCTTCGATACGAAATTTTTCATCATGATGATCGCGCCCTGATGTCTTTGGCAGAACCCATAACAAAAGCAAAATCAGCACAAAGCTGACACCGACCAGTGTGGCCCCCAACGGGGTCACTGAGAACAACCGCAAGGCCGGTTCTCCGGACCGCTTTAAAACGCTGTTTGCCAGCAGAAAGGCTGGCGCACCAATCAAAGTCAGTGTCGTCCCCAGGGATGCTGCCGTGGCCATGGGAATCAATAATCGCGAAGAGGGAAGGTTTTGTTCCCGGCAAAGTCGCATCACAATCGGAAGCATCATCGCGGTGACCATCAAGTGATGGGTGAAGGCCGAAAGTGCCGCCACCGTCGTCATGATAACCAGATTTGCCGTCCACTGATTTTTCCCAGCCACCCGACTGACGGCATTGCCAATGGCATCTGTCAGCCCCGTGGCAGAAAGACCTGCGGACAGCACAAACACCGCCACCACAATCAGGGCCGGTTCACTTGAAAATCCGGCAAAGGCCTCTTTGGGATCCAGAATCCGCGTCACCGCCAATGCCAGGATGATCAGCAAGGCCGTCATATCCACGCCCAGCTTTTCGCTGACAAAAAAGTACAGCGCCAAAGCCAGGATTATTAAGAACATGATCTGATTTAAATCCATCCGACAATTATGAGCCCAGCCCCGATGAAATCCTAATTTCAACTGGGAAAGCTCATTCCTTTACTGCAAGACCACCAACACCAAAGCGGTGGTGGAACGGGCCATTTCTTCAAACACACCGGTTTTATTCTGAGCTGGTGCTGCGCCGGTGGCTTCGGCCGAGGATTTCACTTCATAGTCATCGGTTTTGAAAAGTTCACTGAGTTTGGACGGACGCTCGGTCATATTGTGCGTATCCACAGAATCAATCTTCAGATCCTGCTGCAAAAACTTTTTAATGGAGTCGGCGCGATCTTTGGCCAAAGAAATTTGTTTGGCAGAGGCTTTTTCATCCTTCGCCGGATACTCGCGATCTCCCCAGCTTAAAACCCGCACGGATTTGATCTTGTCAGACTCACGCAGTGAGGTGAAGAACGAGCGCAGTTCTTTTTTCTCTTCACCGTTCATATTGTTTTTTCCCGGCTCAAAAAAGACGGGTGCGACCTGTGATGCACCCACCATACGGGCTGTGGCCAGCTCGACATCAGGTTGTGCGTAAGTGATGGCGCCTACAAAACCCAAAGCCAGCGCCAGACGAATAATCGAAGTCATGGATACCCTCCTTGTTATCTCACAAGAAAGGTAATGCAAGGGAACCACCAAGGCTTAAAACGTTTAAAATCGTTATAAGCCCTGGCGCGAGGCAAATCACCCCGCACCCTGAGGAATTTTCCCCTAGACGGAAACCTGCGGGTCAATTTCCTGCAGTTTGCGATACAGGGTTTTTCGATCAATACCGAGAGCTTTGGCCGTCAGTTCTTTTGCGCGATTTTTTCTTTCATAGACGAATTGCACGTATTTCTTTTCCAGCTCGTGCAAAGGTTCGACCTCGTCACCGAAATGAAAAACAAAGGCGTTCTTTTTATCCTCTGTACTTAAGAAAGCATCCTGCAATGCCGGTTCATCAAAAAGAGTGAAGGCCGCAACATCAATCTCGGCCCCGGATGAAAGAACCACGGACCGTTCAATGGCATTTTCAAGTTCGCGCACGTTTCCGCGCCAGCCTTGAGTCAGCAAAAACTCTTTGGCGGATTTTTTAAACCCCTGCACCTGAGTGCCATTGATGGCGTTGTATTTTTTCAGGAAATGCTCTGCCAAAGGCAGAATGTCCTCACGACGATCCCGCAGCGGCGGAAGTTTCACCGGAATCACATTCAGACGGAAATACAAGTCCTCACGGAAACGTTTTTCCGCGACTTCCTGACGAAGATCCTTATGGGTCGCCACGATCACGCGCACGTCCACCGAACGGGACTGATTTTCACCCACCCGCTTGATTTCGCGCTCTTGCAAAACGCGCAAAAGCTTGGCCTGCAAGGACAGATTCAAATCCCCGATTTCATCCAGAAACAATGTGCCGCCGTCGGCTTCTTCAAAAAGACCGACTTTCTTTTCCACCGCACCGGTGAAAGATCCCTTGGCGTGACCGAACAATTCAGATTCCAGAAGATTTTCCGGAATGGCTGAACAGTTGATCGCCACAAAAGGTTTCTTGGCGCGCGGACTCCAGTTATGAATGGCTTTGGCAAAGACTTCTTTCCCCGTGCCACTTTCACCAGTGATCGAAACGGTCGAAGCGCTCTTCGCCACCCGGCGGGCCAGATCCACGACTTTGCGAATCGCATCACTTTTTCCGATGATGCCATCAGGATTCACACCTTTGCTGAAATCCAGAGTCTGGCGCAGGTTTTCATTTTCTTCATTCAAGGAATTAAATTTGAATGCCCGTTGCGCAGAAATTAAAAGCTGAGGGAAATGCAGTGGTTTCACCACAAAGTCATAAGCGCCGGCATTGATGGCTTCCACCGCCGTGTCGACATCGTTGGAAACGGTGATCAGAATAATCGGAAGCGCCACACCTTCATTGCGAGCAGCTTTGATAAAATCCAGGCCCGACATCAAGGGCAGATTCAAATCCGTGATGATGGCATCAGGAACCAGCTTTTTGGAAGTGATGGATTTCAAAGCCTCCAAAGGGTCTTCCATATGCAAAACCTGAATGCCTTTTTGGCGGAAGTACGCTGTTGCAAGCTCTGCCAAATCCAAATCATCTTCAATAAGCAGGATCGTTTTTTGAGAGTCCATTAAGCCCCCTTCTGAATATAGAGATAATCCAGCGGGGCATATATCCGCAACCTTTTTGTGGCTTTTTGCCACCTTTGGCCAAAAATAAGATTCATAAGTCTATTTATTTCGTTTTAAGCGGTATTATCTTAAGGCACCCCAGTTGCAGCCATATTATAGCAACGGGCTTCTGGCCCCACGGAAAAACACCATAAGGAGACATTATGTTACGCAACTCGAGCATTTTTCTGACCTTAATCAGCTCTCTTATATTGGGCGCTGGATGCGCTTCTAACTCTGCCAAAACAGAGTCACCACAGTCTGCAGAGGCGACCGCTCCCGGCACTACTCATTACACGGTGGTGAACTTTCAGCCCGGTACCGACGAGCTTAGCAAGGAAGAACAAAGCAAAATCCATCAGCTTACCGAAGTCGCCGAACGACATGGGGGCATCCAGGAAGTGCGCATTCTTGCCTGGGCCGACCGGGAATATCCCTCGCCAGGGCAGCATATCCCCGCGGGAGATTCTAAACTTGCTGATGAACGAGCCGCGGCAGTTAAAGCTGTGCTGAAAAAAGATCTGCAACAGATCACGGTGATTGATGAACTTAACGCCGCAACACACCCGGCAGACACGGAACTTAACAACGCCAAGGCCTCGAAAGCCCTGGTACTGATCACTTACAACACAACAACCCTCAACAAAGGAGAACACCATGAATAAGGATATCATTCAGGGCAAATGGAAAGAGATCAAAGGCGACCTGCATAAAGCCTGGGGTAATATCACCGATGACGAGTGGGATAAAACCAAGGGTGATGCCACAGCCATCGCGGGTATTTTGCAGCAGAAATACGGCATGGCGAAAGACGAGGCTTCTGAAAAAGTCTCCTCCGTCTTTGCCAAGTACGCCAGCAGCGCAAGAGAGAGTCTGGATAAACCAACTTCCCCTTCCCGCCGCCCGCAACAGTAACCCAATATTTTCGTTCGTCATTTGACCACGACAGATGACGGATAAGCGGCCACCCTTTCAAGCATTCTCCGAAGGGGTGGCCTTCCATCAAACACCTTACACCGAAAGGAGCACATCATGATTGTCGCCATCATTCTGGGACTGCTGGTGGGAGCCATTGCCAAAATACTTATGCCCGGACGAGACCCCGGAGGCTGGATCATCACCTGCATGCTGGGTATCGCCGGATCTTTTGTCGCGCACTTTATCGGAACCCGTGCGGGATATTATGCACCCTATGAGCCAGCCGGCTTTATCGCCTCGGTCTTTGGCTCAATGCTGATTTTGTTTGTGTATCGACTGCTGGTTGGGAAAACCAGCCACTCATGAATACTGCTCCAACAGGGCGGTCACCTTCTGCTTTAGCTCTTGCGCCGCAGACTGCACCGCCTGACCATCTTCCGCAAGGCAAGCGGCCTCAAGCCTCTTGCCAAGGTCGGTGAGATCATTGAACTCGAAAGTCGCGGCATTGCCTTTGACCTGATGCCCCACTTTTTTTCCCAGCTCAAACAACTCCGCACCCACAATCATCCCCAACAGGGATTCGAGCTCAGCATCACGACGGCGCAGGTATTTCACTTTTGATTCCACAGGCACAATCATCGCTGCCATATCAAACCTTGTGATTCAGATAGAAGTAAACTTCCTGCACCAGCAGCTCTCCGGACACCGGCTTGGTGATCTGACCATTGCAGCCTGCTTCCAGGCAACTTTGCAGTTCTTCATGCAGAGCGTGGGCCGTCAGGGCAATCACGTTGCGAGTGAAGCCCTTTTGACGAATGCGCTTGGTGGCCTCGCGACCATCGAATTTGGGAATCTGGATATCCATCAAAATCAAATCCGGATTGTACCGGAAAGCCTGGTCCACAGCCTTTTCACCATCATCCGCAATCATCACATCCGCCCCGGCACTGCGCAGGAAGTGTTCAAATATTTCCTGATTGTCTTCAGAATCCTCGACCAGCAGGATTCTTGATCCTGCCAGCAGATTTTTCAGATCCAAAGCACCCCAGTCGATCTCGCGCTTGGGACCGTCATCCAGAGCACTTTCCACCTTCACCACATTTTTTTCAGGGCGCACATTGAAAGCGCGTTTTTCAAGATCCTTCAGCGGAATGCGCAGACAGAAGGTGGAACCTTTGCCGATAGAGGATTCCTGCAGGAAAAGCTCCCCGCCCAGAAGTTCAGCCAGACGCTTGGAAAGTGCCAGCCCCAGGCCGGTGCCACCATACTTGCGGGTCGTGGAAACATCGGCTTGAGAAAACGGCTTAAACAGCATTTCACGGCCTTTTTCACTGATACCGACACCGCTATCCTGCACCTGGAATTCCAGGAACTGTTCGCCATGATCACTGGCGTAGGTTTTATACAGCAGCTTCACGCCGCCTTTTTCCGTGAACTTGATGGCATTACCCACAACATTCACCAGAATCTGTTTCAGGCGCACATCATCAGTCACCACCATCGACGGCACATTGCTGAGCTTCGCCGTGCTGAACTGGATTTTCTTGTCGGAAGCGCGCACTTCCATGATGGATTTGATTTCCTGAATCAGGTTTTCAAGATTCACCTGAGCCATTTCAAAGTGCAGCTTGCCGGCTTCCACCTTGGAGATATCCAGAATATCATCAATCAAACGCGCCAGCTCTTTACCGTTGCGTTTAATGCTTTTGACAATTTGCTCTTTGTCGCCGGGCTCCAGATCGTCATCTGCCAGAATCTCTGAATACCCTACGATTACTCCCAACGGTGTGCGGATCTCGTGGCTCATGTTGGCCAGGAACGAACTTTTCATAAAGTTCGCATCTTCCGCACGACGAAGCAAAATGGCCTTATCATAGGACATGGTGAATTTCCCCACCACACGCTGAACCGCATAGGACTTCATCTCGGAATCCAGCAGGCTTTTGGGGCCCTTCAACACGATCAGCACCGAGGTTTCCTTGCCGGATTCATGCATGGCCGTGCGGATCAGGTAGTAAGGCGACTGATCCAGAGTTTTACGCACGTCGGGTGGTATCATGGCCAGGGCTTTTTGCATGGCCTCGACCGCGCCTTGAGTGGCCAGGATCCCTTCGCCCAGATGGACATCAAATTCACGTGGCACGTCCAGAATATCCGGGAAGACGTTCAGATTTTTCTGGAAGCGCTTTTCATAAGGGCCTTTTTGCTCACGGACAAAGACAGCGCAATCCTCGACACCAAATACGCTTTCCATGTGTGTGCAGAACTTTTCAAACAAAGAACTGCCTTCAATGGCCGAAGACAAATCCGCTTGTACCGTGTTCAGCTTGCGGAACATGGCGATATCCTCGGATTTATTCTTGGAAAGCTGGGACAAAGAGGCTTTATGGCGTTCACTGAACTTCAGGAACTGCTGTGTGGACCACAATGCCAGGAAAATCACCGACAACATCACCAGTGTCACAAACGCAAAAAGAATCGGGACATAGCGTTCGTACCAGTTAAAGAAATGCGGCAAAGGCTCAAAGTGAATTGTCCAGGTTTTATCAAAGACTTTGATTTCACGGCTGACCGAGATATCAGAAACGACCTTGTCTTCAGACTTGGACGGGAAGCGTTCATAGATCGGAATGGTGCGACCCATCTTCTGATCATAGATGGTGATCTTATAATTGACCTTTTCATCATAGAACTGCGGCACCCCGAAGGCGCCGTTAAAGAAACGGTTGATACGCACCACCGAGTACGCAAACCCCAGAAGCATGTTCTTGGGCTCCACTTCACCCGACACGTCAATCGTCTTGGTCACTGGCAGATAAATCAGGAAACCTTTTTGGAATTCCTCCTGATCATCCTGCACCAGGACCACCGGATCAGACACCGCCATCAGATTTCCCAACAGCGCTTTATCCATCGCCGACTGCCGAGTCAGATCCGAGTACATATCAAAGCCCAGGGCTTTTTTGTTTCGCCAATCCTGGGGCTGAATCAAAGTAATTGAAGTGTATAAAGGACGCTCCCCTTCGGGCCAGAATTTAAAATCGACAAAGCCCTGATCGCGCATGGCGCGCTCTAAACCGGGCACACCGTCTTTTTCAACTTTTTGCGCAAAGCCAATACCCTGCAACCCCGGGAAACGTCGAAGCACCTGGGAAGAATCCACATAGTCCTGATATTCTTTCGCTGTGGGAATTCCTGCCAACTGGAAAAAGGCGCGTGTGTCCATCAACGACTGACCATAGCCGAAGAACTCGCGGTTGATCACCGCCTGAACACTTCCTATTTCTGATTCAAGACGTGCATTCCATTCTTTTTCAAGATGCACCTTAACCATCCACCAGCTCAGTACGCTGACGGAAATGATAATCAACAGAACAAGAAAGACATTCCATTCATGTGACAGAACGAACAGCCGCTTTAGTCTTTTCACAAAAACCCTTCTCTCCCAGGATTTATGATTTATTCAGTCTTAACTCATTCTTAGGTGAAGAAGGGTCTCATCGCAAGGAAAAGACACTATTAATATTGTTTAAACGCATGGGGGTCTTTCTCCTGCGGATCGGGTCATTTTGCCCCGAAAAACTCACGAAATTATGTCAGATGAAATATATGCGTTCTCACCGAGGGCCCCACGATTGCATTACTGACTTTGCATGAACGATGTAACGGCAAATAGCCCAGATCAACAGCTTCACTTGCGCTTTCATACCACAGAGCCCATGAACCTCTCCCAGGGTGGTCTCTATGGTGAGAAAGATCAGCTTGGCGATCTTCACTCCTATTATATAGGAGGCGGCATTTACGCTGTATCCATTCAAATACCCTTCCCTCCAGTGAGGGGGCCTGAGCAAGAGGCCCTCTCACCCCTCCTCCCGTCAGAGTCTCATTTTGAGAGGAAGGAACTTAACACTGTCAGTAATTTCTAGACACCTGTTCACGCACTTTTTCTGAAGAGCCATTCTGCGCAGGTCTGAAGCTGGCTTCATGCTTGCTTATAGGAATCTGCACAAGGGGGAACTTAAGAATGATGAACACACAAATCTTTATCACCGGGACCAACCGTATTCCTGCGCAACTGAAAAACGAAAAGACTTTCGATTGCACACTGATCGACAATCCCTATTCGCTGCGCCCGGTTCTGCAAAACAACGACGTCGAAAAAATTATCGTCGTCTTCCTGCCTTTTCTGGAAGTGCGGCACTTTGACCTGTACAGCTATCTGCAAAAAACCACCCGCAATGTGAAGACCTTCTTCGTGGTGAACGAGCTTTCAAGCTCGATGAAAATCCGCCTGAAATCCCGCAATGACTTCGTGGTGCTGTGGAAGACCGAAGAGGCCAACTTGCTGAAAGACATCCAGGCCCACCTGAATGGCCGTCAGCTGGAGCTTCGTCAGGACAAGCGCGAAACGCAGGAAAGCCGCGCCATGGTCAGTCCGTCTATGCTGCCCTCGGGAATGGAAAACCGCGGCTTTCAACCCATCATGGGAGGTGCCTTTGAGAACATTTCACTTAACGGCTCTTGCCTTAAGATTAAGGCTCCATTCTATACGAAGAAAGACTTTGTCAATCTCACCTACCAGAACAAAGAAGGTGAATATGTCAGCGTCGAAGGACAAGTCCGCTGGTCACGCTGGAACGAGATTGAGCAGGCTCAGGAACTGGGCGTTCAGTTTCTTACCCAAGCCTGACACTGACGCTATGCCTTGATAACACTGTCTGTTGCCTCCCCCTCTAAACTGTGCGTTGATTGAGAGGCGGAGGCCTTTATGAAAGCGTTCATTCTTGCTGTATTTGCAATTCTCATGTCCCAGTCAGTTTTTGCCAAAACCATCCAGGTCACCGGACGTGGTTCGGAGTATTCTTACTGCAATGCCAACAGCGGAACCTTCTGTTTTAACGACATCAAGCGCCGCGCCGAAAGCGAAGCCGAACGCGATGTCCGCTGGACCTGCGAGATGACCCATCGTGGGCGCTCTTTGACCTACACCATATTCAAAAACACATTCTGCAGCCCCAGCTATTTACCACCAAAACACGATGGAACCTGGATCAACTGCCGTAGCGATGCACGCATGCAGTGCGAGGTTCAAGACTAGATGTCCGACAATATTTTCAGCAAAGCTCCTGACGTTATGTATTCTGAACCTGCAGTTGCATGCGACTTTGGCGAATTCACCAAAGTTGTCGAAAGCCGTCGTTCTGTCCGCCACTATACCAATGAACCGATTCCGGATGCTGTCGTCGAAGAATGCCTGCGTTTGGGATTGCTGGCACCGAATTCCTCCAACCTTCAGCCGTGGGAATTTTACTGGATAAAAAGCCCGGACAAGCTTCAGCGTATGAAAGAATTCTGTCTGAATCAGCCGGCAGCGCGAACCGCGCCGACGCTGATTGCCTGCGTGGCCCGTCCCGATCAATGGCAGCGGGGTCAGAAGATCAATCAGGCTTATTTTTCCAACCGCCATGACACCCCGAAAAGTGTTCATGCCTATTACAACAAACTTGTGCCGTTCGTGTATGGCAATGGTCCCTTGCATATTCTGGCACCGTTTAAAAGCCTGGCTGTGTTTTTCCTGGGAATGTTCCGGGTGATGCCACGCGGGCCTTTTGGTCGCAGCGGAAATTTGCTATGGGCCACCAAAACCACCGCCCTGGCCTGTGAAAACCTGATGCTGGCTTTTCGTGCTGCCGGTTATGACAGCTGTCCGATGGAGGGCTTTGACGAAGTTCGCGTGAAAAAGCTGCTGGATCTGCCCTCCGGGGCCGCCATCACAATGATTATCAGCGCCGGCAAAAGATCTGAAAAAGGCATCTATGCTGAACGCATTCGTGGCAGCCAGGATTTATTTATCAAGAAAGTGTAGGACGTTATGCTGAATTCTTTCAAAGACAAACCGCAAGCTGTGCACTGGGTTTTATTTGCGCTGTTACTGACGGCCTTTTTATTTATCAATATTCCCTTCCTGATGCCTCTGCTTCTTGCCGGTGTCTTTGCCATGGGTCTGAATGACTGGATTGAAAAGCTTAGCAGGAAAGGCCGTCTGGGGCGCAAATCCTGGTCCATTATCTTTATGCTGGTGGGAATGGGACTGTTCCTGATCCCGTTGTCTTTGGCCATCTATCGCATCGTCGTTTACGCCAGCCAGCCGAAAAATATTGAAACCGACCAGATCCTGACTCAGGCACACAATCTGAAAAATTACGCTCTGAATCTGCTGCAAAAGCTTTCAGATTTCACCGGAACTGATCTGGCCGGTCCGGCCAAAGAGGTGATGGAAAATGTGCTGCATAAAATCGGCAGCAGCGCTTTGGAGTATTCCACGCAGTTCCTGGGTCAGCTTCCGGCGATTTTACTTTTGATTTTTGTCTTTTTGATATCCATGACCGTGATGCTGATCAAAGCACCGGGCATCAAAAAATTCACCCTGAAGTATTCCCCGCTTCGCGAGGAAACGACGGAAAAACTGATCCTGATCACGAAAAAAAGCTGCTGGATCACTCTGTTTTCCACGCTGGTCATCGGCTTGATTCAAGCAAGTCTGATCGGTGCCGGCAGTTTGATCTTTGGCGAAGGTGATTTCTGGCTGGTACTGACCATCACCTTCTTTGTGTCTTTTATCCCGGTGATTGGCGCGGCCCCTGTGGGTTACCTGCTGTGTGTGCTGGCCTTTATTGGCGACCGCACCGGCGCAGCCGTTGGCCTGTTCATCGTGGCAACAATCGCGGGAAGTATCGACAATATCATCAAGCCGTTTATTATCGGCGGTGAGCAGGATATTTCTGCCGTGATTGGCTTCACCTGTGTGGTCGGCGCGATCATCATGATGGGGCTGCCGGGCCTTCTTATCGGACCGGTGATCATGAACCTGTTTGTGGGAATCTCGCCCCTGCTTTTGAAAGAAAACGGCAACGTAAAATAAACAGGTGAAGTAAAACAAGTGAAATAGAAAAAGCCTCCCAATGGGAGGCTTTTTAATTTTTAAAGTCTTTTGATCACGGACTTGAAGAAGTCATTTCCTTTGTCATCGACGATGATAAAGGCCGGGAAGTCTTTCACTTCGATCTTCCACACAGACTCCATGCCCAGCTCTGGGAAATCCAGCACTTCCACTTTCGTGATGCATTCTTTACCCAAACGAGCCGCCGGGCCGCCGATCGACCCCAGATAGAAGCCACCGTACTGTTTGCAGGCTTCTGTAACCTGAGGGCTGCGGTTTCCCTTACCCAGCATGATCATCGAACCGCCCAGCGCCTGGAAGGTGCCCACATAAGGGTCCATGCGCTCACTGGTCGTCGGACCAAAGGATCCGGAAGCGTAACCTTTTGGTGTCTTTGCAGGACCCGCGTAATAAACCGCATAATCCTTGAAGTACTGAGGCACACCTTCGCCGCGATCCACTTTTTCTTTCAGCTTCGCATGGGCGATGTCACGAGCCACGATCATCGGACCGTTAAGCATCACACGGGTTGCCACTTTTTGCTGGGAAAGAACTTTCAGCGTTTCTGCCATGGGTTTGTTCAGATCAATTTCAATCGCTTCAGCACCAGCATCCTGCAGGTGATTTGGCAGGTACTGTTCCGGGTGAAGCTCCAGCTGCTCAAGGAAAATACCATCACGGGTGATTTTGCCTTTGATATTGCGGTCCGCAGAACAGCTGACACCCACGCCGATCGGGCAACTTGCCCCGTGACGAGGCAGACGAATCACGCGCACATCGTGCACGAAGTACTTGCCACCGAACTGAGCGCCGATGCCGGTTTCACGGGCCCACTGCTCGACTTGTTTTTCCATTTCCAGATCACGATAGGCACGACCGCCTTCGCTGCCTGTCGTTGGCAAACCATCCAGATAACCCGCAGACGCGTATTTCACGATCTTCAGAGTTTCTTCCGCAGACGTCCCACCCACGCAGAACGCCAGGTGATACGGTGGACATGCCGCCGTCCCCAAAGAGTTCAGCGTTTCGCGCACGAACTTTTCAAAACCCTCCGGATTCAAAACCGCTTTGGTTTTCTGATACAGATAGGATTTATTCGCACTGCCGCCACCTTTGGCCAGGAACAGGAAATTGTATTCCTCACCCTGCTCGGAATAAATGTCGATCTGCGCTGGCAGATTGCTGCCGGTGTTTTTTTCTTCAAAGAAAGAAATCGGCGCCATCTGAGAAAAACGCAGATTGCGTTTTTGGTAAGTGTTGAAAATCCCTTTGGACAGGAATTCCTTGTCGTCAGCACCGGTGAAGACGCGCTCCCCTTTTTTGCCGACTACAATCGCTGTTCCCGTATCCTGACAGGATGGGAACTCCATTTGCGCTGCGATCACCGCATTGCGCAGCAAATCCACCGCCACAAAGCGATCATTGGGGGATGCTTCTGGGTCCTGCAGAATTTTTTCAAGCTTTTCAAGGTGTTTTGGGCGCAACAGATGCGACACATCGCTCAATGCCTCTTGCGCAAGCAATTCGAGGGCCTCAGGTTCTACAATCAGAACCTCGCGCTCGCCGACTTTTTCCACGCGCACGTGATCGGAAGAGATTTTTTTATATTGGGTAGTATCTTTTTGCTTTTCGTAGAGGGGGAAGTATTTAAATGACATGCAAATGAAAGTAGCATTGCGTCGTGTTCGCGCGCAAGCCCCGGCAGGCTGTGTTAGGTGGGCTATTTAGGTGGGACTTTGTGAGCCGCGATTGCGGCGGTTTTCTTGGGACCGGGTCTCTCTTTCGCTGGGAGAGTGGTCAGGAACCTACCGAGGTTAGAAGGTTTCGTTTGTAACGTCTCCTTCTGAAACACAACATATCGCCCTGGACCTATAAGCACAAAGTCATAATATTTACCGCTTCCATAAGTTTTGCTTATGGCAAACTCAGGGGTCCCATTAAACAGATTTGAGCGATTTCATCGTGAAGTTTTTGCAGCGTATCACAAAAGGGGGAAATTAAAATCCCACTCTGGAACCAGTTTCCCGGCTCCCTAACACAATCTTGAAATAACTTCGGGGCAACCGAAGGCTCTTTAGATTGCAAAGTGGCCCATTTTCCTTTAGCTTCCTCGAAATTTTACCGGAGGTCCCATGGCTTTACTACTCGTCAGCGCCTGTCTGTTCGCGGTTATTTTCTTGTACTTCAAGAACAACCCGCTGGGACATTCACGCAAGTTCATGATTCGTCGTTTCGTAAACTGGTTCCCTCTGGGTATGACTTATGCCTTCTTGTACATGGCACGTTACAACCTGAATGTTTCCAAGAACGCCCTGGGCGACCTGATGACCAAAGAACAATTTGGTATCATCTTCGCAGCCGGCACAATCACCTACGGTTTCTCTTTCCTTCTGAATGGTCCGATCGTTGATAAAATCGGCGGTAAAAAAGGTATCATCATTGCGGCTCTGGGTTCATCCATCATGAATCTTTTGATGGCAGGTGCGACTTATCTGTTCCTGATGGGCACTTTGAAAACAAACATGGTTGTGGCGTACTCTGTCTTGTTCGCGCTGAACATGTTCTTCCAGTCCTACGGTGCGGTTTCCATCATCAAAGTAAAAGCTTACTGGTTCCACGTGCGTGAACGCGGTGTCTTCGGTGCGATCTTCGGCACTTTGATTTCCTTCGGGGTTTACTTCGCATTCGACTGGGGTCAGGCGATCGTTGAAGCTTCCAAGCTGCAACTGGGTCACGAACCAACAGCCTTCCAAAGCTTTATCCGTCACATCTTCGCTATCGACACCGGCGTGACGAATGCCACATGGCTGGTGTTTGCAATCCCAGCCTTCCTGTTGTTGGTTTGGGCATTGATCGACTTCGTTCTTTTGAAAGACTCTCCGGCTGAAGCCAATTTCGGTGACTTCGATACTGCGGACGCTTCCTCTGACTACGATGATTCCAACGTTAAAATCACTATCGGCTTCATGCTGAAAAAGATCTTCACAAACCCTGTGATGATCACAATCGCCCTGGTGGATTTCACTTCCGGCGTTCTGCGTAACGGTATCATGCAATGGTATCTGGTCTTCGCTCACGAGATGAAAGACAAAGACGCTGTGTTCTTTGAAGGCTCTCAGTTCTTCATCAAAAACTGGGGTCTGTTGCTTTGTATGACTGGTATCTTCGGTGGTTTCATGGCGGGTATCGTGTCTGACCGCTTCTTCCAGTCCCGTCGCGGTCCTCCAGCGGCGATCAATAACTTCATCATGATCATCCTTTTGATCATCATGGCGTTCAGCCTGTTCTCAAATCCAACCGTATTGGGTCTGGCAGCAATCATGATCACCCTGACAGTTATCGGCGTTCACTCTTTGATGTCCGGTACAGCAGCTGCTGACTTCGGCGGTAAGAAAATGACTGCCACCGCGTCTGGCATCGTGGATGGTTGCGTGTACCTGGGCTCTGGTATCCAGTCCCTGGCGATCGGTTACCTGTCTCACAAGAGCTGGGCTTACTGGCCGCTGTTCCTGATCCCGTTTGCGGTGATGGGGCTTCTTCTTTCCCTGCGCATGTGGAATGAACTTCCAAAAGCGACCAAAAAGTACATCGAAGAAATCGAAAAGGCGGAAGAAAAAGCTCAGAAACTGGGCACCACAACGGTGGGCAGTTCCGACCCGACTCCGACCACATAGGACCTTTCTGGTTCATTTTAAAAAGCCTGCCCCACCCGGCAGGCTTTTTTCGTTTTAAGACCTGTCATCTGCCACACTGATTCCCGACAAGCTCTAAGCCGATTTCTTTATTGCATCTATTCTTCGCGGCACAATAACGACTGGGAGGTTCTATGAGAATCATCTGGGCTTTGGATGCTTTTGAAGACAACAAAGAACTCAACCAGCGCATGGCGGACTATCTGACCCACCTGCACCAGACACTGCAGGCGGAAATTGAACCCCTGTACCTTTTGCGCGAAAACGAAATCGTACTGCCAACCTATGAGGTCCCGGCCTGGGTCACAGATCACTCCAAAACCGCCGAATCGCTCTTTAAAGAGGTTCTGAGCGACTATAACCTTCCTTTCCTGCTAGAACCAAAGGTCATCCCCCACGCCTCACAGTCGCACGCTGGGGCCGCAGAAACCCTGTCCCACTATGCCCTGCGCACCGGAACCAACCTGATCGTCGTCGGCAGCCATGGCCGCGAAGGGTTTCAGCGCTTTATCCTGGGAAGTTTCGCCGAAAGCCTGCTTCTGCAAAGCGAAGTCCCGGTCTGCGTGGTGGGAGCCCACACCACCAAAACCCGCTCGCCGAAAAACATCCTGTTCCCGACCGAGTTTGGAGAACATTCCAAGGACAACTTCCGCCACGTTTTGGAGTTGGCAAAAAACCTGAAGTCCGGCGTGACCCTGCTGCATGCGATTGCTCGTCCGATCGAAAGCCTTTTTGATCTGGACACCCGCCCGCGCATTTATAACTTCAAAGGACAGATGCTGACGCTGGATCAAATCATCGAACACACCATCGAGGAACAATCCCATCGCGCCCAGTACTGGGTCGATTGGGCCCATAAGGAAGGCGTGGAAGCGCAATTTATTATTGATAATTCATTCCGCGGCGTGGATGAACTGGTGATGGAAGCCATCGACAGCACCGAAGCAGATCTGGTGGTGATGGAAGCCCAAAGCGGCCCGATGAGCGCCGCCATCTTAGGCAGCTACACCCGCAATGTGGTCCGCAAGGCCCACTGCCCGGTGTACGTGCTGACCCGCCACTTCTATGACAAGAAAGAGGACCGCTTTATTGAGCCGTCCCCTTAGTTGCGCACCTGGGACGGGCGCATGGATTCTGGAAGTTTCTTATAAATATTATTCAAATGAGTTTTCAACGTCGCCTTGGAGATAAAAAGCTTCTCGGCGATGTTTGCATTGGTCATACCCTGAAGCACCATTTGCATAATGCGGATTTCACTCTTGGTCAGACCCTTTTCACGGAAGTAGGCTTCCTGCTTCTGGAATTTTTCTTCGCTTTCATCCAGCGGATAAAGCAGAGTGGTGATCTTATCGCCGTCGTTCACGATCAGCGCATCCACCTTGTGACCTTCAATTTCAGTGGCTTTGAAAAGCTTCATGCCTTCAGAAATGGCGGAGCATTCCTCGATCTTCTTATACAGAGTCATGCACGTCTTGGAGCACTGCTGACCCAGCATATCACCACAGGTGCGAATGCTGTTTTCATTCTGATAAAGAACTCGCTTGTCCTGATCCTTCACGCACAAACCCAGCTTGGTTCCCAGGTTTGCAAAGTGCTTTAAATCATTCTGGCCGTCCACACGCCACCTCCGTCCATTTCATAGTCGCCGAAAGCCGCTCTGCAAAACATGATGCCCATCATAGGACCCAAAATAATTAAAACTCGTAACTTCATATACTTAGCAGCCTTATTAACATGCTTTTAAAATGTGAGGCCGGCGGCCTTGATGCGCATTGCGCGCAGCGATGGACGAACGATACTTTGCCAACATATTGGATCCCCGAACACACCCTTGGAAGCGCTATTCGCTGAAATTCCGCAGCAGAACTCAAAAATTTCATTCACAAAGTTCGAAGAGAAATTTAAAAACAACTCGTAGAAAACAGGTATTTCGACATAAACATAATTAAAAGCTCTTATTTCTACCGCTTTTTGATTACGATAGAGCAATACTTCTAATGTTTAGGGGTATAGGATCAGAATAAGACGATAGTTTTAATTTTATGTTAAAGATTGGTAAAGATGTACCTCTGGGGGGGACGTCGGTACCGCCAAGTGATACTTACCGAACTAGTATTGAATTATAAACCCTCTTGGCCGAATATGAACCTGAGCCAAGTTTATAACCTCAAAAAGGAGGAATTTATGGGTGCAGCTCCACAAACTCACACAAGTCCTGAAAAGAAGTACATGCTGAAAATCCCCGTCCAGAAACGCTCCAAAGAGACGGTGGCTAGCATTGTAGAATCCTGCGCACGCCTTCTGGTTCAAGAGCCCTACCACGCTATCACTACTGACAAGATCGCCGAAATGGCAGGTGTCAGCATCGGGTCTCTGTATCAGTTCTTTGCCAACAAAGAAGCCATAGTGGCCGCGGTGATCGACGATCTTCTGCAGAAAGACCTGGCATATATTGAAGAGAAACTGGCTCATCTTCAAACGCCGGACCTGGATGCCAAGATCCACGCCTTCATCGACATCGGCTTCACACGCTTCCACGACAACCGCCCGCTAAGAACCGCCCTGCAAGGCGTTCAAGGCATGCTGGATTACTGGGAAACACGCCGCGTGTTCTTTGAACACTACCAAAAAGCGGTATTGGCCCACATGCCGGTTTATCAGGGACGTGACCGTGACATGATGGCTCTTTTCGTCGTCAGCTGCTTTAACAACATCCTGCAACTGGGATTATTGGGACCGCAAACTGTCGAGCGCGAAGAAGCGATCAAAAAAGAAGTCTTCACTCTGTTCAGCAGATACCTGAAGCCTTAAGAAATTACTTGCGTCCTCCGAGCCTCCCCGTATTCTTTATGAAAGCAGGGAGGCTTTTTTTATGCTCAAAAAGATCAAAACCAGTTTCACCGACACCATGGGCATCGACTATCCCATCATCGCAGCCCCCATGTTTCTGGTCAGCAACACCGACATCGTCGTCGAAGCCAGTGAAGCCGGCGGCATCGGCACCTTCCCTGCCCTGAACTACCGCCCGATCGAACAATACGCTGAAGCCCTGAAAAACATCAAAAGCCGCACCAAGAAACCCATTGGCGTGAATGTCATTGTGAACAAAAGCAACACCCGCCAGGGTGAAGACATCAAAGTGGCCCTGGATCACGGCGTGGACATGTTCATTACTTCTTTGGGAAGCCCCAAATCTGTGATTCGGGACGCCCACAAAAATGGCGCCAAGGTATTTTGCGATGTCACGAATCTGGAGCACGCCCTGAAAGTTCAGGACATGGGCGCTGACGGCGTGATCGCTGTGGGCGCCGGCGCTGGCGGACATGCCGGCCCGATTTCTCCGTTGGTTTTGATTCCGTGGCTTAAAACCCGACTGCAGATCCCCATCATTGCCGCCGGAGGCATTGCTCACGGATCCATGATTTCGGCGTGTCTGGCACTGGGCGCTTCCGGCGTCAGCGTGGGAACCCGATTCATCGCCAGTCGCGAAGCTCAGGTGGATCAGTCCTACAAGGACGCCATCGTGAATTCCACCCCGGAAGATATCGTGATGACCACACGAGTGTCAGGCACACCGGCTGCGGTGATCAACACCCCTTACGTGCAGAAAATGGGAACTGATTTGCCGTGGGCAATGAAGATCCTGAAAGACTACAAACTGACAAAGAAATACATGGTACCGTTGATTCATTTGATGGGAATGAAGTCCCTGGAGGCGGCTGCCACCAAACCCACTTGGAAAACCGTATGGACTGCCGGGCAGTCTGTGGGCCTGGTGGAAGAAATTCTGACCGTGAAAGAAATCTACGCCAAGCTCATCAACGAATATGATGAGAGCGTAAAAAGCCTTTCCCAGTTAGGCCTTGATTGATCTGTTTCTGACGGAAAGTGTGAGCTCATAAGTCATGATGGGCTCTGTTTCACTCACTGAAGGAACGATCGCATAACCCTTCATTTTTCGTTCAATACGGTTCGGATTGGTTTTGGACTCTTCAATCAAAGAGTTCACCATTTCGACTTCGTCGCAGATAAAGTGCACATCGCCATCACCGCGCTTCAGATAGTCGCCTTTGAAATCCTTGAACACGAAGTCAATCTTCTGCTTGCTTTCAGCAATGGAAAAAACCGCCGCTGCCGCGATGGAAAGTTCTGCACCAATCCCCAACGCACCAAAATACATCGAGTTCAGGTGATTCTTCGTGCGATACCCCAGCGGGATCTTGATCACAAAGCGCTTTTTGCCAGCTTCCACCACACGGGGACTGACAAACAAAACCAAAGGAATTTTGAAAAGACCATAAAGATGAACGAACAGTGTGTATTTGAGATTTTTCATATTCATTCATCAATAGTAGGACTCACGCCCAGAGATGGACCAGCGTTTTTCACTGAGGCCTCGACCTTTTGACAAAACGCACCATCAGGAGTGTAATGAAATCAGACAGGAGTTCCGTGAATTTTCCCCTCATACATGTTCTCATTCCCTCCTTCTCACGGACTCCTGCCCCGTTTATTGACCCCTTGACTATTCGCCTTTAAAGGAGAGGATAGAAACAGCAAGGGGTTCTTTTTTATATGGAACAAGCTCCACCCAAAACCAAATTTCTGGATCGCTGGACGCCACGAGTGTTTCGTGAAGCGAAGCAGATTTTCCGCGAAAGCGGATTAAAGGGCGTGATTCGCCGTTATGGCTGGAAATTCTTTGCCGTGTTTTTTGCTTATTATCTGATTCGCGATATTACTTTGTACATTATTCTGCCGTGGTACCTGGCGAAGAACTTGTTGTAAGACTATTTACAAATCAATTCCCAAAAGGAAACTTCCCACCAAAGCCACAAAAACTGTCAGCGCCATCAGCGCAAGCCCTTTGTCTTTTTGCTTCAGGAACAAGATGGCGGTCATCAGGACGCGCACCAACGGCAGACACACCAACACCACCAGACCAAACTGGGCAATCAACAGCGCGCGATCATTCATCACCAGCGCCCATTGAATGTTTTCCACGAAGGGACGAGGTTCATACGTGCTGAAGGACTGTAAATCTGATCCATCACGCAACCACATCCACAGCCAGCCCGTCAGCAGGAAGATCCCGGCAAACAAGACACCACCGCGCAGAATCTGACTGATGGTCAGCTCCAGATCATGCAAAGACTCTTTTTCCGGTGTTTGCGGAGTCGGCGTCATTTCAACCCCTTGATGATCATCTGAATGGACACGATACTTAGAACCACCACGAAGATCTGACGAATCCTTACCGCTGGAATTTTCACCATGGCCTTGGCACCGACAAAAGATCCCACGATGATTCCGACAGCCACAGGCGCTGCGATTTCAGGACGGATATCCCCGCGCAGAAGATACGCCCCGGCGCTGGCAGAGGCCGTCACACCAATCATAAAATTCGACGTCGCACTGGAAACCTTAATCGGAATCTTCATTGCTCCGTCCATGGCCAAAACCTTGAAGATCCCGCTGCCGATACCCAAAAGGGCCGACATCACACCCGCGCCAAACATGGCAAACAGACCCAGCGGTACATTCTGCACCTTGTATTCAATCAGACGGTTGTCACTTTCCGGATAGATGCCATCAAGCTTCAGCTTTTCGGCCCAGGGGTGATTGACGGTGGCAATGTGTTCACCGCGCTTTCGCAGCATCATCAGGGCCGAAAAAAACAGGAAGGTTCCAAACAGAAGGAACAGAAATTGTGCTTTGATAAAAGAGGAAATCAGAAAACCAACAATGGCGCCACTGACTGTTCCGACCTCAAGAAACACAGCCAGTCGCAGATTGGTCAAAGAATCTTTCAGGTAGCTGGCAGCAGCCCCCGAGGACGTGGCCACAATCGAAATCAAGCTGGCGGCAATAGCGTAGCGAATATCGACGTGGTACACCAGAGTCAGAACCGGAACCACAATAATTCCGCCACCAAGCCCCAGAAGGGCCCCGAGGAAACCGGCGGCCATGGAAGTGATCAGCAGCAGTAACTCAAACATTGCGTTTGCTTACTTTACGCACTCGTACAGCTTAACCAAGCGAGCTCCGTAGTAAGTGTCTTTCTTTGTGAACTGCCAAGGTGGATACGGCAGGAAAACAGCTTCAGCACACTGGCCAGGCTGAGCCACCGCCCATTGACGATCTTCGGAAGACGCTGTGAAGATTTCGTTTGTTTTAGTGTCCTTAATACCGATAGCAAAAGAAAACACCTGAGATGTGATATTTCCTTCGGCGCGTGTGACAAGTGCCACAGGAAGCTCTACACGTTCAACACTGGTGATTTCACCAATCACAGTTTTAGAGAAGATCACACTGTAGTTAGCCAGCACCGCCCACAGGATCAAACCAAAAACCACCAAACCAATAACAAACTTCGTAAACTTCCAAATTGTTGCCATATCCATGGCTTATCGGTAAGTTTTAAACACGTCAACAAAAAGGACCCCCCGTGTTTTCCAAACAAGAAAAGCTCCTTCTCGCGATCCTGGCTTCCATTCAGTTTAGTTCCATCGTGGACTTCATGATCATGATGCCACTGGGGCCTCAGTTGATGCGCATGTTTGCGATCAATCCGCATCAGTTCGGACTCCTCGTGTCATCGTACACCTTCTTTGCGGGCTTGAGCGGCTTTGCCGCCTCTTTCTTCCTGGACAAATTTGATCGCAAGGCCTGCCTGCTGTTCTTCTTCATTGGGTTCTCGGTGGGGACCGTGGCCTGCGGCCTGGCGCCGAACTATGAAATGCTGCTTTTGGCCCGCGGCCTGACCGGCGTCTTTGGCGGCGTGCTGGGTTCGTTGGTTCTTTCCATTGTCAGTGATGCAATTTCTTACGAGCGTCGGGGCAGCGCCATGGGCGTGATTATGACGTCGTTTTCCATGGCCTCCATTCTGGGGGTCCCCTTCAGCCTGTTCCTGGCAAACCAGTTCAACTGGCACGCTCCGTTTATCTTCCTGGGATGCACGTCCCTGGCACTTTGTGTGGTGATCTGGTTCAAAGTTCCGTCCATGAGCAAACACCTTGAGGGCGGCATCATCAAAGAGCCCATGTGGAACACCATCAGCCGCATCGCCAACAACAAAAACCAGCGCCGTGGCCTGTATTTCATGTCGTCGGTGATGTTCGGCCACTTTGCCATCATTCCTTTCCTGTCGCCATCACTGGTGGCCAATGCCGGCCTGACCGAATCCCAACTGCCGCTGATGTACATGATTGGCGGCGCCTTTACGATTTTCAGCTCCCCGTTCATCGGACGTCTGGCGGATCGCTATGGAAAACACAAGGTCTTCTTGTGGGGGGCCCTGGTGACGCTGATTCCTTACTGGGTGATCACCAATCTGGGACCCAGTCCTCTTTGGGTGGTGCTGGCGATCTGCGCCTTCTTCTTTGTGGTTTCCGGCGGACGCATGATTCCGGCGACAGCTTTGGTTTCTGGGACAGCCCGACCGCAAAACCGCGGAAGCTTCATGAGCATCGTCAGTTGCGTGCAGCAGTTGTCGTCAGCGGTTTCAAGTTACATCGGTGGCTTGATTGTCACGACCGGAGCTCATGGACGTCTGGAGCATTACCCGGTGGTGGGCTATATCGCCATCGGCTTCACCTTTGTCGCGATCTTCCTGTCCCGCCGTATTGAAGCGGTTGAAGGCGGCGGCCCGGCTCCGGTCGAGCACGTGGCAGAGCCTGTCGTTTAAATTATTTTACTTCACTTTTTGGCGCAGAGATTTGGTTTCAGAATGTTTGCGCTTGGTATCCAGACGCTTGCGCACAGAACTGCGGGACGGCTTGGTGGCCACTCGTTTTTTGGGAACAAAAAGGGCTTTTCTTAAAAGTGCATGCAGACGAGCAATGCACTCGGAACGGTTCTGATCCTGATCCCGATGCACATCGCTGCGAATCAGAATATCACCCTCTTCGGTCAACTGCGCGGCCAGCTTGGCCTGCAGGCGCAATTTCAATTGCTCGCTGATCACCTGGGAACTCATCAGATTCCAACGCAGAATCGCCGCCGAATTGGTGCGATTGACATTCTGCCCTCCGGGCCCGCGGGACCGGGCATAGGTGAAGTCAAGTTCTGCAAAAGGAATCTGAATATCGATCATGCCTTGGCGCTTTCAAAGTCGGCCTGTCCTTCGCCGATCTTCACGTCGTTCAGGTACACCTCGTAATCAATCGGAGAGGCTTTCACGACCATCGCGCTGACGCCGCAGTACTTGGTCATGGACAAAACCACAGCCTTCATCAGCTGTTCGTTCTTCATTTCGCCTTTTACGAGGAATTTCAGTTTTACGCGGTCGAAAATGGACGGATAGCCCGCCGTGGTGTCGGTGTCTGCGTCCACGCTGCAGGACTGAAGCCCGACTCTCATTTTCTGCAGGATGGAAACCACGTCCATCCCGGTGCAGCCGCAGATACTGGCCAAAAGCAGTTCTTTCGGGGATGGCCCTTGGTCCTTGCCTCCATCGCTGCGTGAATCCATAGCAACCTTGTGGTCACGAATCTGCGACTCGAAGCCGATGCCTCCAACCCACTTCGTTTGACACGCCATATGACCCATTAAAACCTCCTGCGGTGCGCTTGGGAAGTAGCCTACCGTCCATAACGCCAGAAGTAAAGGCCCCCATTGCCGCGGCAAAGGTTTGCAATGACCTTCCATTGAGAGTTACAATAACAGGGTTAGGAGTACCCTTATGATTGCAATGATTGCTACAGCCATAATTGGAATTGTCGCCGGTGGTGGTTTGGGCTGGGCCTTGCACAAATTCTTCAGAGCGCGCACTTTGCGTCTGGCTCGCGAAGAGGCCCAGGATATTTTAGACGAAGCCAATGAAGTCATCGAACTTCGCAACCTGGAAGAAAAAGAACGCATCCAGGAAATCGAAATGGAATTGTGGACCAAGGTGGAACCCGAGATGCTGAAGTCCGAAGGACGCATCGAGGATCTGCAGGAAGTCGCCAACGAGAAAAAAGCCAAAGCCGACGCCATCGTTCAGGAAGAAAAGAAGAAACTTCAGGACCGCGAAGCTGACGTAAAAGTTCAGGAACAGGCCCTGCGTGGCCAGGAATCTGAACTGGGCAAAATCAAGGACGCCCAGAAGGCGCTGAACCAGGATCTGGTGCAGAAGCTGACCGAGCGCCTGGGCACTTCCGCTGAAGAATTCAAAACCCAGTTGAAAAACCAGATGGAAGAGGAATCCCGCCGTCGTGCTGCCCGCATGATCCAGGAAACCGAAGCTGACACCAAAGAACACGCCGAATCTGAAGCCAAGCGCATCCTGAGCCTGGTGATTGACCGTTTCGCCCGTCCTTACTGCGCAGAGCGTGGTATTGGTGCGGTGAACTTCCCGGATGCTCACATCCGCAAGCTGTTCTGCGACCCGGCTGGAAACAACATCAAGGCCGTTCAAGATGCCTGCGGTTGTGACATCATCGTGGAAGAAGGCATGGACATGGTCGGCGTTGCCGGCTTTGACCCTGTTCGCCGCGAGATGACCCGTCGCACGCTGGAGCGCATCTTCAAGGAAAAGAAAAACATCAATCCTGATTTCATCAGAAAAATTGCTGAGAATCAGAAGAAAGAGCTTTTCAAAAACATCAAACACGATGGCGACTCTTTGGCTAAAGAATTGAAACTGGAAGGCTTGAACGCCGAGATCCGTCAGATGATGGGTTCTTTGCGCTATCGTTATTCCTTCACTCAGAATCAGTATTTCCACTGTGGTGAAGTGGGCTGGCTGGCGGGCCTGATGGCAGCTGAGCTGGGTATTGATATCAAGAAAGCACGCCGCGTGGGCATGCTTCACGATATCGGTAAATCCATGGACCACACCGTCGAGGGCGGTCACGCCGTGATTGGTGCCGACTTTATCGCGGCTCGTGGCGAAGCGGCTGACGTGGTTCACGCCGTGAAAGCCCACCACTTTGACGAACAACCCAGCACAGATCATGCGTTCCTTGTGATCGCGGCCGATGCGGTTTCTGGTGCTCGTCCGGGCGCTCGTCGTTCAACGATTGAATCCTACAATCAGAAAGTTTCCGAATTGCAGGACATTGCCCGCAGCTTCCCGGGTGTTACTGACTGCTTCGTATTAAGTGGTGGTCGCGAATGCCGAGTGATGGTGAATGGCAAAAAAGTGGATGACACTCAAGCCATGGATCTGTCGCGCAAAATTGCGGCACGCATCGAAGAAGAGTGCAATTACCCAGGATCAATTAAAGTGGTCGTGGTGCGCGAAACAGTTGTCACAGAACAAACAAGGAAAGAACTCGCATAAGCAATGTGAGTTCTTTCTGTCTTTAGACAGACCTTCTATTAAAATCCCTTCATGCTAGCTCTTTTAGAAGATTCTCCGATCTACTTCGGTTTCAATTACTGAAGTAGCGACACACAGGGAGAATATTCATGGTCTTAGAAACTAATCTCGAAAAACAACGCACACCTCGCGTTCTGGTGATCGACGATAGCTTGGATTCTGTGAAACTCATGTCACACATCCTTGATCACTACAAATGCGATGTCACGATGGCTTTCGACGGTCAAGATTCCATCCCACTTCTTGCGAACAGACATTTTGATTTGGTGATTTTAGACTGGCAAATGCCACAAATGGGCGGTCGTGATACTTTACTTTTGATGGATCGTCTTTTGACGGAAAGAAAGGTGCACAAGATCCGCAGACCCATTCCGGTGGTGATTTACACCGGACACAGCGAGGAAGAACTGGATCTGCCATTGGTGAGAAACTTCACCTATATGGGCTTTATCAATAAACGCCAGGCGTTCAGTTCCATGATGAGATCATTTAATTTTATTTTGCGTTCTATCTAAGGCAACTTAGGAACGCACGCAACGGGGCCGCGGGCATGATGTCCGTGGCCCCAGAACTATCAGGCCCTTAAGGCTTCGCGCACTGCCCTTGACTCTGACAACGGAGCATATCAGCGCGATGCTGATGCATCTCTTTCAAAGTGTACTCAAGCTCCACTTCAAACCCCTGAGCCGCAGAGCCCTTCTGCGCGATAGAGAAGAACTCTTTCACGAAGGCAAACTGCTCTTTTTCGAAAGTCTGCTTGGTGGACGTGGAACGGAAGAACAAAGGTTTTCCAGAACGGTTGTATTTAAGGAAACGAGCTCTTTGCTCCTGGGCCTTCTGCAAACCGGCACGAACGTCTTTCCAGCATTTTACTTCAGCGATTTTCAAAACCTTGTTCAGGTTGTTATCAAAGATCACCACATCCAGCTCACCAATCGTGCGAGTTCCATCGCCGTAAGCGATGCCCACTTCGACTTTGTATTGCGGAGCCGGATACGTGCGTTGCATTTCCAGGCGCGCGACTTCTTCACAGATTGCACCGGAATCTTCGTAGCTGCGTGGAATATCTTTTAATTCAGAGAAATCCTGTGCCCAGTCAGCCGACGCCGTGGAAACAGACAACAACAGACCAAGAATCAATGATACAACTTTCATAGAACCCCCTCGAGGCCCCCTTTTTGCCGAGTTGCGCAACCAAAAGCAACTACATTGTCCGCGAAGCCTTATGATGCATCGCAACCATGAACCCCCATGCTTAAAACGCACTGCCCCTTTCCGGGAAGCGCACCCCCAGTGTAGTATCAGAACCCTATGGATCCTGACCCTTACCCGAAATACTCGTCCCCGTCTCGCAGGAGCGCACATGACTGAGTTCATTGTTGTCGCCGCCTGTCTTTTCGTAAACATGCTTCTTTCCGGTTCCGAGATGGCCTTTGTCACCGTCAACCGGCAGCAATTAAAGCGACTGGCGCCGACTCATAAAAGCGCACGCCGCCTGCTGAAATTGAAAGAAAATCCGGAGCGAACTTTGTCCGTCATCCAGATCGGCATCACTCTGGTGGGCGCCATCGCGGCGGCCGTCGGTGGTGCGGGTGCGGAAGAAGCCCTAAGTCCTTGGCTGATGGGCACCTTTGCCATGTCTGAACAAACGGCAGAGGCCGTGGCCATTGCGATGGTGGTTTTGCCTATCTCTTATTTGAGTGTGGTCATCGGCGAGCTGGTTCCCAAAACCCTGGCTTTGCGAAACCCTCTGGCCATTGCGCTGTTCACTGCGCAAGGTTTGTATATTGGTGAAAAACTGCTTTCCCCGGCCGTGACCATTTTGGAATGGTCCACGAATGTGGTTTTGAAGCTTTTCACTTTCGGAAACTTCCACGGGGCCCCCAAAGAAACGCACATTGAATTTGAGGATCTGCCTCAGCAGACCAAACAATACGTGGTGAATCTGGTCAGCGCCGACAAGAAGATGGCCCGTGAAATCATGCTGCCCTGGAAAGACGTGATCTTCGTGCGAAAGACCGACACCGTGGAAGACGTTGAAACCATCATCATGAATTCCCGCCATACCCGCCTGCCGGTTTTGGACGGAGAAGAAGTCATTGGCCTGATCAATACCAAGGAATTCCTGACAGCACGCCGTTACGGCGAGGCTGAATGGCAAAGTGTGATTCGCCCTATTCTGCGCTTTAAAGCCTTTGAACCTTTGTTCAGAATTCTGCTGAAAATGCAGGAACAAAAGTCGCACATGGCGATCATCTATGAACAACAACACCCGATGGGTCTTGTGACCATGGAAGATATCTTTGAAGAAATCATCGGTGACGTCTTTGACGAAGATGATGACGGATTGATGAAAAAGATCCTGGCGTCCAAGTCGCGCCGCCGTCCTATTTAATCAGCCTTCATTCAATGCCGGGAATTCAATCCCGGCACTGGTTCCGTCACTATTGGCTAAAGTAAACTTCCAGCCATAAAGTGTCGCAACTGAAAACACCCAAGCCAAACCCAGCCCACTGCCCTTTTCCTGACCGGAACGATGAGGTCCGCGATTAAACGGAGTCCCCAGTCGCTCCAGCACTTCTGCCGGCACTCCGGCACCCTGATCTTTTACCATCAGAACATTTTCTTTCAAGATCACGGTCACAGAGCCCGGCGTGTAGCGAAGCGCATTCACCGTCAGATTTTCAATCACCTGCTCCAGATGCAGCGGATTGCACATCACCTGAAAATCAGCCTGCAGATCCAGCGTCAATCGATCCGGATAAGCGCGCTGAATGGAACTGCACACGTCGCGCACCACGGATTGCGCCTTTAGCACATGCAGATTTCCGGGCTTTTCAGTATTGGCCAGATCCGCCCAATCCAGGAAGTTGGTGATGGTACGGGAAACCCGGTTCAACTGCCGCTGCACTTCGTGATTTTCGCTGGTTTCCCAGTGATATTTTTCCTGCAGGCGTTCCAGCTCGCGATTTAAAAGTGTCAGCGGTGTTTTGATTTCATGAACCATCTGGAAGGTCCATGATTTGGTGAATTTATTATTCATATTCACCCGCCCGACCAGATGGGAAATACCCTCCACCAGCGATTTAAATTCATCCCGACGGCGCAGGTACTTCAGCTGCGGTGAAAGCAATCGATGTGGAATTTCCGGAATGTCTTTTTTGCTTTCAAGCATGGTGCTGGCCTCGCGCAAGAAACCTTCCAAATCCCGCACGGGCGAAAACAGCTGGGCTGACAAGAACCAGGTCATCACCAGAACAATGCCCACGATCAAAGAAATCAGCACCACGGATCTTTGGGTCAGAGTAGACCAAAAAATGAAATTTGAATCGGTGATGGCTCCGACCTGCAAGGTGCGATTGGGAAATTTTGGCAGACTCAAATTCAACACCCGCAAAAGCCTGCCATCCTGTTCAATGGTCACCCACTGCGGACTGCGCGGAATGGCCACTTCGAGCAGACTGACGTTGTCGGTCTGAAACAGAATCTCATCCTTGGAGTTTCGCACGATAAAGAATTTACCCACGCGATCGGGCCCCAGCTCTTCAGAAATCAATGCGTTGGCAATCTGATAATCATAGGTCTTTAGATCAGACAGTTCGGAATCCACAATGGCCGTGGCGGTTTCACGAACCTGATCGTCAATAAAGGCCAGCCGCTCGCTTTGATAGAAATAAGCCAGCAAAAAAGTGATGCACAGACTGGTAAAAACCAGAGTTAACAGCGACAGCAAAAAGAACTTAAGCCTCAAGCCAGTACCCCACGTTGCGCACGTTTTTTATCCCGCAGGGGCATTTTCCCGATTCCAGTTTACGACGAAGGTTGTTCACCGTGGCTTCAACGACTTTGGATTCGACATCACCCTTGCTGTCCCAGACTTTCTCAAGCAGGACTTCTTTCGGAAAGACCTTTCCCGGATGATGGGCAAACAGCAATAACAACTGGAATTCTTTTTGCGACAGGTTCACGACGTCCCCGGCCACTTCCACCCGACGAAGCCCCATGTCGATCGCAAGATTTCCAACGGTCATCAGATTGTTTGATGCCACCAGGGTGGATCTGCGCCCCAGCGCCTTGATTCGCGCCACCAGTTCAGAAGTGGAGTAAGGTTTCGCCACATAATCATCAGCCCCCAGGTCCAACAGACGGGCTTTTTCATTGCTGGTGTCGATGGCAGACAAAACAAGAATCTTCGTGTCAATAAAGGACGTCTTGATGCGTTCTACATATTGTGCGGAATCGGTGCCGGCAATCATACGATCCTGCACCACCACCTGGGGATAAAAGGACTTGGCCTTTAAAAGTGTGGCCAGCTCTGATATCGACTGCACAGCTTTTACCGCCCAGCCCTGAGATTCAAATGTAATTACAAGACGCTTGGAGATTTCTTCATCGTCTTCCAGCAACAGGATGTTCATGGCGTCACTATAGCCCAATCCCGACCGGACCCTGAAAGTTATTTTCCATGTTAAAAGATTTTTTATTTTCGCCCGTTGTTGGTTTTTTGCCATTTGCTAGGCTTAAACAAACAGAAGGAGTCCTCCGATGAAAACCCAATGGATTGCATTTTTCGCTCTAGCTCTGACATTTGCTGTCACTCAACCAGGTTATGCTGCAAAAGCCTCTAAAAAAGAATTGAAAGCTTACAGCCAGGCTTGCAAATCCGAGAACCCAAAAGCCAGCAAAAAAGAAATCCGCAAATGCGTGAAAGAAAAAGCGAAAGCATCCGCTACGACATAACTTGAATTAAGCTCGACTAGAAGCGTGTTGAATTTCCCTTCATACATTCTTCTGAGCCTGAAGACCCAAAGTCTTCAGGCTTTTTTTATTTGCGGCTTATTTGCGGCGAAACACCCACAAAAGCTGATCGCGCTTGCTGCGCACAATCTTTTGATTTTTGTAGATCCCCAGATGCCCCGACACAAAATACGCCACCACACAGGCTAAAAACGCATAAGGCGCGATGTTCCAGCCGAATATTTCACATGCCATCACAGCACACGCCAAAGGTGTGTTCGCCGCCGCCCCAAAGACCGCCGCAAATCCCAGCGCCGACAACATGGCCACCGACAAAGGCAAAACAACCGACAGAGCACTGCCCAAGCCTGAGCCGATAAACACCAGCGGAATAAATTCACCGCCTTTAAATCCGGAACCCACCGTCAGACCCGTGAAAATCGTTTTATACACGGGATCTGCAAGCGAGGCCGCGCTGGCAAAATAACTTTGAATTTCTGAAATGCCCAGCCCCACAAAACGGAAACTGCCTTCAAGATGATAAAGCCCCACCAGCAGCACCCCACCCACCACGGGTTTTAAGACAGGATGCTTTACAAACTTTTTTTGCAGTAATTCGATAAAGTGCGTGAAGCACATAAAGACATTTGCCGCAAGACCGAACACCAGCCCCGCCCCAAAAACCGCCACAAATCCCAAAGCACTGTAAGATACATCTCCGACCGGACCAAACACCGAATGCGGAGCGCCCAATATACGACACACATAAAACGCCACAAAAGACGCCACCAGGCATTCTGCCAGAGCAAACAGGCGAAGTCTGCCCACTTGAATCACTTCAAGTCCGAACAAAGCGCCGGCCAGGGGTGCGCCAATGGCCGCACTGAATCCCGCCCCGGCTCCGGCGATCAAAAGCGCCTTGCGGTCATCCGCAGTGGTTTTGACCAGACGATTTAGCTGATCCGCCAACGTGGCCCCCATCTGCACAGCAGTTCCTTCGCGGCCAGCCGAGCCACCAAAAAGATGAGTCAATAAAGTCCCCAATAGAACCATCGGAGCCATTCGCAGAGGAAGGATATTGGAAGGGTCATGGATTTGCTCCAGAATCAGGCCGGTGCCTTTTTCAGACTCGCGACCATATCTGTAGTAGCCAAATCCGATCACGGCTCCACCCAGCGGCAAAAGCCAAATAAGCCACGGATGGGATTCACGCCACAACGTCGCGGCGTTCAGGGTTATTAAAAAAACCGCTGCAGCCGCCCCGGCCATCACCCCGACACATGCACTTAAAATAAGTCTTTTGAATTGAAGCCCCATCACAAACTGACGCTAGTCCTGAGACTGCAAGTCGGTCAAGGCTTTGAAAAAGAAAAACCCCCGTGGTTCGCACGGGGGTTTTAAGTTTTGCATCAGGTCCGTCTTAAGAATGACGGGACATGTATTCTTCCTGAGAGAAATCATCCACCAGGATCGCGTCGTAGCGAACCGCATCGGATTCCTGGATCAGCTTCAGTTCATCCTGAGTGATCACATTCTTCTGACGGGCTTCATCCAGTAACAAGTGAACTTTCTTTTTAGGAAGAACACCTTCGCGGATGGCTTTTTTCACTTTTTTCTCTGCCGCTTCAGCTTTGTTCGTCACCGAGAACGCGTGTTCCAGACGACCGATAGCTTCATTTTTATCTGTTGGCAGATAGATACCATCAGACAAACGATCACGAATACCGCCCTCTTTCAACATCGCAGCAGCGATGCCATGAGACCAGCCGTCAGAAGCTTGAGAACCTACAGAGTTGATACGGGACCAGGCGCCGATCCAGCCTTTGAAGAACCAACGCAGACCCGGGATTTTCAGGTTGTCGAAGATACCATCAAAACCAGTCTGGATGTTCGCCATGCAACGTTTCAGGTTGTAGTGAGCAAACGCCAGGTCTTCTTCACGACGGCCTTCGTACTCGAAACGACGAAGAATAGCTGTCGCCATGTACATATTCGCCAGGATATCAGCGAAACGACCGGTGATTTTTTGTTTTGCTTTCAACTGACCGCCCAAAACACCCATCGCCACGTCAGACAACAACGCAAATGTTGCAGATGTCCAAGTCAAACGACGAACGTATACTTTCATTTGCGGGTGAACATCCGGAGTGGATGCCAGGAAACCACGGGAGCAGGACAACAGAACCGCGCGGCATGTGTTACGAATAACGTGACCGATGTGACCCCAGAACGCTCTGTCGAAGCCTTTCAAATCACCCGCTTCCGCAGTTTTAACTTCCGCGTAAGCAAACGGATGGGCACGAAGAGCACCCTGACCAAAGATCATCAAAGTACGAGTCAGGATGTTTGCACCCTCGACCGTGATACCAATTGGAGTCGCAATGTAGATTTCTGCCAATACGTTGCGAGGACCCATAGAGATACCCGCGCCACCCATGATGTCCATGGAGTCGTTAATCACCTGGCGGCCCATTTCAGTCGCATAGTATTTTTGCATCGCTGTGATAACACCCGGCTTGATACCTTTGTCGATCGCGCCCAGGCAATAACGTCTCATGGCTTCCAGCTGGTAAGCTGCAGCCCCGATACGCGCCAAAGGCTCTTCAACACCCTCGAAGCGACCGATGGACATACCGAACTGACGACGAACCAAAGAGTGCGCAGACACAACACGAGCAGCCAGTTTCGAACCACCGGTTGCCTGAGCTGGCAAAGAGATACCACGACCTGCTGCCAGACATTCCATCAGCATCAACCAACCCTTACCGGCATTGGCAACACCACCGATGATCGCGTCTTCGGCGTTAACGACAACGTCTTTACCTTGAGTCGGACAGTTGTAGAACGGGATACCCAATGGATCATGACGACGACCCAAAACAACACCCGGAGTGCTGGACGGGATCAAAGCACACGTGATGCCCACGTCTTCGCCTTTACCCAGCAGATTTTCAGGGTCACGCAAGCGGAACGCAAGACCGATCGTTGTAGAGATCGCAGCCAGCGTGATCCAGCGTTTGTTCCAGTTCAATTTGATTTGCAGTTTTCCATCCGGACCTTTGAAAAGAACACCGGTGGAAGTGATGGACCCCGCATCAGAACCCGCCGTTGGCTCAGTCAAACCAAAGCAAGGGATTTCGTCACCCGTTGCCAGGCGCGGAAGATAACGGTTTTTCTGTGCATCAGTTCCGTAGTGAGCCAGAAGCTCTGCCGGCCCCAAAGAGTTCGGAACCATCACCGTGATTGCTGTAGACAATGAACGGGACGAGATTTTCATGATCACTTCAGAGTGCGCCAGTGCAGAGAACCCAAGACCGCCGTACTCTTTCGGGATGATCATGCCTAAGAATTTTTCTTTCTTGATAATATCCCAGGCTTCTTTAGGGATGTCTTTTTCTTTGTGGATTTTCCAGTGATCCAGAACCGCACACAGGTTGTTCACCGGACCGTCCATGAATGCCTGCTCTTCTGCAGTCAATTGTGGATAGTCTTCTTTCAGCAAGTTGCCGAAATTCGGGTTGCCGGAGAAAAGATCTTTTTCCACCCACACGGCACCGGCGTCCAATGCCGCTTTTTCCGTGTCAGAAATTTTCGGAAGGAACTGCATCTTCTTCATGAATGCCAGCAAACCGGATGTCACCAGTGCTGCACGCAGTGGCGTGATCAGGAAGATGATGGCGATGACAGCGTAAACTGCCAGCAACCAGGTTGGCGCACCAAAGCCGACAAGAACTGCGGCCAGGGCAATCGCCCACACGATCAGAGGGCTTGAGAAGAAGCCCACAAACAACAGAAGTACCACAGAGCCCAATACCCACAGGCCCGTGTAGTTCTCCAAAAACATTCCATAGAATGAGCTGATAGAATCCACGATGAATCTCCTTTATTGAAATACACCAATAATTAGACTCAATAATATGAGCATGTGCAAGCGCATCTGGCCCCATATCTATATATACAGGGAATGTGAGGAGAAATAGATTTAATCTTTGGAAGCAGAACTAATCGGTTTGGGTGAGTCTGAAGTGCGACCCGGGGATGGAGAAAAACAAATCTTCAGAGGGAAAAAAGCAAAAGCCCTCTTGCGAGGGCTTTCGTCGTAACTTAAGTACTAAGCCTAAAGGCTAATTACTTAGTTTCGCCAGCTGGAGCTGCTTCAGTTGGAGCTGCAGGAGCTGCTTCAGTAGCAGCTGGAGTGCCTTCTGCAGGAGCTGCTTCAGTAGCAGTTGCTTCAGCAGCAGGTGCAGTTTCAGCAGGAGCTGTCTCTGGTTGGTTTTTAGAGCAAGTGAAGCCAGTTGTGAAAGATAGTGCAAGCAAAGCTGCTACTACGATTGCTTTCATTGATGATCCCTTCGTTATTTATTTAAGCTGACCTTGTTGACTTAATTGCCAACAGTGGGCCCGCGTTTGTTTTAAAACTCGACTAAGGCCTAAGTTACACAAAAATTGGCCCGCTTAGCAAACGAAATTTTGCAAAATTATTTTTGGCAACGCGAACACCAGAAGGTGTTTCGACCGCCCAGAACCTTCGACTTCACCTGTTGCCCGCAAGTCACACAAGGCTCTTTGTCCCGACCGTAAACCTGAAAGCTCGTCTGAAAATAGCCGCTTTCCCCAGAGGCCTGAGCGAAGTCACTGATCGAAGATCCACCGGCTTTAATTGATTGAGATAAAATTTTTTTAATCTCTGTCACCAGCTGTGAAGCGCGATCCAAAGACAGCTTTCGCGCTGGCAGCGTGGGTTTGATTCCGGCGGCGAACAACGCTTCGCTGGCATAGATGTTCCCAACGCCCACGACCACCTTCTGATCCATCAAGGCGACCTTCAAAGCCACGTCCTTGCCGCGCAGCTTTTCCCACAGCAGCGGTCCATCGAATTCCGCCTCTAACGGTTCCGGCCCCAAATCCGCTAACTTGGGGTGTTTTAACGGGTCTTGAACAAAGTCAAAACAGCCAAAACGGCGCGGATCGCGGTAAGCCAGACGCAGGTTCCCCGAAAAATGCAGATATATATGGTCATGCAGGCGCTCATCCCCCGGCACCGCCACCCGCCAGGTTCCGGTCATTCCCAGATGTGACAGCATGGCGCCTTTGGGTGTCCACAAAAGCAAATACTTGGCGCGACGCTCGATGGACGTCAGCGGCTGGCCGACAAGGGTGCTTATTTTTTTAGCAGGAATTGGCTCGCGCAGATCTTTGCGCATCAGTTCGACTTTTTCCAAAATCGGCTGGTCTTTTAATATTGTCTCCAGGCCCCGGCGGACGACTTCGACCTCTGGAAGTTCAGGCATCACTCACCTCGTGTGAGCCCAATTTATCACACTTTTTCACCCCCTGCGGACGAATCCGGCAAATACCTAATTTTACTTGCCTTATTTAAAATTTCCAGAGCCGGCGGAGCACTATTCCCATGACCCCGCCCTAAATCCCATCTTGCTTCCTGTCCATCTGCCGAAGAGTCCAACATGAGACATGCGATCCTATTTCTAACTTTGATTATTACGCTTGCAGGCTGCCAGCACACGGCCCACAGATGGCCGTCTTCAGAGTCCGCCCTAAAACCGCGGTTCAGCCGGGATCAACTGTCGCAAGTGAAAAATCAGCATGTCTTGATTGTGACCCATGCGACGGAATTCTTCGACACCACCCGGTCTGCCGCTGCCGGAATTGATCAGATCGTAAAAGAGTTTAAAGCCCTGGGCCGCCCGGTGATTTACCTGATCAGCGACCAAAGCACCGAAGGCTATCGTCAGTGGTACACTCAAGATCGCTCGCCTGATTTTGAAATATTCTCTGATGGCGGCGAACACAACATTCCTCTGGCGGCCAGCGAAGTGACCATTGCCGGAGGATTCTTTGGCAGCACCGACACACTGCCGGGATGTCATGCTCTTTCCATGCGTGACGCTATTCGCATGCACTTTGAATTGTCCCAGGCACCATTGACCATCCATGTTCCCATACAAGCCACCTACTTTTACGATGAATGGAAGGATCAGAGGGACTATCTGCTGAAAAACCATCGCCCACAGATTCATTCCGACGCAAAGTATCCCTTTGCCACGATGTATTTCCTGCGTGAAGGAAATGACGGTGCAGGTGATGACGGCAATGAGCAGTACTTTGCCCACTTCTTTCACCCTTCCCGCACTGAAAATCCCAACTACAGATTCGGCACCTTTGATGACGTCTCCCGCAAGACGCATCAGTTCCACTTTTATGTGAATGACCGGCTGTTTGAATCCATCACTGAATCATCAAAACAGCCCGTGCATATTAAACTGGAAACCCGATAGGAAAACGAACCGACACCCGGGTGCCCTGCGTGACATTCGGGTCAAAGATCAACACCCCGCCCATCTGATTCACAAAGTCCTTGGTGAATTTAAGCCCCACTCCGAAGCCGTCATCCTGCGACGACATCACCGCACCAGAATCCGACAACGACGCCATGATTTCCGCCGACACACCCGGCCCCTGATCCTGAATAGTCAGCTCAACCTGATTTCCCATAATCAAGCCGGTCACTTGAATAGTTCCGCCCTCGGGACTGAACTTCACCGCATTCGACAGCAGATTTCTTAAAATCGTTTCGACAACACGGACGGAGCCCCACAACTGAATCTCCTCTTTCGGCAGATCCACTTTCACCGCGACATTTTTTTGCAGAATCTGAGGAGCCAGATGCCCCACGGCCGCATTAACACGCGTCTTCAGATCAACGCCGCCCCGGCTTTCCCCCTCATGGCTCCAGGCCAGAATATTTCTCAACAACTCCAACGAGGCCTTGTGCGCTTCCCGCACGCGAACCAGCGAATCCGGAGTCAGCACACTGTCTTGACGGGATACCCCCAGCAGCAACTGCGTGCCCGCCAATGCTCCGGTCAAATCATGCGCCAGCACCGTTTGCACCCGCTTGTTGAAACTGTGCATTTTTAAGATTTCCCCATTCAGATCTTTCAGAGCTTTGTTGCTTTCCTCAAGCTCGGTCACGTCATTCAATAAATACACCTGAGCCTGACTTTCCTGACTGTCGCCGTCCAGATTGTGACGACGGATCTGGTAACTAAGCCCATGAATCTGAAAGCGCTCGGCCCCGGAAATGATGTCCCGAAGAACCGGGATTTCTGCCGCAAGATGCCCCTGCCAGCTTTCCTTAAGACCCAGCATTTCCAACGCCGCCGCATTGCCACCCCAGTATTCAGAGCGCGCATTTAAAATCACGACGGGCCCGGGAAGCTGCTCGAAAACTTTTTGCTGCGCCAGCGAGGTGATCTCCAGCACGTCGCCCTTGTTCGCCGCATAATGAAGCCCCCAGATAAACGGCCACAGAGCTGCTATTTTCAACTGTCGCAAAGGCAAATCCCCGGAACCAAGCAGCACCAAGCCTTCCAGCGCAAAGGGCCACAGTGCCGCCGCCAAAAACACCATGGCATACTGCCAACGACGTCCTTTGAGAGTGAAGACGGCATACATCAGAAATGCAAACCCCACAGCGATTGTCAGAGCAGCGAAGGCAATAATCGCCAGCACCACCGGTCCCCGGGTGAAATCCACCAGACCACTCATCCCCGGAATCAAATAAAAGTCGTAGTACATCCATTTAGAGGCCGCAGGAAACCCCGCCATCGCCAGCAGATTGGCTGCAATCACCAGCGCCGGAAACAAAAAGACCAGATACCAATACTGCCGAAGTTTCGCCGACACCCCTGGCAAAAAAAGTCCCGCGCATAGCAGGGCCCAGGATGGAAACAGCAACGGCAGTCCCAACATGCGGACATGGGTCATAAAAATCTTAAATGCCATGTTATCAATGGCAAAAACGCTGATGACAGAAAAGGCCCACAGCGCGTAACCGAACTCGATAATAAACACCAGACGATGAATGTAGGATCTGCGGTACGCCCAGGAACGGGCGGCAAAAACAGAACTGATAAGAAAGCTGAGCGCCGTGGATAAGAAGACCAATATCATTGCCATCGACAAATTGTACCCCGTCGGCCTTTGAGTGCAATGAAACTTTATGCACAGCGCCGACTTGCCTTTTTCAGCGAAGCCGACAAGGATGCTATCCATGTCAAAACAGGAAGCACCACCAAAAGAAAACGGCCTCTTAAATATCGTCTTTAATATCGTACTTCCGGTGCTGATCCTGAATAAACTGTCCAAGTTTATCGGACCTTTCTGGGCACTGGTTTTGGCATTGGCCTTCCCTTTGGGATACGGCGCCTATGACCTTATCAAACGCAAAAAATTCAACGCCTTTTCAGCCTTAGGTCTTTTGAACGTGCTGCTGACCGGCGGCCTGGCACTGCTGGGTCTGCACGGATTCTGGTTCGCCGTCAAAGAGGCGGCCTTTCCAGCCTTGGTAGGATTGTTCGTCCTGGGATCCGCGTTCACCAAAAAACCATTCATCGAAACCCTGTTCCTGAATCCCGCACTGATGAAGGTGGATCTGCTAGAGGAACGCCTGAAAGAAAAGGGCAAACAAAAAGAATTCCACGACCACATGAAGAGTGCCACCGTATGGCTGTCGCTCTCATTCGCCTTCAGCGCGGTCTGCAACTTCGTATTGGCTCGAAAGATTTTCATTAATATTGATTCAACACTGTCCGCAGACGCTCAGTCCACAGTGCTCAACGAACAAATCGCCCAAATGACCACTTGGTCAATGGCCATCATCATGGTCCCATCCATGATCTTCCTGCTGGGCATTTTCTGGTATCTCATGAGAGGCATTAAACAACACAGCGGCCTCTCCACCGAAGAACTCCTAAAAGAAAGCTAAAGCACACAGTGCCCAAGGGCACTGTGGCCTCCCAAGCTCAAAACGGCAAAGCCGTTTTGGCCCCGCCCCCCATTTGGCTCAAATGCCTTCGGCATTTGGCCCGCTCCCCAAAAAAAACCGGGAACCAAGAAAGCTGCAACTTGCCCAAAATCAAGGCGCAAGGAGAAAGGCGTGCTAACAGCACGCCGCCGACGCAGCAACGCAGAGTTTGGGCAAGTTCCAGCTTTCGCTTAGAAGTCGCCGCCGCCTTCGAACGGTGGTGGAGGCGGTGGTGGTGGGAAGTCTGAATCGCCTCCGAATCCTCCTCCAAAGTCATCGCCAAACGGCGGTGGAGGTGGTGGCGGCGGAGGTGGTGGAATATCACCATAGTCTTCTGGCATATTCGGCGCAGGCACATAGCCGCCGTCGCCGCCAAAATCATCAAATGTTGGTGGTGGTGGGAATGACGGACTGCTGGATCCCCCACCAAAACTGGAGCCGCCGGATGAACCCGAACCGCTGACGCTGGTTCCGAACTTGGGTTTACCGCCAAACATGGCGCGCTTGCGATAGTCGTAACGTGGACGATCTTCAAGCAAACCCAATTCCTGAGATTCAGACGGCAGATTCTTTGCCCCACGATCCAAAGATTCGCGGCGCGCACTTTCGGCCGCATACACTCGACGCTCCTTTTCATAGGACTCGTCCCAGCGTTTCTTAGCAGCCGCATCAGCCTGAGCTTCAGGGCCGTCTTCGCTCATAACAATCGATTTTTTGTTTTTCTTGTACTCTTCAAGCTGGCGGTCTTTCTGACGTTCCCACTGCTCTTCTTCTTCAAGGTAGGCGCGCTCGCCCTGCTGACGAGCCTGTTCAAAGCGATCCTGCGCCTTATGATGCTGAGCAAAACCCTTTAGACGAGCCTCTTCCGGGCCATCCCCCCATGCGGAGGAAGCAATAAAACTAAGCAGAAGAAGTGAGGTCAGACGCCCTGAAGGTTTCATTCGTACTTCCGAGTCTATCAGGGCTCCCGCTTTTTTTTGAGCAAACAAAAAAGATGCTCGACCTTTGTCTGTTTTCTCAATAACGTACCAACTTGCCCCTAAGGAGTACTATGGACGCATTGCAGAGCATCGGAGTTTTCGCAGCACAGACCTTCTTGATCCTTTTCGCCGTTATCGCGGTGATTTTGGTCATCGCCCTGCTGGCTGCCAAGGCAAGTCATAAATCCGAAATCCAAATCGAGCTTCTGCACAAGCGATACAAGAACTTCCGCCATCTTCTGAAGGCTCACACGGTCACCAAGTCCGAACGCAAAGAGCTCAAGAAAAAGTTGAAGGAAGAGCGCAAAGCCCTTGAATCCAAATCCAGCGACGGCGACAAAAAGATCTTCGTGATCGACTTTGAGGGCGATGTGAAAGCCTCTGCTGTTGAAAATCTGCGCGAAGAAGTCACCGCAGTTTTGACTCTGGCCACCCCGTCTGACGAAGTTGTCGTTCGCGTGGAAAGTCCGGGCGGTGTGGTTCATGGTTACGGCCTGGCCGCAAGCCAGCTTTTGCGCATCCGTGAAAAAGGCATTCCTTTGACTGTTTGCGTGGACAAAGTGGCTGCCAGCGGCGGTTACCTGATGTCTGTGACCGCGAACAAAATCCTGTGCGCCCCGTTTGCCATTGTTGGTTCTATCGGTGTTGTGGCCCAGCTTCCAAACCTGCACCGTCTGTTGAAAAAGCACGACGTAGACTACAAAGAATACACCGCTGGAGAGTTCAAGCGAACTGTAAGCCTTTTGGGTGAAATCACTGACAAGGGCGAAGAAAAGTTCAAACAACAGCTTGAAGACACGCATGTATTGTTCAAGAGCTTTGTCAGCCGCTTCCGTCCGCAGATGAATCTGGCTGAAGTGGCCACCGGCGAATACTGGTACGGCGAACAAGCCCTGACAAAACTGCTGGTGGATGAAATCCGCACCAGCGATGATTACCTTCTGACCCTTTCTGAAAAGCATCAGGTAGTTAAAGTAAAATTTGAACACCACGAAAGCTTCAGCGACAAGCTGACCGGCGTTTTGGGTAAGGCTTTGAAAAAAGGCGCCCTTTCTGCTGTGGAAGAACTTGAAACAAGACGCTTTCTTTAAGAGGACTTAAATAGTGGCTATTCAACCAATACTTGAAGTTAAGAATCTTGAAACCACCTTTCACACAAAGATGGGTCCGGTCCGCGCCGTTAACAACGTCAGCTATGACATCTATAAAGGTCAGACCCTGGGGATCGTGGGCGAATCCGGTTGCGGCAAATCAGTGACTTCCTATTCATTGATGCGTCTGATTGAAAAACCCGGCAAGGTCACCGGTGGCCAGGTCCTGCTGAACGGCCGTGATATTTTGAAACTTTCTGAACCGGACATGGCCGAAGTTCGCGGTGGCGAAATGGCGATGATCTTTCAAGAGCCGATGACGGCCCTGAACCCGGTTCTGACCATTGGCTTCCAAATGGATGAGCAAATCATGAAGCACAAAAAGTGCGGACCGAAAGAGTCCCGCGAACGTGCCATTGAAATGCTTCGCCTGGTAGGCATCCCTTCCCCGGAAGAACGGTATGAGGCTTATCCTCACCAGCTGTCCGGTGGTATGAGACAAAGAGCCATGATCGCCATGGCCCTATCCTGCGACCCGACTTTCCTGATTGCCGACGAACCAACGACCGCGCTGGACGTGACCATTCAAGCCCAGATCCTGGAACTGATTCAAGGTCTGCAGGAAAAACTGAACATGACTGTTCAGTTCATCACCCACGATTTGGGTGTAATTTCTGAAATTTCGGACCGCGTGATGGTGATGTACGGTGGCCAGACTTGCGAACAAGCCGACACTTCCGAGCTGTTCCTGAATCCCAGCCATCCCTATACAGCAGCCCTGATCTCTTCCCGCCCGAAATTTGGTGAACGAGTGAGTCGTTTGACCACCATTGAAGGCTCTGTTCCGGCTCCGTACGAACTGCCGAAGGGCTGTCCGTTTGTGAACCGTTGTTCTCGTGTGAAGAGCGAATGCGCCGGCACCAAGCCGCCTTTGGTAGAAATCAGACCGGGTCATAAAGTGGCCTGCTTCAACCCTCTTTAAGGTTCGGGAATACTAAAGATGAACGAAATCATTCTTGAAGCCAAAAATATCAAAAAGCACTTCCCTATCAAAAAGGGTCTGTTGTTGCGTGAAGTGGCCAGCGTTAAGGCCGTCGACGATGTTTCCCTGTTTGTGCGTAAAGGTGAAACCCTGGGTCTGGTGGGTGAATCCGGATGCGGCAAATCCACTTTGGGCCGCACCCTGATCCGTCTTTATGAACCGACTGCCGGCGACATCAACTTTGATGGTCAGGATTTCCTGAAGCTCAAAGGTGAAGCTTTGCGCAAAAAACGCAAGAACATGCAGATGATCTTCCAGGATCCGTATGCGTCTTTGGATCCACGTATGACCGTGGGTCAAATCATCCGCCAGCCCATGGACATCCACAATGTCGGCACCGCGGAAGAGCGCACTCAGCGCGTTCTGGAGCTCATTGAAGTTGTAGGTCTGCGCAAGGGGCACGTGAATCGTTACCCGCACGAATTTTCCGGGGGTCAGCGCCAGCGTATTTCCATCGCCCGTGCGATTGCTTTGAATCCGGAACTGATCATCTGTGACGAACCCGTCAGCGCCCTGGACGTTTCCATTCAGGCGCAGATTCTGAATCTGCTAAAAGACCTGCAGGAAAAACTGAAGCTGACTTATGTGTTTATCTCCCACGATCTTTCCGTGATCGAGCACACCTGCGACCGTATTGCCGTGATGTACCTGGGTAAGATTGTTGAAATCGCCCCGCGTGATGAGCTGTTCAAAAATCCTCAGCACCCATACACGCAAGCGCTTATTGGTGCGATCCCGCGCGTGGGTCATGGAAAAAAGAAAATGAAAAAATCCCTGGGGGGCGAAGTGCCCAGCCCGATCAACCCGCCTTCCGGCTGTTCTTTCCATACAAGATGTCCTTATAAAATGGATATCTGTTCGCAAAAAACTCCGGTTCTGGAAGGTCAGGGAAATCATCAGAAGGCCTGCTGGCTTGAAGCCGCGCCAAAGATGTCGGTTTAGTATTAAAACAAAGTTAATCAAAAAGGAGAAAGTGATGTTGAAAAAGTTTGCGAAAGGTCTCTGCGTGGTTGCAGGTTTGGGCATGAGTGTCCAGGCTGTGGCAGCTCCGTCCAACACCGAACTTAAAATCGGTATCTCTCAGGAATTCGAAACAATGAATCCGCTGATCATGTCCATGTCTGCTTCTGCGTACATGTACCGCATGGTGGGCCGTTCTTTGGTGGTTCTGACTCCGGAAGGCAAATGGGTCACTCAGCTTGCCAAAGAAATCCCTTCTTTGGACAAAGGCACTGCGAAGATCATCGAAGAAGGCGGCAAAAAGAAGATTGTAGCCAACTGGGAAATCATCGAAAGCGCAAAATGGGGCGACGGCAAACCGGTTATCTGCCAGGACTTCATCACTTCCCACACTATCGCGACCAGCCCGACTGTGAGCGTGGGTGAAAAAGAACAGTGGACTCAGGTGGAAAAGATCGACATCGATCCTAAAAATCCAAAAAAGTGCACATTCAAATACGAAAAAGCCAAATGGGACTTCTTCACCCTGGCTCAGTTCTTCCCGGTGCCAACTCACCTGGAAAAACCTGTGTTTGACAAATACTCCAAGCAAAAAGAAGGCTACGAAAAGAACTCCAACTACGTTCGCAACCCGACCAATCCGGGCCTTTACAACGGTCCTTACGTGATCAGCGAAGTGAAACTGGGTTCTCACGTTTCTTTTGCTGCGAACCCGAACTTCTATGGCAAACAGCCGAACATCAAAAAAGTGATCGTGAAGCTGATCCCGAACACCGGGACTATGGAAGCCAACCTTCGCTCCGGCACAATCGACATGATCTCCACTTTGGGTCTGGACCTGGATCAGGCACTTGCTTTCGACAAGAAAAACAAGTCTGAAAGCCTGCCTTACGTGGTTCACTTCGTACCGTCTGTGACTTACGAGCACATTGATCTTCGTTTGGACAATCCCATCCTGAAAGATGTGAACGTTCGTAAAGCGTTGTTGTATTCCATCAACCGCGACGACCTGGTGAAAGCATTGTTCGAGAACAAACAACAAGTGGCTTTGCACAACGTATCCCCTAAAGATCCTTGGTTCACTGCCGATCCAAAAGAGATCACTGTGTACCGTTACTCCAAGCGTGAAGCCGGAAAACTTCTGGATGCTGCTGGCTGGACTATGGGTAAAGATGGCTACCGTTACAAAGACGGCAAGAAACTTTCCGTTGTCTTCCAGACAACTGCGGGCAATAAAACCCGCGAGCTGGTTCAGGTTTACCTGCAAAACCAATGGAAACAGGCTGGCATCGAAGTTCTGATCAAGAACGAACCGGCACGTGTGTTCTTCGGTGAAACCATGTCCAAACGCAAGTTCGAAGGCATGGCTTTGTTTGCGTGGGTTTCTTCTCCGGAAAACAGCCCGCGTTCTACAGTTTATTCCAAAGCTATTCCGAACAACAGTAACGGCTGGTCCGGTCAGAACTATCACGGTTGGACAAATGCAACTGTTGATAAAAACCTGGAAGCTCTGGATCTTGAATTCAACGCGAAAAAACGTGCGGACCTGGTTCACGAAATCCTGAAGCTTTACACTTCGGAAGTTCCGGTTTTGCCTCTTTACTACCGCTCTGACATTTCTGTAACTCCGAAAAACTTGAAGGGTTACAAAATGGCTGGTCACCAGTTCTACGAGACAAACAACATCGAAGACTGGAACCTGAACTAGATCCCTGATTTTTTGGAGGACCCTGTTATGACTACATTCATCACCCGCCGCATTTTGCAGACACTCGCTGTGATAGTGATCCTGTCCTACGTGTGTTTCTATTTGATGAGCTTGATGCCCGGTGATCCGGTGGACATGATGGTGGCCTCCAATCCCAAAATCACCGCTGAAGACGTGGCCCGTCTGAAATCGTTGTACGGTTTGGACCAGCCGGTCTATAAACGTTACGCCAGCTGGATGGGTTCCATCCTTCAGGGTGATCTTGGTTACAGCCGTACCTATCGTGTTCCGGTTCAGGAACTGATGGGCCCGCGTCTGTGGAACACGTTCCTGCTTTCTGCAATCTCTTTGACCCTTTCCATTGCCATTGCCATTCCTCTGGGCGTGATCTCGGCGCTGAAGCCGGGAAGCCGAACAGACTATATAGTGAATCTGTTCTCGTTCGGGGGTATTTCCATCCCCTCATTCTGGCTGGCCATCGTATTGATCATTCTTTTTGCCGTGAAATTCCCCATCTTACCGGCCGGGGGCACACAAACCATCGGAGCATCGGATATGGGCCTGTGGGCTGATATCAAGGATCGCTCCATTTATCTGATTCTTCCCGTCCTGAGTCTGTCCATTCAGCAGATCGGACGCTTCTCAAGATTCACCCGTTCCACCATGCTCGAAGCCATGCGCAATGATTTCATCCGCACAGCAAGAGCCAAAGGTCTTTCCCGCAAAACAGTGATCTGGCAGCACGGTTTCCGTAATGCTTTGATTCCACTGATCACGATCCTGGCACTGAGTTTCTCGGGCTTGTTCTCTGGAGCCATCCTGACTGAAACTGTCTTTGCTTATCAGGGTGTGGGTAAACTTGTTTACGATTCCATTATTGGTAATGACTACAACGTGGCCATGATTTCTTTCGTGATTTCAGTCAGCATGGTTTTGCTGATGAATCTGGTAGCGGACATCATGTACGGCTTTGCGGATCCTCGCATCTCTTACCAATAGGATCATAGAGTATGAGCGAAATGACCATGAACGAAATCGAAATTGATAATAACCAACTGTCCGCCAAGGACCGTGCGGAGCTTGAAAAAGCCCAGCCGATGTGGAAGATGATCCTGACCCAGTTTATGGATCACAAGCTGGCTGTAGCTGGCGCTGCTATCATCAGCATCTTCATGCTGGTGGCGATCTTTGCCGGCACCATCCAGGCTGTCACGGGAATTGATCCGGACGCCCAAAATGTTGGAAACCGCTATCTGGCACCAATGACAACAGCCTCTGTGGGTCTGGATGTGCGTGAAACTGAAATTGAACGCTTCATCACGGACAACCCCGAAGCGGCCGACGTCGTGCAAAAAGCTTTGGTTGAAAAAGGCATCGTTGCGGTGGCCGAAGCTGACGCGATCTATGAACTGGGTGCCCAGGAAATTTCCAAAGCGCTTTCGGATTTGAAAAGCCTGAACATCGCTGAAACAGCCGGCTTGGTTTCCATCTTCAACAACTTTGAAACCTTCCACCTGTTCGGCACCGACGAACTGGGCCGTGATGTCTTTATCCGTCTGGTTTACGGGACCCGTGTTTCCATGGGCGTGGGCGTTCTGGTGGCTATTGCGTCAGCCCTAATCGGTTTATTGATCGGCAGTATCGCGGGCTTCTATGGCGGAATGATTGACACCTTCCTGATGCGTGTGACGGATGCTTTGCTGTCCCTGCCGCACATCCCGGTTTTGATTGTTATTGCTGCCATCGATCTTTCCAAAATTCCATGGCTGAAGGCAATCATCAGCACATCCAACGAAAGCATCTTCAAGATGATCATCATCCTGTGCCTGTTCTCGTGGATGTCGGTGGCCCGTCTGGTGCGTGGAAGTATTTTGTCGATCCGTGAACGTGAATTCGTTCTGGCGGCAAAAACCCTGGGTGCCAAAGACAGCACGATCATCATCCGCCACATGTTCCCGAACGTCATTGCACCAATGCTGGTGGCGATCACTTTGGGTGTGGGCGAATCGATCTTGTTTGAAGCAGCATTGAGCTTCCTGGGTCTGGGGATTATGCCTCCGACACCAAGCTGGGGGAACATGCTGAACAATGCGCAGGAACTGATTTACCAGGCTCCGTTCCTGGCGGTTCTGCCGGGTCTGTTGATTTTCCTGACGACAGTCAGCTTTAACTATCTGGGTGACGGTCTGCAGGATGCTATTGATCCCAAAGCGATCCGTCGCTAATTTTCACCACGGGGCCGTCATCCACGGTCCCTGTGCTCTTTTCTGATAAAATTCATCCAAAGTTTTTCGACTTTTCTTTTGCAGGTCCGGCGCCAGCCACGATTCCACGGCGCGCTGGTATTCGTTGGTTAAAGCCATTTTCTGCAATACCTGATCGACCTTGCGAACAACATCCCGACCCCAGGGGTTTTTAGTGCAAGCCAGATAAAAAACGGCTGAGGGATGGGACTCTTTCACAATCCGGGTTGCCAGAGGTTTTGCCGGAAATATCTTTTCATTATAGGCCCGCACCACGGCTTCATACTCAATCATATAGTCAAAACGCTTTTTCTCCAGCATCTTCAGCAGTGAGGTGTAACCTTCACTGACATTCTTTTTCAGCATCAAATGCTTGTCCCGCGGTGAAACATTTTTCACCAGTGCATCGATGTCGGAACCATAAGACCGATCTTTGACGAAAAGACCGACCCATTTTTTGTTTTTCATAATGTCTTTTAAAGAAACTTCCGCAGGCAGCTTTTCCAGCATCTGGGCATTTGCGGTTACGAGCACATATTCATGGGGAACCTGAAACGACAGCGCTGAAAAGTACGCCAGCTTTTCCCGTTCAGGCGTTATCAAGGCAGAACCTGAACAGATGTTTCTGCCCAGCTTCCATAGTTCCATGGTTTTGGGCATATCTGCATACATGTCGGTGAACTGATACCCCTTCAGATTATCCTCCAAAATCCGGCGCAGACGATCCACCCGGCCCATGTTGGCGTTGGCCCCTTCAAGTATGTAGTAGGGCTCCCAATCAGTGACCGCCCAAGGGACAGTGATTTTCTCGGTGACGACCCGAGATGTCTGGGCCCAGCTCAGTGTCAGTAACATTGGAAGAAATATGGAGGTAAGAGATACCACGGCGCCCTCCTCTGGTTTTAATTTACTCCCCTGAGCTGCGGGCACCATATGTAATTTGACCCTTCTTCGTGTTCGTCAGGTGCCGACAAAAGACTGATCAAGGATGTAAAAAGGTAAGATCCCCCGACCTCAACGCCGCCTTGGTTTGGAGTAAACCCGGCACGGATCTTGTTATAGGGGGCTATAGATAAATGGGGTTGATATGAAAACCGTATTCTCTTTCTTTGCCACAATTATGTTCTCGCTTTCAGCCATGCCACAAACTGCTGCAGAGCTAACTTGCCGCGCCCAGGCCAAAGAGATGGCTCTCCAGACCTACTCTTCCTGCATTACAGAAGCGCGCAATACGCAGGTTGAGGAAATCCGAAAAAATTATCAAAAAGAGCTGTCTGATCTGAAGTCCAAGTACGACAAAGAGCTTAAGAAGATGGGCAATGGCAACGCCAAAAAGGCCGCCAAAGCCGCTCCTGTCGCTCGTGAAGTCCAGGCCCCTGTACCAACCAAGGGCATCGCAAAGCAGCTTCCAGGCAAAGCTCAGAGCTCTGAAGCCATCCCTGTGCAAACTGTGAGTGAAGGGACCAAGGTCGTTGCCGTGGGCTCTGAAGAAGCGGACGGACTGGAAAAAGAAGCCGCTGATGCGGATCAGGTCGAAATTATCGACATGCCCGTGGAATAAGCCCAGACAGACATTGATTTTCCTCCCAGACAGGTCTAAAAAGTGTACACTTTAAGAAATTTGGGAGGAACCCCATGGGTGAGTTTAGCCTTACGCACATTCTGCTTCTAGCTGTTATCTTTTTGATCTTCTTCGGACCAAGCCGTCTTCCACAACTGGGTCAGTCCATGGGTAAAGCCATCCGTGGCTTCAAACAAGGCCTGAACGAAATCGACGTTGATGCCAAAGACATTCACGACAACCAACAGGTTTCTCACCAGAACAAACAAAACATGGGTCAAACCACGAAACAAAGCGAAAACCAAAACTCCTAAGTTTTAGTTTTTTTGTTTCTCTTAAAAGCCTTCCTGGAGCTAAGCTTTACTTAGAACCATGAAGGCTTTTTTATTTTATTCCCGCTACAGTCTTGCTTACCTCTTTGCCCTGCTGGCATTGCTCGGGGCCGCTTTGGGTGGTGCATGGACTTTTCTGGGAGTGATCGGACTTTTTGTGATCCATCCGGTCTTGGATCATATCTTACGCACAAAGCACATTCCCGAAGTTCGCCCGAAAAGCCGTCTGCCTGAGGCCCTGTTGATTTTTGCACTTCCCTTCATGTCTGTGTTTCTATTTACCGGAGTGATTCATTCTCTGGATGCCACAGCTTTGGAACTGACAGGTCTTGTTCTTTCTTTCGGCGCCATCACCGGAGTGCTCGCCATCAACACCGCGCACGAACTGGTGCATCGACGCGAAAAGCCCCTGCGTGGACTGGGTGTGGGACTTTTGCTGCTGGCGAACTTTTCTCACTACGCCATTGAACATGTTTACGGCCATCACAAAAACGTGGCCACACCCGAAGATCCCGCCACCGCCCGCAGGAATGAATGGATCTACACCTATCACTTCCGATCTTTCTTTGGTGGCCTTTGGGACGCCTTCAAGTTTGAAAGCAAACGTCTGAAAAACAAGCCCGTGTGGCACCGGGTTCGTCATCGCATTGTCTGGTATGTGCTTTGGCAGATGTTATTAGGTCTTGCGGTGCATGGCCTATACGGCACCCCGGCGCTGATATTCTGGCTGGGTCAGGGTGTTGTTGGTGTGCTGCTGCTTCAGACTGCGGACTACATTGAACACTATGGTTTGTTACGGATAAAAAAGGGCGACGGATTTTACGAAGGGGCCAAGTCCCTTCATTCCTGGGACAGCTATCAGATCATCACAAACTACACCCTGATCAACCTGGGCTACCATTCACATCATCACTTGAAAGCCACATTGCCATTCACGGAACTGCAGGAACAGCCCGGGGCGATGAAGCTTCCTTATGGCTATTCAACCATGGCCCTGCTGGCGTTTGTTCCGCCTTTGTATTTTAAGAAAATAAATCCGCTGCTTTCTCAACATCAGAAATAATGCTGATCGCCCCGGCCTGAAGGTAGGCTTTTCCGCGATCCAGATCATTCACTGTCCATAACGCCACTGGAATACCGCGCTCTTTATAGGCGCGCACTTCGTTCGGAGTTACAAAGCGATAATCCAGATTCAAAGCGTTCACCCCCACATAAGGGGCCAGCCAAAGTTTTTTAAGATAGATTTTATTTTCAGGGTCGTCTTCACCGGTCGCCAGCAAGGCTCGTGGCACTTGCGGCAAAAGATGACTTAAGCGCCAGATCGACATGGGATTGAAACTTGAAAACATCACGTCTTTTTCGCGATGATATTTTTTCACCAGCTCAGCCACACCCTTTTCAAGTCGCGAATCAAACAGTGCGTTGCTCTTGATCTCAATATTTATTGCAGCAGGAATATCCTTGGATGCCAGAACCTCTTCCAAGGTGCACGCACCCGCCCATGTTTTCAGATCTGCCGCAGACACTTCAGTCACACGCAGATCTTTCTGTGCGATCCGCTTCAAGTCCCCGTCATGAAACACCACCGGAACTTCATCCTGGGACAGACGCACATCCAGTTCAAACATCTGAAAACCCATTTCGCGGGCCTTCACAAAAGACACATAGGAATTTTCCTGGGCACCGGCTTTCCAGAATCCGCGATGGGCCTGCCAGGCAGGTGGTTGTATCCCTTCAACCGGCCAGCGTTGCGCCTGCCAGGTTTTGTGGCGATAAAACAAAAAACCTGCAATTGCCAGCAGCGCCACCAAAGCAATCATTAGCGCCGTGCCTTATCTTCCACAAACTGCGGAAGCTCACGCGTGCCTTGAATCTGCCAGCGACGCTGGATCTTGCCATCCTTGACCTGCACGTGGCCTTTTAAGCGGGCGTCCTCATTCCAGGAGCCCTCCGTGCTAAGCTTCCCCGTGCGCGAAGCCTGCGCCTGGAACCCTTTCCAGGAAAAATCTTTGGAACTTTTCGCACCCAGCTGACCCGTTAAACCTGTCAGATTCAAAACACCCTCATGCCACCACGAGTTCAACGTCACCGGACGCAACACTTCGGCGGTTGGAGAATTTGGTGAAACTTTCATCGATTGCACCTGGGCGTTCAGCAGAACCTCCCCTTTGCTCCAGTCAAAGGAGGCACGGGTTTTCCCCAAGGCGACACCTTCGATATCCATGGAATTCAATCGCAAAAGACCTTTTAAGGACTGCACCTTGCCTTCAGCAAAACGCAGATCCCCATCCAGACTCATCAGGCCGATTTCACCACCATTGGTCATCAACTTTTGTACTGGTAATGCCAGCTGCAATTCATCGATATGAGTTTTCACCGCCACGGCCTTGAAATCACGGTCCGCGCGCAAGTTCAGATCACCGACAAAGACACCACCACGGGGTTCAACGCGCTTGATCTGGAAACTCCAATGGTCCTGATCCAGGGCAATGTCACCGACCATGCTTTCAATCACCTGAAGCTCGCGCTGACCCTTATTGGAAAAGACAAATTCAAGTCCGGCATGTTCGCCGCTCATGCGCATCTTCTGATCCGACACGATTTCTGCGCGCCCCGTGAAGCTGCCCAGATGCCCCAGAATACTGGTTTGTTTGGTGCGATTCAAAAGCACCAGAAGTTTTTCGATATCCAGCTTTTTCACATCGACCTGGATCGGCTCGTATTTCAATGGTTCAATGGAAGCGATATTGATTTTATCGACATGCATTTCACCCAGATCACCTTCCATGCGCAGGTCACGAATCTCCAGCGGCAAAGAACGAATTTCATCCACTGGGCCCGCCAAACGCGCCTTGGAAGACATCCACACCTGACGACCATTCAGGTCGCGCGATGCCAGTTGATATTTTTGCAGGATCGCCAGAATCTGACTAAGAGGAATGTGTTTCAGATCGGTTTCCACCGCCAGCAATTGATCGCCCAGAGTGTAGTTGGCAATCACACTATAGTGTCCTTCGCGCCAGTTTCCAAAGAAATGCGCCTGCACAGCGGCTTCCGGGGATTCCTTGTACTGCAAATACAGATTTGCATGCGACAGATAGTCGCCGACCTGACTGTCTTTCATCAGGTGGGTTTTTGCAGTGACCTCAATAATTTTTGGTTCAAAGGATTTTACTTTTACTGCAAAATTCATCAGCTCGGTGGAATACTGCGGATGCTTGGCGGAAGTGATTTTCAGCGTGCGAACAGAGACACCGCGAACATCGTTGCGGTATTTCTGGCTTTGCTCTGAGGGGGAAAGCGTGACTGCGGGTTTTGGCGTGCTGGCCGGAATCTGTTCTGGATCCGTCGGGTCACAGTCTTTGAAGTCCTCACGCAAGGTCAGATTCACGCTGTTGGCTTCCACCACACGCACGGGGGCTTTACCCTGAATCAGATTTAAAAACGACAACGGCAGACGAAGCTCATCAATCTCCATCACGGGCGCAGCCCAGCACGTCTGCGCAGATTCCATGCGCACATTGGTGATGATCACTGCAAAGCGCGGCAGAATGCCATTGCTCAGACTGACATAAGCCGAACCAAAGCTGACTTTGACGTCCTTGTGAATGTGACTTGCGGCTTTTTCAATTCGTGCAGCCAGCCGTGAAGGCGACAGCAGGGATTTAGTGGTGTAACCAAGAAGGAACGCCAGAATCAGACCGGTCAGTAGAATGGTCATTCCAGGCTGTTCTGCTATTAGATGTCGGTCTGAGAGGCGTCTGCGCGAGTCCATGACCCATTCTCACAGAGAAGGTCATGGACCGACAAGGAAATTACTTATACTCGAAGGAGATGATTTCGAACTCTTTGTCGCCTTTAGGGCTTTGTACTGTCACGGTGTCGGATTCTTTTTTACCGATCAACGCGCGCGCCAAAGGAGACAGAATGGAGATCATGCCATTTTTAACGTCTGATTCATCAACACCCACGATCTGGTATTGGAATTCTTCTTCGGACTCAGTGTCTACGATTTTAACAACCGCACCGAAAACGATACGATCTGCTTTGATTTGTGCTGTGTCGATAACATCTGCACCCGCCAATTTGCCCTGAATTTCAGCAATACGACCTTCAATCATACCTTGGCGTTCTTTTGCAGCCTCGTATTCAGCATTTTCAGAGATATCGCCTTGAGCACGAGCCTCTTCGATAGCCAGAATCACGGACGGTCTTTCTTCCAACAGAAGCTTTTTCAACTCTGCATCCAGCAGCGCTTTTCCGCGGATGGTCATAGGAAGTTTATCAGGTGTAGCAATAGCCATTTCAGCTCCATTGTTAGAAGGACATTTGTTTTACAGGATTCCGGCGGGCTTTTCAATGCAGTTATGACGCTTAGCAGTACTAATGGTTCAGAAGTATCCTTTTCAGATGCAGGGCATTACAATTGATCCATGGGCGCCAAGAAAAAGACCGAAATCATCTGCCGTTGCAATAATGTGAGTCGTGAGACCATTGAGCGGGCCATTAAAGACGGCGCCACCACCCTGAACGACATCTTCGATACCACATCGGCCGGGGTGGGACCCTGCGGGGGTTCTTGCCGCCGCAAGCTGGGACCTCTTTTGGATTATTATCTGAAAAACGGAACTTTCCCCGAAAAGATCACTGAAGACCTTACCGGAAAAGCGCCTGTGCCCGAAAAAAAGGACACTTAGGCGGTCTTTTTACCCAATCTGAAATCGATGATTTTTTGAACCTCGGGACGACAAGTCCCGCAGTTGGTGCTGGCATTGGTCTGACGACTGACGACTTCCGTGGAATGTGCCCCCGCAATAATCGCCTGATCCACGGTGTGTGCCGAAACGGAACGGCAATGGCAAAGCTCTTCTTCGCAATATGGGAAAGCCCATTCCCCGCGCAAACGCAGAATCATTTCACGCAGCAACAGGCTTGAGTGATCCTGTGCTTCCGGCACCGGCCACTTTTTAAGGTCCGCCCCAAAGTTTTTGCGCATGGTCTGCATCATATCCATAAACTGAGAGCAGCCCATGATCGAAACCTTTTCAACCGCTCCGGGAGCCTGGGTGTTGTCACCCTGGCATTGCACTTCAATAAAATCACGGCCTTCAAGCTCTACTTTGATCTTCATAATAAGTTCTAAGTTTAGTGTAAAAACCCAGGCTGCCCAAGGCCAGTTGTGCTGTTAATCAAACCCACCTTGGTCTTGTCGAAGCCGATCTCAACTGCAAGAATAGGACATGGTGAAAAACGAACATGTAGAGCTGATTCCCATCTTTGATGACAACTACGTCTTTGTCCTGATCGACAGCGACGCTAATAAGGCCGTGGTTGTGGATCCGGGCGAGGCCGGCCCGGTGGCTGATTTCCTGTGCGAAAGACAGCTCGACCTTGGCGGGATTTTACTGACTCATCATCACTCGGATCACATCGGCGGCGTGGGCGAGCTTAAAGCCATCTTCAACTGCCCCGTGTATGCCCCCGAAAAGAATCAAAAGCAGATATCTGGGGCGGATCACTGGCTGAAAGAGGGCGACCAGCTAAAAATTGCCCCTTGGGAATTCACCATTCTGGAACTGCCCGGGCACACGCTGGGACACATCGCTTACTGGGATCAACAGCACAAATGGCTTTTTTCCGGGGATGTGATTTTTGGACTGGGCTGCGGAAGATTGTTCGAAGGGACTCACGAACAGGGCTATACAAGTCTTCAGCGCATCAAGAAACTGCCGCCGCAGACCTTGATTTACTGCACCCATGAATACACCGAACGCAATCTGGAATTCTGCCGTATTCTGACCAGTCAGGACAACACCCCGATCACCGGTGATTCCGAGGCGCTGGAGCTTTACGCCAATGTTCTCTCCAATCGCCGGGAGCTGGGACTTCCCAGCGTTCCGCTAAAACTTTCCATTGAAGAAAGCACCAATCCATTTTTGCTGGCCCGGAACGTTGAACAGTTCCGTTACTTGCGTGAACTGCGCAACCGTCAGTGATCAGTCTGTCTTGGTCGGCAGCGTTCCCATATTGGCGATATAACGGCGGCGGAAAGCAAAGATGCTTTCCACGTCTTTTCTGACGAAACGGTTGGATACAAGCCATCCCAAAAAGCCCATCGGCATGCGGTAACGAACCCGGTCCACCAGCAAGGTCCCGCCACAGAACGGACGGAATTCGTGCGTGTGATGCCAAAGCCGGTAGGGGCCTTTCAACTGATTGTCGACGAACTTAAACGGCGGCTGCCATTCGTCGATCTCGGTTTTCCATTTAGCCGGAACACCGTGAATTTTCAGTTTATAATCGATCAACGTCCCCTGCCCCATTTCCGGCGTCGACATTTTCTCAATCAGGAAATTCAGCGTTGGCGGAGTAATCCGCTCCAGATTGTGGGCGTCTTTGAAAAAATGAAAAAGTTTTTCAGGAGGTGCCGGGACAAACTGCTCGGCCACGAAAATTTCTTCGCCCATTTTAAATGGCAGACAGATTTCATTCAGTGCTTCCAGCAGATTTTCATAGTGAAATTTGTATCCCAGCGCCTGCGCCTTTTCCGGCAACATGCGCACAGAGGCCACCAGGGACTTCGCCAGTTCGCCGAATAAAACATTCAATGCAAACAAAGGCACCGCCGGCCCCAAACGAGTCCCCAAAGCCTGCACCAGAGTTTCAGAAAACTCACGATTGGTCACCGGATGCGGAGCTCCTGCATTCAAAGCGCCTTCCACATCATGATGTTCCAAGGCGAAAACATACAGTCCGATAATGTCTTTCAGATGAATCCAGCTCATCCACTGCTTGCCATCTCCCAGGATGCCACCGACCCCACTGCGGAACGGGAACAGCATTTGATCCAAGGCGCCGCCCTGCCTTGCCAGCACAATACCTGTGCGCACAAAGACGGAACGCCCCGGAGCTTTGGCTGCTTCGGCTTCCCATTCTTTGCAAAGGTTTGCCAGAAAATCATCCCCGTGCGTGGAATCTTCAGTCAGACTTGTGTCCTGCTGATCCCCGTATAGGCCCATGGCGGAAGAAGAAATAAAGCATTTCAAGCCTTCAGGCAGGCTTTGCACCAGATGTCTGGTGCCAATCACCCGGGATTGATATATGCGTTTTTTCTTTTCTTCGGTCCAGCGTTCACCGGCGATGGATTCACCCATCAGGTTGTAGACAACTTCAATTTTTGCCATGCGGGAATCGTGCAAAGGATTGGTATTCAAATCCCCTTCAATGATCTCGCAGGGAAAAGGCAACTGCTCGCGGGCTTTGGCTTGATCGCGACTGACGACGTAAAGATCATGGCCTTTTTCTGCCAGAACTTTTCCCAATTCCCGCCCGATCAATCCGGTCGCACCGGTAATGAGAATTCGCATGGCTGCCTCCTACTTTTTCAGAACTTTGGTGAACGCCTGCAAACAGCGTCCACGGGCTTCGTTATGATCCACCATCGGTTCGGGGTACGCATCCGTTCCGTATTCTGGAACCCATTTTTGCACATACTTGCCATCCGGATCAAACTTCTCAAACTGGGTTTGCGGGTTGAAGATCCTAAAATACGGAGCGGCATCACAGCCTGATCCCGCAGCCCACTGCCAGTTGCCATTATTCGCAGACAGGTCATAATCCAAAAGCTTTTTGGCAAAGTAACGTTCACCTTCATACCAGTGAATCAACAGGTGCTTGCACAGAAAGCTTGCGACCACCATGCGCACCCGGTTGTGCATATAGCCCGTGGCGTTCAATTCACGCATCCCGGCATCCACCAAAGGATATCCAGTGCGGCCTTCACACCATTTTTGAAAGTCAGACTTGGATTTACGCCACGCGATCTTGTCATATTCCGGGCGGAAGCTTTGATTTTCGACTTGCGGAAAGTGCCACAAAATCTGCATGAAGAAATCACGCCAGATCAGCTCACTCAGCCAAACGGGCGAGTGCTTTTTCGCTTCACGCGCCAGCTCCCGCACACTCAATGTCCCGAAACGCAAATGCAATCCCAGATGCGAGGTGCCCTTTTCATTGGCCGGAAAGTCCCGCGTGGCCTGATAGCTTTTTAGCATTTTGGTGGAAAGATCCATCGGCGGGAACTCGATCTGGCTGCGCTCAAAACCAAAGCTTTTTAAGGTCGGCAGGGCCTCGGGCTTTTTCACTTTGGCATAGCTGCTTTCATACAGGTCATTGGGATAAGACTTCAAATAGAATGACGTCAGATTTGCCAGCACCTTGTTTTTGTAAGGCGTGTAAACCGTGTAGGGCTTTCGCGCCTCAGTCAGAATCTCGTCTTTTTCAAACAGGCACTGGTCTTTGAAGGTCAGAAATTCAATCCCGGCTTTTGCTGCCCACGCTGCCACCTTTTCATCCCGTTTGCACGCGGCGGGCTCATAGTCATGGTTGGCGTAAATGGCTTCAATTTCCATTTCCGTCGACAGGGCTTTTAGGACCTCTAACGGCTTGCCATGACGAACCAGCAAATCTGATTTTTTGGTTTTCAATTGCTGCTTGATATCCTGAATCTGGTCATAGATGAACGTCACCCGTGCATCAGCCGGATCCTCGAGCTTTTCCAAGATCTCGGAATCAAAGATAAACAGCGGCAGTACCGCAGAGCGTTCTTTCAGTGCATGATACAGCCCCGCATTATCATCCAGGCGGAGATCGCGACGGAACCAAAAAACTGTGACTTTTGACATAGGAATAAAAGTTTAACATTTCGCCTACTTAAGGTAAATTGGGATTCTATGGACGAAAAAAAGTCTGCCAAAAAACATACAAAAAAGATTGAGAAGATCAAATCCTCGGTCTTTTCCCGCAGTCTTTCCTTGGCCAAACTGACCATTCAAGCCGGCGCCTCCATTGCCCAACACGGTGTCACCACGGCTTTAAAATCCAAAGAATCCAAAGAAGAAACCTGGAAGCAGCTTTTGCAAAACCAGGCTCAAAGTATCAGCGCTGAACTGGGTGAACTTAAAGGCAGTCTGATGAAGGCTGGCCAGATGCTTTCCATGTACGGCGAACACTTTCTGCCGCCAGAAGCCAATGAACTGCTGAAATCCCTGCAGCACGATTCTCCGCCCCTTTCATGGGAAGCCATCGAGCCGACCTTGAAGAAACAGCTGCCTCCGGAAAAACTGGAACTTTTAGAAATTGAAAAGGAAGCTCTGGCTTCGGCCTCCATGGGGCAGGTTCACCGCGCGCGCATCAAAGCCACGGGGGAAAGTATCGTGCTCAAGATTCAGTACCCGAATGTGGACCGCGCTATCGACAGTGATCTTCGCGCGATCAAGACACTTCTGGGGACCCTGAAGCTTCTGCCCAAAGATTTCAACATGGATCCGGTGTTTGCCGAGGTTCGCGAAATGCTGGTGCAGGAAACCGACTACGAGATGGAAGCGCGACTGACCGAAGACTTTCACAACCGCCTTGCTGGCGACAGCCGCTTCGTGGTTCCGAAAGTCATTCGTGAATTTTCCGGCCCTCGCATTCTGGCGTCCACCTTTGAACGGGGCCTGCGGGCCGATGATTCCCTGATTCAAAGCCTGCCTCAGGAAAGACGCAACCGCCTGGCGCTGAACTTCCTGGATCTGTATTTCAAAGAGATCTTTGAATGGGGTGTCGTTCAGACAGATCCTCATGCCGGCAATTATCGCATCCGCATCGACCCCCAAGGCCGGGATCAATTGGTTCTTTTTGATTTTGGTGCGACCCGTTCCTATGATCTGAATTTCCTGACTCCGTACCGCCGCATGGTCAAAGGTTCATTGTTCAATGACCGGGACCTGTTCATGAAGGCGGCAATGGAATTAAATTTTGTCTCGGACAATGACGACCCTAAACTAAAACAGGTCTTTGAAGAATTCTGCTTTGAAACGGTAGAGCCTTTTATTGAATTCAACGACCCCCGCAACAACCAGGGTCAGATTGCCGCCGATGGCACTTATGACTGGAAAAACACCACACTGCCGCAGCGTCTTTCCAAAAAGGTGTTTCAGATCATCCGCGGTTTCCACTTCCGCACACCTCCGCGTGAAATCATTTTCCTGGATCGAAAAACTGGCGGGGTCTTTATCTTCCTTTTCGTTCTGCGCGCCAAGGTGCGCGGGCGGGATCTGTTATTGAAATACATCGAAAGGATTTCTTAGATGAGATTTCTGACTGCTTTGATTATGTTTTTTGCTGGCACGGCCTTCGCTAAAGAAATGCCCTCCACCGCAGAATTCAAACGACTGCCCACGGTGGCTTTAAATAAAGGCGACGTCAAAACGCTGAAGGACCTTCAAGGCAAAGTTGTGCTGGTGGATTTCTGGGCTTCCTGGTGTGAGCCGTGCAAGGCCGCTCTTCCCCACTACAACAACCTGTATAAAAAGTACCGCAGTCAGGGATTGGTGGTGCTGGGGGTGAACGAGGACGAAGAGGCTGCGGAGCGGGATGCCTTTTTAAAAACCGTAAAGCTTGATTTCCCGCTATATCACGACCAGGGGCGCCTGGTGCTGGAGGATTTTAAAGTCCTGGCACTGCCGACTCTTTATGTGTTTGATAAAAAGTTAAAGCCTGTGGTTTTTTATCGTGGTTACGACGAAAAAAACTCACAGGCTTTGGAAAAGAAAATTCAGGAACTTTTAAAGCAGTAACTTATCTTTGGCTCAGCTTGGTTTCTGCCGGAGCCAGCCAGATGTCCACGATCTTGCCTTTTTTGATCTTCTTGCCGTCTTTATACCAGAAGTCCGCACGCTCGCGGGCTTCAGCATAGGCACCAATCGGAGTCACCACGCCTTTTTCATATTTCAAAGAAATCTTGGTCACTTTCGTGTGCAGTGCGATCATTTCCTCTTTTTGGGAAATACCATCACCGTTTTTATCCTGCCACATCACCAGTTTCTTAAAGTCTTTGTCACGGTGATCAACAACGCCGTCTTTGTTGGAATCAAAGGCTCTTAGAACCTCAAATCCATTCACTTCAGAAGCGTTATCACCGAACAGCTCATCCTTTTGGTCGATCTTGCCGGACTTGTCACGATCCAGAGCCACGAACCAGCCTGGAGCATTGGCTTCCGGCCAGTGCGTTTTACCAATTGGATTCAGCGGGAAGTCGGTCATGTTATTGAAGGTCGGTCTTTGATCATCAAAGAAGACCATCAAAGGCGACCAGTAACCACCGCAGAAACCTGTTTCACCCGGGAAGGACACGTTGATGTCCACCACGGATTTGTCGGCGGATACTGAGATACCACCGAAGGAAGCAGTGATGTCCCCGTCTTTACCCATGAAATCGCCGCATTTGCGGGTTGGAGTGTAGGAAGAGTAGCCGTATTGACCGTACACCGCCGCAGAACCATCACAATTCACCGTCTGCACGAAGCTTGAAGATTTCAGTGAGACGTCCCCTTTTTCAGGGATCATCACCTGCCCCGCATCGTCCACACTCACCGAGGTTGGGATTTTCGTCTTCATCACAACTGCATTACCAAACAACGCCGCCGTTCCCGATGCTCCCGTGACGACAAATTTATCTGCAGCCATTGGCGCCGGCGTAGCCGTCGTCATCCCGGTTTTCAAAACAAGGTCGCTTGGATACTTCACTGTAAAGGCATAGTCCTTACCACCCAGTACCAGAGTGAAATTTGCCGTGATAATCGCCGTTGCAGCCAGAGGATTTGTCACCCCTCGCAGATTCGTCGGAAAGCACGAGTTGTTCAGACGTACTGTCACAACATCCTTCGCCGAACGACTGACCATACCAGAAGCAGGTGCCGCCGTTACGGTTTCCCCGGAGCTGGCACTGTTCACGGACATCGGGAAGTCTTTATCTTCAGCCTGAGCCGCGCCAGAGATCATCACCCCTGCGACCAAGATCATTTTGAAATTGTTGTTCCCCATAATTTCCCCCAAAAAAAACTGACTACAGACCTGCGGTCTGAGTGGTCTTAACTTTTTTAACTTTAAAATAAATCATACGCTTTAAAATGGAATCGCGGCGAAGGTTCAATTCCTCCACGCGATCTGCCAGCAGAACCGGCGTTCCCCAACGCCCGTCTGCATAAGACACTTTATACAAGCGTGACATGCGCTGCCCACTGCCCGTGGTGTCCTTCATTTCTTCCAGGTAGTACTTGATCAAATGCACAGCTCGCAGTCGGATCAAGCTTTGACCGCCACCGATAGACGGCGCGCGACGCAGGAAAATATCCGCTGAAGACATCATTTCACCTGTTTCCGGATGCGCCATATTAACGTAGTTATAAATTCCTGAGTCTGAAAGCGTTGTGATTCCATTCACCGTACCGACATACACCGGACTGCGTGGAGCCACCTTCATATTTGCCACCCCATTTAACAATGGACGCAGCTTCGCAGGCGTGTCCAGCATCACAGTGCGACCATTGCTCCACAAAGCGGGACGCTGAGCCACCACTTTGTCTTTGTAGTTCAACCCTTTGAAGACCAGACTTGCTGCCACATTGAAGTCATCAGGAGCAGGTCCCACTTCATAAGCCAGAACGGGGTCATAGACCAGCACTCCCCCTGCCGCAGGATCCTGAGTCATGATTACGAATTCTTTGCGACCGGTGATTTTTAGGGTTGCTTCGCGCTCAAGCTTCCCCAGGGCATTCGCAGGAACATCCGGATAGAAATCAAAGAACTTATTGCCGGAATCATCCAGCACTGTCAGGTTGTTATATGATGGGTCCACGTTGTTAAAATCACTGAACAGTATTCGTTCTGCCAGCTTGGTGTCGATAGAGTCTTCCAACTCTTTTGTCATCTTCACCTGATCTCTTGTGACTGACAATTGTGTCGTCACAACAACACTGGTCAGGATGGCCACCAGACCCACCCCGATCACTAGTTCGACTGCTGTTAAACCACGATTGTTTAAATTCTTCATTTTGCACTCACCACGAAATGATAGTCTTTAAATGCCTCGCCCTTTTCGATCCACGACTTATGAGTCACACGCAGTGTAACTTTATAAAGTCCGCGGAACTCCGGGTAAGGCTGAATAACATAGCCATAAGTGCCGGCACATGTTTCACACTCTTTGCGAAGGGCCACTTTCCCATTATCCCAGGCCATCGGCAAAGTGTCCGGATTCAACAGTTCCGAAACACTGCGATTGGAATCGTAGTTGATTTGATAATTCTCAACCCCGGACTTGATGTTTTCTGCAATGTCGTTAACCTGCTTGTCAGTGGAGGAAAGTAAAATTGTGCTTTTCGTGGTGTTACGCAAAGACACCATTCCACCCACGAAGGTCAGGCCGACCATGGTGATTAAACCGAAGCCCACAATAGCCTCAACAATAGTCTGACCTTTTTGATTTCGAATCACGTTCCGCATTTTCATTAGATACCTCCCTCACGGGATTGTTCCACCACGAAGAAACGCACCAGACGGCGTTTACAAGTGGTGTTCGACGCTGTTGTACCGGCAGCGATACCGCAATCCGGATCCACCGCCGTCCACTGGAATGGATCGGCCTTGGCGCGCAGACTGATGGTGTTACAGTTCATACGATCAGCCACTGCTTTGATCGAAGGAATTGGATGCCAAATCGGCTCATTGGTGGTGGCGTTGCAATCCGCCCCGCTGAAGGACCGCAGAATGCGAGGATTTCCCGCCGCACGCAATTCCCGCGTAGACTGGGGATGATAGATACTGCTCCAGTTGATACCCGCCTTAATTGCCGACGGATCAATTTTCATGCGCCCAACAATAAAGGTCCCGATAATTCTCAACGGATTTGATCTGGCCTCAATCACCAGCTCATCACAGGTCATAAAGCCCGTCACAAACGTGGAGCTTGCTTTAATCACACATTTGCCAACGATGGATCTCACCTGGAATGTGGCATTGGCCTGAGTCATATTGTCGAACTCGAAAGTCGCCAGGGCCGGATCCGCCTTCATATCCTTACTGCTGTCCGCACCGGCAAAGTTCCATGAAGTACGCGCTGTGGAGGCAAAACTCACATCCCAACCAGCACCCCCGAAGGAGGCGGACGTCATAGTACCGTAGGCTTTCGAACAGGCTTCCATCATGGTTTCAAGATCGCTGTCTTCCGCCAACATTACAGCAGAACCACCGGCTGGAGATCTGGAAATATTGGAAGGGAAGTTCAGACGTGTCTTATCACTATTGAAGGACATATTAATATAGCCCTTCAACTTGGTATTTTCATTTTTGGGATCGATCGGATTGGACTTGTAGAAGGTGCTGTCGTAGGCCTGCACTTCAATAAACGGTGCCGAGTAACCACCGTTTTTATCCAGCATATTTTGCACATTTTTTGCCGTCACGTCCAAGTCGATCTTATCAAAGTAATAAGCGTTGGTCGCGCGCGACACTTCCACTGTAATCTTCGGCGGATTGGCCTTTTGAAGCTCGTAAGTGTTTAATGCGGTCTTATCCGCATCCAACTGCCTGGAGGCCAAATTCACCACAGAAGACTGAGCCGGAATTTTATTGTTGCTCAAATCACTGATCACTTTTTTCAGATCAGTGATAGCTCTTTCAAGCTCCGCCACCAGTTTTTCATCACGATAATCGATTTTCGTCCCACCACTGGAAGAACCGGAGCCGGTACCGGATTCACTGCCGGCACCCGTACCAGAATCAGCAACTCCCGAATCTTCGACTTTCTCTTCAGTTTCCAGCGTTTTTTCGATTGTTTTAGTGCCGGAGCCGGTGCCTGAACCGGTACCAGTGCCACTGCCCGTGCCAGTTCCGGAGCCAGTGCTGCCCCCGGCAAGACTGCCCTTCACTGGTTTTTCCATCTCATCTGCCAGATCTTCCTGCTTGTCTTTCAGATCTGCACGATACAAGGTCAGGGACTTATTCAAATCGGATTCAGATTTTGCCGCAGCATCATAGGTGATCTGCGATGCTTTGATTTTGTTCTTCAAAGAGGTCTCAAAGGCAGCAGATCCCACTTCCGGGGTGAAGGTCACTTTACCTGTGCGAGGCAGTTGAGCTTCAACTGTACGATCCCCCACAGCCAGCATAATTTTCACCACGGCATCATTATAGTCCTTGGCCTCAACATCCACTTCACCTTTACCCCAGGCGGATTTATCCACTGTCAGGGCGTTGCTCTGACGACTGAAATAGTTCCAGTTGGAAAGATACATGCGATAGTCTGCAGAGTTAGTGCCATCATCAGTCATGCGGGCACCCAGCTCAGATTTATACACGCTGGTCTTATCCGCCTGTTGAGTGCTCATGTCCTGACATTTGGCCATCAGGGTTTTATCAACGTTCACACTCTTGGTCTTGTCAGAGAAATAAACCAGGCCCGCATCCAGACCCCCGTCATTCTCGACCCCTTTTAAGAAGCCACCAAAGGTACGCACATCCGCCCAGAAACGATCTCCCATCGTCCCGGAAGAACGTGGAGAATACTTTCCTTTGGAAGTCATGATATCGCCATTACCCATGTAAACACGATCAGCGAAGGTCACCCCCGCATAGCTAATGCCATCCGGAGAAGCGTCATCACCGGCTTCATCCACAGGCAGATAGATATTGCGATTCACAAACACCGGACTTTGGAAAACCAAACCGGAGCTGCCCGCCAACTCTTTTCGGGAGGTAAATTTATGCAAAGCCACGTCCCCAGCAGCCACGTTGGAGTCCCACGAACGATCCATATATAGATCCTGCGGAACCAACAAAGCGAAAGAACCCACTTCGCGTGGATAAATCACAATCTGGGATTTTAGAGTCAACTCTTTATTCCCCACCTTGATTGGCGTTGAATTCCCCAACGAATCAACCAGATCCACGCGGGAATCAATATAGACTTCACGACCGGCCTTCGGCAGATTGATACTTTCATTACGAGTCAGCGTCACCCGAACCGCTGCAACTTTAACCACTTCACCTTTGTCATTGCGAACAGACTTCAGACTTTCAAGAACCGGGAACAAGGGGTGTGAGGTTGTGGCCTTGCTCACTTCCAAAAGGCGCACAATCGTACCCAGACGAATTTTGTTCTGAGTCAGCGCATTGGCTTCCAGCGGACCCACGTTTTTACCGTCACCCACCAGCTGACGAATGAAGTTTTCCTGCTCCGTGGACATGATCAAGCGCTCAACGCTGCCAGTGTGCGCCAGATTACATTCCGCACCCAGGTCATTCATCATCAAATTATCGTTGGAAAAACAGTACTTCTGACGGACCCCGAAGATCACGTAATCCATGGCACTGTTCAAAGCAAATCGCAGGTTTACGACGTTTGAAGTTTTACTGACCTGTTGCCTTTGCCCGATTACGTAATTCGTTAGAAAGTAAAAGGACGTGCTCATCACCGCGGTGGCCGCGAGGATTTGCAGCAAAATATTACCTTTTCTGTTACGTACCGTATTCAGCATATAAATGGTTCCTTATTTTGTACGCCCATACCTTTATCGGTAATTATGTGAAAAAACTGATGGAAATCGCGGACTTTTATAAATTTGAAATGAAGTTCCGTCTCACACTGAAGCGAAATGTGCTGACTGTGGAATGAAGCTGACTCAGACAGAGATTGTGGAAAAGAAAAAGCCCGGCATTGCCGGGCTTGATTAATGTTTCATTTATAAACAGTCTTAGTGATGTTCCGGATCCGCGCAGTGAGTGCCGTCAGATTCCGTTTCGATGGTGGCTTCGACGATACCGAAATCACGGACTCGTTTCTTGACCTGGTTTTTAATTTTTTCAATATCCGCAGGTCCGGCTCCGCTGGCAACAACCACGTGCCCGGTAAAGATGTGGTTTTCACCGTCCAGGGACCACAGATGCGCATGGTGAACACCCACAACCTGATCAACCTCCAAAATGGCTTTTTCAACATCCAGCACCTGAATATGACTTGGCGACGCCATCAAAAACACTTTCAATGCCTCACGCAAATTGCGAACCACATTGTACAGAATCCACGACGCCAGAGCGATCGCCATCCCTGCATCCAACTGCGGCACATCAAAGAATTTCATAACAAGGGCGCCGATCAGAACCATCACCCAGCCCAGCACATCTTCGATCATGTGCCACATCAGCATTTTTTCATTCAGGGATTCACCCTTGGACACACGGTAAGCGGCAAAACCATTCACTGCCACGCCCAGGAACGCCAGCAGGATCATGCCATCCGCATGCGGCTGTTGCGGCGCGAACAAACGCGGCACGGCCTCTACCAAAATGAAGATCGAGCCCAACACCAGAATTAAACCGGTGATCACCGCCCCGAGGGTGGAAAAACGACGATAGCCATAGGAAAACTTGCCATCACTTTGCTTGTGCGACACTTTTTCCAGAATGATCGCCAAAAGCATCGCTATTGCATCTCCGAAATCATGAAGCGCATCCGACAAGATCGCCACAGAGTTCGTCCAAAGCCCCCCGATCAGCTCTATCACCGCAAAGGTCAGATTCAGCACCAGCGCAAAGGTCATGCGACCGACGACCGCGCCATGGGAATGATGATGATGAGCGTGCTTGGATTCAGCCATAGCTCATTTAACGCTTTTCTGGGATTGGAAGTCAATCGAACAGCCTTGAATTGACCCCCAGATACGGTCGTGATAGTTCAAAAGTCACTATGAAACGCTCTCAATACAAGCAATTTGCATTTGGCCTGCTCGTTTACACCCTTCTCGTCATCCTTTGGGGTGCGTGGGTGAGAATTTCTCACTCTGGCGATGGCTGCGGCGACACTTGGCCTCTTTGCCACGGACAGCTGATTCCCGAAGCCGAACGCGGAAAAACCTGGGTTGAATACGGCCATCGCCTGATGTCGGGAATCTACGGCCTGGTGGTGATTTACTTCTGGTGGGTGGCGCGCAAGCTTTATCCTCAAGGACACTATGCACGCAAAGCCGCTGTGGCGACTTTGATCTTCACCATCTCTGAAGCTCTGCTGGGAGCAAAGCTGGTTCTGTTCGGACTCGTAACCACGAACGACACACCTTATCGCGCTTTCATCATGGCTTTGCACCAGATCAATTCCTTCCTGCTGACCGGATCTGTGGCACTGACCTATGCGGCAGCCCTGATAACTGAAGACCTGCGAGTTCCGACAACTCAAGACCGTCGTTATCGCCTGATGCCCTGGGTGATCGTGATCATCGGTATCACCGGAGCGTGGGCCTCGCTTTCCAATTCACTGTTCCCGACGGACAATCTGTTCCAAGGGTTGCTGGATGATTTCTCCAGCGAGTCCCACTTCCTGGTTCGCCTTCGCGGCTTCCACCCCGTGCTGGCTCTGCTGGGCGGCGGCAGTCTTGCGCTGTTCTTCTGGCTGAAGGCTCAGACAACGGAATCCCTGCTGGTGCAAAAACGCTCCGTGCAAATGAGTCTGCTTTTGATTGCGGGTATTTTGTTCGGAATCGCAACGCTGCTTTTGCATGCGCCGGTGTGGATGAAAATCGTGCACTTGGCTTTGGCTCACACGATCTGGGTGGTGTTGCTGCAGTGGGTGTTCTTCATCCGCAGCAATAAACTTACGTAGTCAGTTCGTTCGACTCCATCAGACGGTGCAGGAAATGCACCTTCTCGTTGATGTCGTCGTATTCCAAAACCATCTGCTGCAAATCGTAATCGCGCACCAGATAGGATGCAAAACTGCCCACGATCTCTTCAGGGTGGGTGAGATTTCTCATGAAGATATCCCTCTGAGCCGGATCCGGAATATGCGTCTGTATCCAACGGGTCAGAATCTTATGCAGGGAATTCAGCTCCAACCTTAGGCTGGGTTCAAGCACGGTTTTCTCGGGGATGATCTGCCCTTCGCAAACCATGTATGGAGTTCCTCGATCAAGGACCTTGCCCAGACGTAACTTGCCCTGCCCCTGAATAAAGACCAAAAGAGTGCCGTTCAGGCGCTCTTCAATAATCTGAGCATACCCGTATCCAGCCACCTCACGCACAAAGGGAACGTTTTCCCCTGGACGCACTGGAGTGACCTTGGAAGGATCCTCAATAAACCCCACGGCAATCGGGGTCTGGGTTTCCACGGCTTCCTTGATCATGGAAAGATAGCGAGGCTCAAAAATATTCAGAGGCTTGGTGGTCCTTGGGAACAAGGTCACATTAACTAGAGGAAAAAGAAAGACTTCCATGCGAACACGACTCCTCTTGCTTGAACTTTGATTATAAGGACTGTAGCCTGTAATTGCTATGGAAAAGGTGGATATATCAATGCGAAATGTGGTCTTTTTTGATGGCGTCTGCCACCTTTGCAATGGTTTTGTCGATGCGGTGATCAGCAAGGACAAGAATCACACTTATCTCTTTGCACCTCTGCAAGGAACAACCGCCGAAGAGGTTCTGAGTGCTCAGGACCGGACCAATCTTGATACAGTGATTTACTTTGAGTCAGGCAAACTTTATTACCGATCCGCTGCTATTTTAAAGATCCTCACCGGCCTGGGCGGAGCCTACAAACTGTTCAGCCTGGCCTGGATCATCCCCGGCCCTTTGCGTGATGTGTTTTACAAACTGATCGCAAAAAACCGCTACTCGTGGTTTGGTGAACGTGAGTTTTGTCGCCTTCCCACGCCCGCTGAGCGCGCTTACCTTTTGCCGTAACTATTCTGAATTTTCGCCACAAACGGACGATCCGCCGCCGACAAGGACATCACATCGATTTCTTCGGGCCGCTGCCACTTGAAGTCATCGTGCTCGGTCAGAACCAGCTCCTCCCCACCCTTCACCGACGCCCAATACACCCTTAAACGGATGGTCTTGGACGGATAGGCAAAGTCCTCTTCGCCAATCAGGTCGTGAACCCGGATATTCAGAGCCAGCTCCTCGGTGATTTCGCGCACCAAGGCCTGCTCAGGGGCCTCTCCGGCTTCCACCTTCCCGCCCGGGAACTCCCAAAAACCCGCTCCGGACTGTTCGGGGCCACGACGAACCACAAGAATGCGCCCCTCGGGGTCTTCCTGTCTTTGAATCACGGCGGCGACGACTAACACCGGCTGCTTGGTCATGAGATTTCCTTTTGTAAGACCAAAGTATATAAGTGGTTTTTGAGTTTTTTAAGGATTTGTTTTACCCTAAGAAAGATTCACGCACAGTATTGGTGCTTCCTTAAGTTGAAGCCCCTTGATAACATCAAAGTTTTGAGGGAACACGCATCATGATCGACTCGGGCAACTCGTACTTTATTCTCCTCGTCAGCGGGGTGGCACTCTTCCTTTATGGAATGAGCATGGCCTCCAGCTCGCTGGAGAAACTGATGGCCGGAAAAATCACCGGCCTTTTAAATCATCTTTCGCAAAGTAAATTTCTGGCCATCCTGACCGGGGTGGTTCTAACGACCCTGATGCAAAGCTCAGGTGCGGTGACATCCATGCTGGTGGGCCTGGGCTCAGCCCGCGTGGTCAACCTGCGCCAGGTGATGGGTGTGATTATCGGTACCGCCATCGGCACCACGCTGACAGTTCAGCTGATCTCTTTGGATCTGACCCAGTATGCACTGCCGGTGTTCACGATCGCCTTTGCTTTCTATTTCAAGGCCAAGAAAACAGTCTTCAAAAATCTGTCCCTGGTCTTTATGGGCTTCGGCCTTTTGTTTTTCGGGATGAAGCTGATCTCGATTTCCTCCCACCACTTTGCTGAAAATCCAATGCTGACTGAGGTTTTCCAAAGTCTGCGTGACAATCCTGGATATTCACTGCTGATTTCCGTCGTGTTCTGCGCCTTCGTGCAAAGCTCGGCTGTGACGATTGGTCTGGCGATGAGTTTGGCAACCGTCAAGGCAATCACCTTCTACGATGCGATGCTGTGGGTGTATGGTGCCAATATCGGAACGACGTCTGTAGCATTGATTGCAGCAGCGGGCGGAAACTATATCGGCCGTCAGGTGGCCTGGGCGCACTTCTTCTATAAAACTTTAAGTGTCGTGATCTTCTATCCGTTCACGCAGATCTTTATCGACTTCCTGATGACGTTCGACACCACTCAGACACGCTCAATCGCCAACGCGCACTTGATCTTTAACGTGCTGTCTTCAATCATTTTCTTCCCATTCATCAACAAGGGTGCCGAACTGATTGAAAAAATGTTCCCGAAAGCGGCGTCTGAAGAATTCGGAACCGAGTTCGTGAATATGAACAACTATCAAAGCTCGGCCCTGGCGATTTCCTATGCCAATCGCGAAATCATGCGCACGGCGGACATTGTTCTGGGCATGATCAAGGACTCCATTCGTCTGTTTGAAACGAATGACCCCAAGGACTTTGACTCCATCAAAGACCGCGATAACAAGGTCGACTTCCTGTATCGTGAAACCAAGATGTTCCTTCTGGATCACGCCAATAAATCCACCACAGTGGTGCACCAAAACGTCATGAACATGATCATGTTCCTTAGTGATGTCGAGCGTGCGGCTGACGCCATCGACATCAATATCCTGGCTTTGGCGATCAAAAAGAACGCCCTGAAGCTTGAGTTCTCTGACGAGGGCTGGGCCGAGATTCGCCAAATGCACGAACAAGTCGTGAAAGTGGCGTCCATGGCCATCAATGCTTATCAGAACAAGGAGCTGGCCGAAGCCGCAATTCAGCTGAAGCGTGATCTGGCCAAAACCGAGATCTCTTTGCGTGAAAACCATATCAGCCGTCTGAATCGCGGACTGAATACGTCGATCAACACAAGCTCCATCCATTTGGATCTGCTGAGTGAATACCGTCGTATCGCAAGTCTTCTGTGCAACCATGCTTACAATCAAAGGTCTCAATCATGATGAATAATGCCCTGGCCCCGATCGGCCTGTTGATCATCTCTAACATCTTTATGACATTTGCATGGTACGGGCATTTGAAGTCGTTGAAATCATCGGCTTTGTGGCTGGTGATTCTGATCAGCTGGGGCGTGGCCTTTTTCGAGTACGTGTTTCAGGTTCCGGCCAACCGCCTTGGGTCCGACCACTATTCTTTGCCGCAGCTTAAGATCATCCAGGAAGTCATCACCATGGTGGTCTTTGCGGGCTTTTCGGTTCTCTATATGAAACAGTCCCTGAAGCTGGACTTCCTCTGGGCGGGTTTATGCCTTGTTGGGGCGGTTTATTTCATTTTCCGCACCCCATAGAAATAAGTCACGCATTTGCCTCATTTTAGGATACGATTAAAGTATGAAGTTCATTTATGTCCTGGAAGATGATGAACGCATTCAGAAGGATCTATTTGAGACCTTAAAAAGCATAGATTCCGGGCTCTCTATTCGCTTTTTCCTGAACCTGGCAGAATTCCACGAATGGCTGAAAATTTCCGTTACTGAGGGACCAAAAGCACTGGCCATCGGTGGGCGCAAGCATGCCGAAGACACGTCTCCGGATGTGACACCGGCAAGTACTCACGAACTGCGCCTGGTGGTTGCGAAAAATGAATTCCTGGGTGTACAGAACATGGGCCTGATCAAACGTGCCCGTGACTTTTTCCTGCGCAAGAAAATGTGCTCTGCCCAGGAACCCACTGCTCTGATTATAACGGCCTTTGACAGCCCGGATTTTGATATCTCTCTGGCAGAAGAACGCATCATCAACAATGTGATTTTCAAGCCCTTCGACAAATTGATATTGCGCCAGCATTTGGAATTTGCCCTGTCCGGCCATCACCCGGTCAGCTCCACCGCTGTGGCTTCCATGCAGATCAGCTCCACCATCGAGATGCTAAAAGAAGTCGAACTTCACAGCATCAGCGAAATCGGCTTTACCACGATCAACAACCACGAGATTCGCCTTGGTGCCATGACCAAGTATTACAGTGAAGCCTTCACCACTGACCACAAGCGGTCTGTGCTGGCCTATTGTCATTCATGCAAAGAAATCTCGCCGAAAGAATTTCTGTGCGAGTTTCTGTTCTTTGGCGCCGACAATCAGCAGCTTAGCCAGATTCGAAAAAACATTCTGACCGACAAAGCCCACTCTTTGGAAACCATAAAAAATTCTTTGGGCAACACCAACCGCATTCTGGTACTGGATGAAGACGTGCCGCTTGCGATCGAAATGAAAACCTTCCTGGCGGAACGATTTGAAAACACCGAGGTCTTCACGTATTCAAACTTTGGCCAGTTGCTGTCTGACCTGGCCAATAAAGAAACACCCAACCGCCAGGAACTGCCAGCGCAGTTTAATATGGTTTTTGCAAACTATGCCGATTTTGAAATTGAAAAACAGAAAAAATGGGAACAGTTGCAGCAGTATCTAAAAGACCGCTGCAAGATCTACAATCTGGAATACAACGAAGCTCCGGAACTGTACATGATCTCGCGCAAGCGACTGGTGGTTGACGAAGTCAAGGCCCTGTCCGCGTGGGTGAAAGAGATCTTCTTTACTCCACTGGACAAGACTTATATCTTTAAAAAACTGCTTAAAACCAAAACGTCCCTGGTGAACAAAACGGAAACGACCATCGCCAGCCACAAGGACAACAGCGCCCTGAAAGTCGCAAATCCAGTCGAAATCACCCAGATTTCAGAAGCCGGTTTGATCTTGAAATATTATCGCGAGATCAGCATCGGCGCCTTCCGCGAATTCGTCCTGTGGCGCCCCGAAGAACTGGAAACACCCGAAATCATCGGCACCGTGAATTACACCGAAAAAGACAAGGGCGGTGGAAACTATTTCTTGAACCACTTCGTCTTTTTCGGAATGAAAGACTACTACCTAAAACACATCCGCCTCTGGCTGCGCGAAGCCTACATCAAAACCAAAGAAAAATAAGTGCCTGGTTGTTTTTTCTGGCAAACCAGCGTTAAACGCGGCATAGCCAGAAAAAACAACCAGGCACCTTTTAGATTTTCTTTCTTTTCAATAGCAGCGAGTTGCTGACGACTGAAACTGAACTCATCGCCATGGCGGCACCCGCAATGACAGGGTTTAGCATTCCCAGTGCTGCCAGCGGAATTCCCAGGACGTTATAGATGAATGCAAAGAACAGATTCTGGCGGATTTTTTTCAGCGTCAGATGCGACAGTTCAATGGCCTGGGCCACGGACTTCAGATCATTTTTCATCAAGGTCACATCCGCCGTTTCAATGGCGATATCTGTTCCCGAGGACATTGAGAAACTGACATCCGCCATCGCCAATGCCGGGGCATCGTTGATACCGTCACCCACCATCGCCACACGCAGTTTTTTGCGCTTCAAGGTGACGATGACATTGGCTTTATCCGCTGGCTTCACACTGTGTTTGTATTCTGTGATTCCAGCCTGACGGGATATCTCTTTGGCCGTGCCTTCGTTATCCCCGGTCAGCATCATTACTTTCACGCCGCGCTTTTGAATTTCGGCAATGGCTTCTTTGGAGCTTTCACGAATACGATCGGCCACCGCAATATAACCCAGCACGCGAGTCTCATCAGCCAGCACCATCAGTGTCTGACCTTTGGATTCAAGGTCCCTCAACAGTTCCTGATTCAAAGAAAAATCCGGAGCCACCCAGGCGCTTTTACCCAGCTTCAGTGAGCGGCCCTGAATACGACCTTCCACCCCTTGCCCCATCACACTCTTGAAACTTTCAACCGCAGCCAAAGGCAAACCTTCTTTTTTGGCTTCTTCCAAAATTGCATGCGCCAACGGATGGGAAGAGCCTGCCTCAAGACTTGCCGCAAACGTCAGAACCTCTTTCTTATCCTGGCCCGAGGTCACATGAACTTCAGTTACCACGGGCTTTCCTTCGGTGATGGTGCCGGTTTTATCCAAAACCAGAACATCAATTTTTTCAGCAAGCTCCAAAGCCTTGGCATCCCGGAATAAAACTCCTGCTTGCGCTCCCTTGCCAATCCCCACAACCACCGCGGTGGGCGTTGCCAGCCCCAAAGCACACGGACAAGCAATGACCAGCACCGACACTGATGAGATGAAAGCCAGAGTCAAATCCCCTGTCCACAGCCACGTGCCGAAGAAAGTCAAAACACTGATCCCGACCACAATTGGAACAAAGACCGCCGAGATTTTATCAGCCAAACGCTGAATCGGTGCTTTGGACCCTTGAGCCGTCGTTACGATTTTAATGATTTGCGCCAACTGTGTTTTGCTGCCCACCCCCGTCGCCTTGATACGCAAACTGCCATCTTGATTTAAGGTCGCAGCATAGACGCGATCGTCAACACCCTTTTGCACCGGCATGCTTTCGCCGGTCAGCATGGACTCATCCACGCTGGAAGTCCCCTGCACCACCAGGCCATCCACCGGAATGGACTCACCGTTTTTCACCACCACAACATCCCCGGACACAAGTTCACTGATATCCAAAGAGATGACTTCACCGTTTCTTTCTACAAAAGCTCTTTTCGGCTGCAGGCGAAGCAGACCTTCCACCGCCTCGGAAGTTTTGCCCTTGGCCCGGCTTTCCATCAACTTACCCAGCAGAATCAAAGTAATGACCGCAGTACTGGCCTCGAAATACACGTGATGATGATGCCAGTTCATGGCCGTCATCACCGCACTTAAACCGTAAGCCATCGTCGTTCCCAAAGCCACCAGCACATCCATATTGGCGCTGCCGGATTTAAGAGCATAATAAGACCCGCGATAGAATCTCCACCCGATCCAGAACTGAACCGGAGTCGCCAAAATCCACTGGACCCAGCGCGGAATCATTTCATGCCCCGCCCCAGTCAGCATCACGGCCATTTCAACCAGGAAGGGAGCTGTCAGAATCGCTGAGATAATAAAAAGACGCAGTTCTTTGCGGTATTCAGCAGCCGCTTCTTCTTTTATCTTTTGTGCGTCGACTTCAGAGTTTACCTCAAAGGCCTGATAGCCCAAATCCTGAATGGTCTTGATCAGGTTTTCGACCGTCAGGGGACTTCCCCCCAGGTTCACCTGGGCTTTTTCCGTCGCAAAATTCACCGTCGCAGTCACGCCCGGCAGGCCGTTTAAGGTCTTTTCAATTTTTCCCGCGCAATTCACGCAGGACATGCCAATGAGTTGCAACTCGGTGCTGTTATCTTGAGTTTCCATAACGCCTACTTACTGACCAGATTCATGATCTCGTCGATTTTTTTGGAGATTTCTTTTTCATCTTTGGATTTGATCGCCGTTTTCACGCAACCATGGACATGGGTTTTCATGATTTCATTTTCCATCGCCTGCAGGGCCTTGGCAGCGGCACGGATCTGAAAAACAATGTCCGGACAATAACGGCGTTCCTCGATCATATTCTGAATGCCATCCAATTGGCCGCGGACACGGTTTAGACGCTTTAAATGACCACTGTGGTCGGGATGCTGACCGGAATCTTTTTTCATGACACACCTCGATTTCAGTTCCAGTATATACCCCCCTGGGGTATCTATTTCAAGGGCCTGGGAAGAAAAATATTTTTCCTCGGATTGTCACAAGGCCAGATACCCCCTCCTAGTAGGGTGTGCGGAGGCATTAAAGTAGACCTATGCTTGATAGAATTATTAAATACTCTCTGACTCATCGTCTCATTGTGATTGCTGTTGCTGCTTTAATGGTGGCCTATGGAGGCTGGGCCCTGGTTCATTTGCCAGTGGACGTCTTTCCAGATCTAAACCGTCCGACGGTCAATATTATGACCGAGGCCCATGGCCTGGCACCGGAAGAGGTTGAAACCCTGGTGACCTTCCCGCTGGAAACAGCCTTGAATGGCTTGCCGGGTGTCGAGCGCGTGCGCTCATCCTCCGGTATCGGTCTTAGTGTCATCTATGTCGAGTTTGGCTGGGACACCGATATCTATAGAAACCGCCAGCTGGTGCAGGAAAAAATCGCCCTCGCCAAAGAAAGACTCCCGAAAGACATCTCCCCGACCCTGGGACCGATTTCATCCATCATGGGCGAAATCCAATTTGTGGGTTTAAGTTCGCCGGACCACAAAGTCTCTGGAATGGACCTGCGCACTCTGGCTGACTGGACACTGCGCCCCCGCCTGATGAGCATTCCCGGCGTTTCCCAGGTGATTTCAATCGGTGGTGGGGCTCGTCAGTTCCAGATTCTGATTTCCGCTGAAAAACTGCAAAAGCTGCAACTGACCATGGACGAAGTCGAACACAACCTATCGGATGTGTCGCAAAACTCCACCGGTGGTTTCATCGACCTTAATGGTCAGGAATTCCTGATCCGCAATATCGGCGCAGTAAAAGAAAAATCCGAGATCATGAATTCGGTTGTCGGCATGCACCTGGGCCGTCCCGTTCTGGTGAAAGAAATCGCCGAAGTCGTCGAAGGCCCGCAAACCAAGCGCGGTGACGGCAGCATCAACGGAAAACCGGGCGTGATCCTGAGCATTCAGAAACAGCCGGGCGCCAACACCCTGGAGCTGACTGAAAAAATTGACGAAGCCTTAAAGCAGTTTGCCACCACTTTGCCTGAGGGCGTAGAGCTGCAACCCAACCTGTTCAAACAGGCCCTGTTCATTGAAACCGCCATTGATAATGTCAAGATGGCCCTGCGCGATGGGGTCTTCCTGGTGCTTATCGTGTTATTCCTGTTCCTGATGAACCTCCGCACCACCGCAATCACCATGACGGCGATTCCGCTGTCCTTTGTTCTGACGGCCATCGTGTTTAAGTTCTTTGGCCTTTCCGTAAACACCATGACCTTAGGGGGCTTGGCGATTGCCATCGGGGAACTGGTGGATGACGCGATTGTTGACGTGGAAAACGTCTATCGCCGTCTGCGCGAAAACAAGCTGCTGGCCAAACCCCGCAATTCACTGCTGGTGATTTACGAAGCCTCTTCCGAGGTTCGTAACTCCATCGTGATCGCAACTTTGATCGTGGTGCTGGTCTTTGTGCCTCTGTTTAGCATGTCTGGTATCGAAGGCCGCCTGTTCGTTCCACTGGGGATCTCTTATATTGTGTCCCTGCTGGCCTCGATGGTGGTTTCTTTGACCGTGACTCCAGCCCTGTGTTCTTACTTCCTGTCCAAGGGTGAACTGCTGGAACATAAAGACAGCGCCCTTGTGCGATGGCTTAAGAAACATCAGGAACGTTTATTAAATAAAACTCTCGACAATCCAAAACCGGTATTATGGTTTTCAGGTCTGCTGTTTGCGGGTTCCATCGGTTTATCCCTGATTGTCGGCCGGGACTTCCTGCCACATTTCAATGAAGGATCGGCGATGATCACGGTCATTGCCCCGCCGGGAATCTCGTTACCCGAATCCAATAAAATCGGAACCCAAGCCGAACTGATCATCCTGAAAACACCGGAAGTTCTGACGGTGTCACGCCGCACGGGCCGTGCTGAGCTGGATGAACACGCCGAAGGCGTAAACACCTCTGAAATCGAAGTCGACTTTAAAGACGAAGGCCGCCCACGCGCCGTGGTGTTGGAAGAAATCCGCAAAGGACTTGAAGTCATTCCGGATGTCGGCGTGAATGTGGGTCAACCTATTTCCCACCGACTGGATCACCTGCTGTCGGGTGTGCGCGCCCAGATCGCCATCAAGGTGTTTGGCCCGGAACTTCCCACTTTGCGTGCCAAAGGGGCTGAGATCTATCAAGCTATCAAAGATGTTCCGGGACTGGTGGATCTTCAGGTCGAACAACAGGTTCTGATCCCTCAGGTGAAAATTCATCTTTTGCGTGACGAAGCCGCCCGCTACGGAATCACAGTTGGTGATCTGGCGCAGCTTTTGGAAAAAGCTCTGCAAGGCGAAGTCGTGGGTCAGATTCTGGAAGGCCACAAAACCATTGATGTCTTCATGCGTTTTGATGACAAGTCCCGAACGGATCTGGAGCTGATCAAACGCACTCCGGTGAAAATCATGCCTGACGGCAGTCGCATCACGGTAGAAAATGTGGCCGACGTATATGAATCCACCGGCCCGAACATCATCCAGCGTGAAAATGCACAAAGACGCATCGTAGTTCAGGCCAACTCGACCGATCGCTCTTTGGATGAAATCATTACCGACATCAAAAAGAACATTGAATCCAGGGTTTCAATGCCTGCGGGTTACTATGTGGTCTATGGCGGCCAGTTTGAAAGCCAGCAACAGGCTTCGGACATGATGATTGTTCTGGGGTTGATTTCCATTCTGACAATCTTCCTGATCCTGTTTGCAAACTTCAAGTCGACGTTTATTTCCCTGCAGATCATGCTGAACATCCCGATGGCCTTTATCGGTGGTATTATTGCAATCTGGATCACGGGTGGCACACTCAGCGTGGCCAGCCTTGTGGCATTCGTGACTTTGTGCGGGATTGCTTCCCGTAACGGGATCATGATGATTTCCCACTATCTGCATCTGATGAAACACGAAGGCGAAAGCTTCACCAAACACATGGTGGTTCGTGGATCGCTGGAGCGTCTGGTGCCGGTACTGATGACTGCACTGACAGCCATTTTGGGATTGCTGCCTCTGGCCCTGGCTCCTGGAGCCCCGGGACGCGAGATCCTGCATCCTGTGGCTATTGTCATCGTGGGTGGATTGCTCAGCAGCACGCTGCTTGATATGTATCTGACACCGGCGATTTTCTATCGCTACGGCAAGAAGTCAGCTGAAAAACACATTGAAGAAAAAGATAAAGAAGGAGTCCTTTCGTGAAACACATTCTAACGTCCCTGATTGTACTGACATCACTGTCTTTGGCACCCGCAGCCTTTGCCCATGAAGGCCACGACGCTCCTGGCGTGATCAAAGCCCAGCATGGCGGCATCCCTAAAGCTGGCAAGCTGTTCAACATGGAAATGCTGGCCATCGACAACAAAGTCCAGTTCTTCCCGCGGGCCCACGAAGGCGAGACTGTTGATTTCAAAAAAATCAAAATCTCCGGTACAGCTAAATCCCCCAAAGGCAAAGCAACACCAATGACTTTCACCACAACCGCAAATTCCTTCGACACGACTGTGGACTTTGCCGGCGCTCACCGCGTGAATATGGAAATCAAAGTGGACTACGAAGGCAAATCCGACACCTTCAAGTTCCTGGTTGAAAAGTAAAAGGAGCCTTTCTATGAAATGGCAATGGGGCCTATGCGCCCTGTTCTTCAGTCTTCCCGCAATGGCCGAAAGCAGCCTTTCTACGTTGAAAAAGCAGCTTGCGACCAACAATCCTGAGCTGCGCGCCAGTTCTTCGCGCCAGCAGGCGCAAAAGAATCTGGCCCACAGCCAATGGAGCCCGTTCCTGCCCGAGCTTTCCGCAGCTGCGGGCTATGCCAAAGAAAACACTTTGCATGACAAAGACGACGGATATGTGGGCTATCTGAGCGGCCGCTGGAACCTGTTCCGCGGCGGCCAGGACTGGAAAGAAAAAGGCATCGCCGATCAGGAAAGCCGCGTGGCGGACCTTGATCACGACATCACCTCGCGCCGCCTGAACCGCGAGTTGGGCGAAGCTTATTACGAGGCCCTGCTGAACACGCACTTTATTTCTGTGGATTCAGAAAAAATTCAATTCCTGCACAATCAGCGTTCGATGGCGCAAAAGAAAATCAATGCCGGCCTGACTTCCAACGTTGACGCTATTGAACTGGATTTGGAGGAAAGCACTCTTTCTGCCGAAATCGAATCCCACAAAACGGATCTGCAGATTTCCCAGGATGTGATCAAATCCCTGGTCTATTCCGACAGCGTGACGAATTTGTCGACGAAAGAGGCCTTTCCTCGCATCAGCGAAGCGGACTTTGCCAAGACGGATGTTTCCCAAAACCCGGCCCTGCAAAAACAGCAGGCTTTGGAGCAAAGCTCCCACCTGCGTCGTCAAAAAGCACAAGGGGCTTATCTGCCCAGTATCGATCTGAACGCCCAGTATGGCCGCCTGGTACCGCAGTATGAAGATCCCATGGACGGTACCGAGTCCCGGGTTTCCGTGTTGATGACTTGGACATTCTTCTCTGGTCTGGACACCAGATTTAAAACTGCTGCTGCGAAAGAGCTGGAAACATCCCAGGGGTTTGAAAAAGCCAACACCCAGATTCAGCTAAACACCCAAACGGAAAGCCTGCGTAACAAAGCACGTGAACTGCTGGCACTAAGAAGTCTTTTGGAAAAACGCCAGACCCTGACCCAGAAATATTATGACCTGACCCTTTCTGAGTACCGCCGCGGTATCAAGAACTCGTCAGATCTGGCCAGCGCCACCAACAGTCTTTTTGAAAACCGCACCCGCCTGTTGCAGGTGCAAAAAGACCTGGCCGTGCTGAAGTTAAAATTTGACGAACTGACAATGTAAGGAGATTTGCCATGAAAAAATTAATTGCCACTCTTGTTCTGCTTCCATCCCTGTCCTGGGCCCATGGCGAAGACAAACCCGGCCCTCACGGCGGGCACATCCTGATGCCTGGCGCCTTCCACACTGAAATCACCGTGGACAAGGATCAAGGCGTGCATGTGTATCTATTGGATATGAACTTTGAAAATCCGACGACCAAGGATTCATCAGTGAAGGTCACCGCCCGCGGTAAAAAAACAACCGTGGCTTATAATTGTTCAATTATGGGCGGAGATCACTATCACTGCATTCCGGAAGGAAAGGTGCCGACTAAAACTGAATTGGTAGTTGAAGCCACCCGCGAAAAAGCGGTCGGCAACGAAGCCATCTACAAGCTTCCACTAAAGGCCCTTAAAGGCGGTAAGAAGCAGGAATCCCACCACCACCACTAAAAAGGTTCCTGGTTCCTTTTAAGGAACCGGGCGGACTTTTTGGGTTGCGATCGTGATGGATTCGAATTCGCGGCGGAAAAGAGCCATCAGGTCTTCGGCAACGCGAACCGGATCCATCTGCAGATCCTGCAAAGACAACGTTTCCACCGGAGTGCCTTTGTTGGTCACGTTCATGGCGAAGTGAACCATCACCGACACCGGAGAACGGGTCGCGATACTGATGCTCAACTTTTTGGTATCAAGATAAATATCATCACCGTCACGGCGAACTGATTTACCGGTCAAAAGACCCTTTCCGTGGGCCTGAACATAGTCTTTCGCGATCGACGCGAACAGACGCTGCAAAGCCACGCCCGAAAATAAATCGCGATCAAAGACCTCAATGATAAAATGAAGCATTTCATCTGACTGGATCACTGCTTTTTCAAGCAGATCTTCGCCGTCGACCATGTGATCAAACGGAATGGAACAAGCCCCTACCCAGGAAACAATGGAAGGCCCCAGAATTCCGTGATCCAGATACGCAAACAAAGAACGAAGCTGGGAACCGTCATAGGCAAATTTCTTTTCAATAAATGAAGTTTCCATCCGCACTACTCCTTAAAAAGATGTTTCACATCAATGTTGGCTGAAGCAAAAGCCCGCTTGGACCGAAGGCAGGATTCACACTGCCCGCACCACTTGTCACCCGAGAAATAACAAGGCCAGATCAATTCCCACGGAACTTTCAAACCCTGCCCCAAACGCACGATGTCCGGTTTTTTCAAGTGAGCGGTATAACAACCCACCGTCACGTGATTGGATGTCGAATACCAAAGGGACTTGGTCGCTTGTTCCAAAAACTCACGGGAATTATCCGGGAAGGTCGCAGCCTCTTCGGCGTTAAACCCCGGTATCACCGCATCCGCGCCCAGCGCTTCGGCATAGGCTGCGGCAATATTCAAAAAGATCCCGTTGCGGTTTGGAACCCACACGGACTTGGCAGTTTCTTCAGATTTTTGCTGATTATCGATTTCAACGGCTGAACCCGTAGGAACTGCCTGATCCTCGACCAGTAAAGAAGATTTGTTAAAGTCCTTGAACCACGGAAGTTCGACCACCTGATGCGGAATACCCAGGTGTTTCGCGATATTTGCTGAAGCTTCCAGTTCTTTCTTGGCTGCGCGCTGACCGTAATTGAAAGTCAAAGCCAGCACGATTTCATGATGATGCTTGATAGCCTCGTAGGCATTCACCGTCGAGTCCAAACCCGCCGACAAAAGCACTACGACCTTTTTATTTTTTTTCATGTGGTTGCCTTTAAATCCCGAATAAGAATCTGAACTGTCTTTTGCCCGGCAAAATAGTTCCACTGCAGCTCGCCCAGAACGTGATAGAACCCAGGCACGTTGGTCAGGGTATCCAACTGGCGCGGAGTCGGCGTGAACAGCAATGCTTCCGCAGAAGCCCCGCCATCCGCATCAGCAATCCTCAAACGAAGATGGCCGCCCTTAAGTTCACGCTTGGACAAGACCTGCACATTGGTAAAATGAATCAAAGGAATCGAGAACCCCGCCCCGAATGGACCGACGAAGTCATACCATTTCATCAAAGCTTCGCTGACTTCAGACAGACCCGCTTCAACATCATAGAAAATCTCTAGCGGTTTTGGCTTTTCACGCAAATCCGAGAAATGATCCGCCAGTTTTCCCACAAAAGTGGACACCTTGGTTTCAGCAATTTCAAAACCTGCCGCGGCCGAATGACCACCGAAACGGCTTAGCAATTCCTGGGCAGAAGACATCGCTTCCACCAGACAAGCTTCCTGACCTTGTGGCAAACGTGCGCTGCCGACGATCATGCCGTCATCACCCACCGCACCCACAAAGGCCGGTTTGTTATAGACTTGAGTCAGCTTGGTCGCGATCAATCCCAAAACTCCGCGGTGGAAGTTTCGGGAAGCCACAAAGACGAAATCCTGATGAGGCCAGCCTTGAAGTAATGCTTGAGCTTCGGCTTCCGCATCGCCCTGCAACTGCACGCGGGTGGAGTTGTTCTTCATCACTTGTCGAACCATATCGCGGGCTTGGCTTGGATCATCCAACAAGAATATATCAATAGGAAGAATGCCGGATTCCATACGAGAAAGCGCATTCAGTTTTGGCGCAAAACGAATCGCCACATCCTGACTGGTCAGAGGTCTTCCGGTCAGATCCAGTTCTTCAAGCAATGCTCGAAGTCCGGCCCGTTTGGTTTCAGCAAGCTTTACCAAACCATGTTTTACCAGCACGCGGTTATCATCGACCAACGGAACCATGTCCGTCAGGGTCCCAATGGTAAAGTAATCCAATACTTCTTTTAAATCCCAATTATTTTTAGGCAGTTGCGGATGATCGTGGAAGTGACGTTTCAATCCTCGCAGCAAATAGAAAGCAACACCTGCACCACACAGATATCCCAATCCCGACGGACAGTCGCCCTGATTCGGGTTCACCACCACAAACGCGGATGGGATGGTATCGGCCGGCAAATGGTGATCGGTCAGGATAACGTCCACACCCAGCTCATTGGCCTTATCAATCGCCGCGTGTGCGGTGATGCCGACGTCGACAGTGATGATCAGACTGACGCCTTGTTTTTTTAGTTCTTCCACCGCATGGGCGTGGAAACCGTAACCTTCAGCCAAACGTTTGGGCTGATAGTGCAAGACGTCCGGGAAACCCAAAGCCAGCATGCCGGTTTTTAACAATGCCAGACCGGAAGTTCCATCCAGATCGAAGTCAGCATAAATGCAGATTTTTTCTTTATTCAGGTACGCCTGACCCAGGCGCTCAAGAGCTTGAGACATCCCCTTTAAGACAAGAGGATCTTTCAAATCAGCGAGCTTCGGAAAAAGAAGCTTCTCAACATTGGAAGCTTCGGAAAAACCGCGGGCTGCAAGAACCTTGGTGATGAGCTGCGGCCATTGCCCCCCGACATTCGAGGGGATGACTGGCTCATTTTCAGATTCCCGCAGCGTCCACAAAGGATTCATGAAAATCCCTTAAGCCGCTTTAGCTTTTTTGAACTGGAGCTTGTCCATCAAAAGAACGAAAGGAGCCGCTACGTAGATAGAAGAGTAAGTACCGAAGAAGATACCCACACAGATAGAGAACGCAATGTCTTCAACTGTGCCATCAGCAAAGATATACAGGCAAAGCGCGGAAATGAAAGTGGTACCGGACGTGATCAAAGTACGCACCAACATTTCGTTGATGGACTTGTTGATAACGAACTTGAAGCCCTTATCGTGGTTTCCAGTGTCGATCTCACGGATACGGTCAAATACGACGATGGTATCATTCAGAGAGAAACCAATCAGCGTCATGATCGCAGCCAAAATAGACACATTCACTTCTTTGCCCACCAAAACGAAGACCGCCAAAGTGATCACCGCATCGTGGAACAAGCAAAGTACTGCGCCCGGAGCAAACTTGTAGTCAAAACGAAGTGCCACGTAGATCAGGATCACCAGCAAGCAATAGAATACTGCCAGCAAACCATTACGCTTCAGTTCCGCACCAACCTGAGGACCCACGGTATCAATACGGCGAATATCCGGATTGGAAGCCTGGAATTTATCAGTGATGATGCCACGAACTTTTGTCAGATCTGCATTCAGGATTTCATTGGTTTCTTTGTCCGTTTTACCTTCACGACCCTGGAAACGAATGATGAATTCATTGCCTTCACCGAAAGACTGAACGCCCACTTCACCCAGATCCAGACCCACAACAGAGTCACGAACCTGGTCGATAGTCACACCCTGGTCGAATTTCACCTGGATCTCGGTACCGCCTTTGAAGTCGATACCGTAGCTGATGCCGTGAACTGCAAGATAAATCAAAGAAGCAATAACCAGGATCAGGGACACGCCCCCGAAGAACCAGGCTTTACCGACGAAATCAAAACGTCCAAATGATTCTGTATTTTTATTAGCCATATATACCTACTAAACCGACAACTTCTTGAAGTTGAATTTATTCACCAAAGTATCAACGATAACTTTGGACACGAACACGTTTGCGAACATGGAAGTCACGATACCGATCAACAAAGTCACCGCGAAACCACGCACCGGACCTGTACCGAAGTACAACAGAACCACTGCTGTCGCAGCCGTCGTCACGTTGGCATCGATGATCGCAGACATCGCACGGTTGTAACCTTCAGCCACAGCCACCTTGATTCCATGACCCATTCGCAGTTCCTCCCGGATCCGCTCATTGATCAGAACGTTGGCATCAACCGCAAAGCCCACGGTCAAAGCGATACCCGCGATACCCGGCAAAGTCAGAGTTGCACCGAAAGTGGTTAGCAAAGCAAAGATGCCCAGGATATTCAGACCCAAAGCAAAGGACGCCACCGCACCCATGGATTTGTAATAAACCAGCATGAAGATCACGATGATCGCAGCGCCAACGTAAGAACCCATTTTGGCTTTACCGATAGCATCAGCACCCAAAGTAGGACCCACACGACGTTCTTCCAACTGCTCCAAAGAAGCAGGCAAAGCACCCGCGCGCAAAGAAGTGGAGATCATTTTCGCCTCATCCATCATGCCATTACGGTCACGACCGCCACCCAAAGTGATGACAGCAGAACCACCCGCAATACGGTCACGGATGCTTGGAGCGGATTTAACAACTTTATCAAGAACGATGGCCATTTGTTTGCCCACGCTGTTGCCAGTCAGGTCCGCAAACTTTTGCGCCCCTGCAGAGTTGAACTGCAAAGACACCTGTGGAGAACCATACTGGTCGTAACCCACAAAAGCGTCATCCAGTGCACCACCGCCCAGATCTGTATCAGTTCTTAGCAGGTAAGGGATTGCTCCGGCATCGATTGTCGCAGCGTTAGGAGCTTTTTCGAAGTAAACAGCCGTTTTTTCCGGAAGTTTGCCTTTCAAAGCCTCATTCACACGAGTCACATAGTCAGAGTACTTGGTATTTTCCATGTTGAAGTTGCCGGCTTTTTCAACTTCGGCAATCATCACCTGAAGCTGTTGGGCGTTCAGTTCATGGGACACGATCATGAAATCCAGTTTCGCAGTTGTGTTGATCAGCTGTTTCGCTTTTTCAGCGTCAGCCATACCTGGCAACTGGATCAGGATACGGTTGGCACCCTGCTGGGAAATGGAAGGCTCTGCCACACCGAACTCATCGATACGGTTACGGATGGTTTCGATGGACTGCTGAATAACGCGGTTTTTATACTCATTCAGGTAAGCATCGAAATAACGAGCCGTCACAGAAGTGTCAGTGGAACCAACGACCTGCAAAACGGTGGAATACTTATCAGTAATGAACTTTTCCACACCGGCCTTGCCAGCGGCATCAGCCACGACAACCTGAATTTCACCGGATTCCGGCTTTTCAGATTTAACGTCAGCATAAGCGACGTTTTCTTTGGTCATTTCGGACTTCATGGTCATGATCATGCGAGTGGTGGATTCTTTAACCACACCATCAACATCCACGCCCATAACAAGGTGCAAACCACCCTGGATGTCCAAACCATAGTTCAGTTTCTGCTTGGAAGGCCACCAGGACACTTCCGACAAGTTAACCAAGTTAGGCAATACCCACACCAAAGATGCGGCTACGCCCAATACTGCTACAAACGTTCTCCAGCGAAGACCTTCCATTATTTCTTTTCCTCTTGAGTTGCTGCTTTCTGAGATGTTGCGATCTGGCTGCGAAGCATTTTCACCTTAACGCCGTCTGCGATCTCCAAAGTCACAAATTGCTCAGTGATGCCTTCTACACGACCCAGGATGCCGGAGGAAGTGACAACTTCGTCACCTCTTTTAACTTCAGTAAGGAACTTTTGGTGTTCTTTCTGACGTTTGGACTGAGGACGAATAATAAGGAAATAGAAGATGACGAAGATAAAGATGAACGGCACAAACATTTCGAAAGCCGATGGCTGACCGCCAGGAGCTGCTGATTGTGCATGAGCTGTGGATACAAGAAGTCCGTATAACATTGATTCCTCCATAAACTTACAATTCTAACTGACGTTAAAATTCAGCATTATTCTTGGGAAGAATCAATACTTTAGTAATAACTCGCTCAAAAAGGTTCGGATGCAAGGCGGAGGGTCTTCCCGCAGCGCAGGCGTGCCCCCGACAAATTGCTCCAGCTTCCGCGCCGCAGGCGCTCCAGCACTGCCGGCTGCCGCCGATTAAGAGTCTTTCTTGGCGAAGCGTGTTAAGCAGAAGTCACGGTACTCTGCCCAGCGGCCTTCAGCGATGGCCTCACGCGCCTTTTCCATCACTTTCATATAGAAATGAATGTTGTGGATGGTGTTCAGGCGGGAACCAAGAATTTCCCCACTCATGAACATGTGACGCAGGTAAGACTTGGAATAGTTCTTACAAGTGTAGCAATCACATTCCGGATCCAAGGCAGAAGGATCTTCCTTGTATTCCGAACGCTTGATGCTGACTTTGCCGTTCCAGGTATAAATTGTCCCATTGCGTGCCACTCTTGTAGGCATGACGCAGTCAAACATATCCACACCGGAATCAATCGCGATAATCAAATCCGTCGGAGTGCCCACGCCCATCAGGTAACGCGGCTTATTTGCCGGCATTTTAGGCGCCACATCCGGAAGCAGAGCGTGCATCAAATGCATTGGCTCCCCGACGCTGAATCCACCCAAAGCATAACCCGGAAGGTCCACAGAGCAGATTTGCTCCATGCTCTTTAAGCGGTGCTTCAGGCTTAAGCCACCCTGAACGATACCGAACAGCAGACTTTCCTTGCGGGTCATGGCCGCCTGGGAACGAAGCAACCAGCGATAGGTCAGCGCCATGGACTTTTCGATTTCTTCATCCGTTGCCGGGTATTTCAAACACTCGTCAAAGGCCATGATAATATCAGAACCCAGGTCCATTTGGATTTCCATGGACTTTTCAGGGGAAATAAAGTGCTTCGCTCCATCCAAGTGAGAACGGAACTCCACCCCCTCTTCAGTCATGTTGCGAAGCTGGGACAACGAAAACACCTGGAAACCGCCAGAGTCCGTCAGGATCGGTCCGTGCCAGTTCATGAACTTGTGCAAGCCACCCATGCGCGCGATGGTTTTTTCACCAGGACGCAAATGCAGATGGTACGTATTCCCCAAAACAACCTGGGTGCCGCAGTCTTTCAGTTCTTCCGGAGTCATCGCTTTCACAGTGGCTTTCGTGCCCACCGCCATAAAGACAGGAGTTTGCACCGGACCGTGTGCCGTCATCAAAGTGGCGCGACGGGCATTGCCTTCGGTGGCGTGAACCTTAAATTCACCCAGTTTCATAGTTGCATCTGTTGCTGTGGAATTAGGACCCACGGCTGTGGAATTGTGACCGTCCAACATAACCTCACCCTTCGTGAACTGCCGACTTCGCGGCCGCGACCCAAACTGTCAGATCGCCATAAGAAAAGAGCCGGAACTTTCGCTCAATGGCCCATTGATAGCAAGCTTTTACTCGATTCAAGGAAGAAAATCCGGCGACCAAAGCCACCAAAGTCGACTGCGGCTGATGGAAATTCGTCATCAGACAATCCACCACTTTGTACTGATATCCCGGCTGAATCAGCAGCTTGGTAAAACCACTAAATCCCGTTTCAGACATCACACCCAACAGCCCTTGTGCCGCACTTTCCAGCGAACGACTGGTGGTGGTGCCCAGGGACCAAACGTTACGACCTTCCGCCTTGGCATTTTGCACCGCCGTCCATGTCGCGGCAGAGATTTCAACATACTCTTCGTGCATGTCGTGATCATTCAGATCTTCCGCCGTCACCGGCAGGAAAGTTCCCAAGCCCACGTGCAAAGTGACTTCCAGAACTTTTACTCCGCGGGATTTCAGACCTTCAATGTCATCCGCAGAAAAATGCAGGCTGGCCGTGGGAGCCGCGAAACTGCCAGGACTTTTATTCCAGGCCGTTTGATACCAGGATTCATCAGCATCCACAGTGTGACGCTGTTCCCGGGCTTTTTGAATGTACGGAGGCAATGGCAACTCAGCCACTTTTTGGAAATAGTCTTCGCTGACTTCCTGACTGAGTGAAACTGTTTGCGGGCGGCCTTTTTGCTGCAAGGTCATCTGCACGCCCAAAGGAAGCTCCAACACAGAACCGATTTTGAATTTCTTGGAAGGGAACAAAACCTCCCAGTCCGTGGCATTAATCTGTTTCAGGAAAAGGATTTCAACGTCGCCAGAAAAAACCCGGCGCTTCAAAACGCGGGTGTTATTCACGACCAGCACATCGCCTGCCGGAATACGCGACAACAGATCTTTAAGACTGATTTCCTGAGGCTCCAATTCGCCTTCCACCCACATCACGCGGGACGGCCGCACAGGGGACGTGGCAATAAGCTCTTCAGGGTAGGAAAAGTCCAAATCGGTCAGTTTCATAGGTGGGGTTCTGATATCATAAAACCCCAATACGAGGCAGTTTTTTGTGGCTTGGGCCCATGGAAAGGGTTTAAAACAACAGACATGACTTTAGGACCCCTGTTACTTTTACTCTCTGCCCTGCTTCACGCTGCCTGGAATGCCCTTGCCAAGGCCTCTAAAGACAAGGAAAGCTTCCTTTTTCTGACCATTTTACTAAGCGGTCTGATTACGGCCGCCAGCCTGCCGATCAGTGGAACGGGGTTGGTTTTTCCGGACAACCGCGCCTTTGCGATTGCCGTTCTTTCCGGCGTTTTTGAGGGGTTCTATTTCCTGACTTTGTCCAAAGCTTTGCGGGCTTCAAGCCTTGGAAAATCCTACGCCATCATGCGCGGAGGCGCGATGGTTCTGGTATGGATCTATTCCACCGTATTTTTGGGCGAGCGCGCTCACGGCTTGCAATTCCTGGGGGCCCTCTTTGTGCTATTGGGAATTCTAGCGATGAATTTCCAGGATCTGCTGAAAGGAAAAAGACAGAGCCTGAAAAACGACCTCTGGGCCTATATCAGCGCCGTCTTTATCGCCGGATATCATCTGGCCTATCACGAAGCCCTGACCGAAAACACCGACCCCAAGCCTTTATTCATGGTGGCGATGATCGTGTCTTTGCCGTTTTTACTTTACGGCATCCGCAGCGCCCCTTGGCTGCGCCTGAAAGCCACGATGACCTCGCACCCGGTGCGTGTTGTGCTGTGCGGAAGCTTCGCCACGGCTTCGTTCCTGATCTTTTTGTATGGCTTAAAGGTTTCAGCCCCGGGCTTTGCGATTTCACTTAGAAACTCTTCCATCTTTTTTGCGGTTATATTCTCGGTATTCCTAAAAGAGTCCCTGACCCGGACACAAATTCTGGGTGCGGCCACTATCGGACTTGGCGCTTTGTTGCTAAGCCTTTAAAAAAATCTGGACTGTTTGCATAGTTCAGCGTCTCCTATCATTGTTATTTCACAACAAAAGGAATGCTTAACATGAACAAGGTTTCTCTTCGCTTAGGTTTGATCACAGCCGCCACTCTTTTCACCGCAGCGTGCGCCCACCACCCGGATGTTCGCGCCGGAGCTGACGGCGTTCACCGCGTCGTTATCGCCAGCGAAGACACCGACCAAGGTTCCCGCGAAGCCATCCGCCAAGCCAACAGCTTCTGCAAAGAGCGCAACCAAACAGCAGCTTTCATCAACGAGTCCTCCAACTACAAAGGTGACTACGACGAAAAAACCTATAAAAACGCAAAAAAAGCCAGCAAAGCAGCCCAAGTCCTTGGCAGCGCTACGTACGTTTTGGGCGGCCAAACTGAATCCACGGCTGGCGGCATCGTAGGCTTAGGCGGCGCAGTAGCCGACGGAGTCCTAGGAAACGGCTACAACGTAGAAATGAAATTCAAATGCATGTAAGAATATGGGCGGGTTGTTGATCCGCCTTAGACACGACGATTTGGGGCCCGAGCAAGGCCCCTGTCGGCCCGCCGTTCGGCACGGCATCCTGCCTCGTCGCTTCCGCCTTCGGCGGAGGGCCATCCAGGCCCCGCGAAGGCCTCTCTCTGGCCGCCAGGGCCCTTCCTCGCTCCCCAAATTTTGCTATTTACGATTGATCAACGACCCTAATTTTCAGCGCCACAAACAAAGTTCAGTACAAAAACAAAAATATAAAACCGAGAGTCACGCGCGGGGGCACGTTTAAAAAAACGAAAGCCAAGCTGTATCTAGCAATGAGGGCCTTGAGCAGAGGCCTTTAAGCCTGCCCGAAAGCGGGCCTTCGGTGGCGCATGGGGGAGGTGGGCCCTCCTGTGGAGGGTGCCGACCTCGAACCGGGACGCAGTCCCGGCACCGACTGAGCACGGAGGCGTGCCCGCTGTAGCGGCGGGCTTCAAGGCCTCTGCTCAAGGCCCGCCCCCGCTCGATTTTTTTTGGCTGTCGATTTCTTTTAAACGCCTGGATGGATTTCGGCGTAGGTTTTGATGGTGTCGTCTTCGACACGTTTGTAAAGGTGGCTGCGGTTCAAATCCTGGTGACGAGCCACGCCCATAGCACCAATAACGTGGGCTACGGATTCCAAGGTTTCCTGATGGAAGTTCTTCACACGCACACGTTTAGTTGGGATGTGCAAACCGCGAACCAGGTTCGGATCCTGAGTTGCCACGCCGGTCGGGCATTTGTTGTTGTTACAACGAAGCGCCTGGATACAACCCAGCGCCAGCAGCATGGATCTTGCCGCGTAAGTCGCATCAGCGCCCAAGCACAACAACTTGATGATATCAAAAGCTGTGGTGATCTTGCCTGTGGCGATGACTTTGATTTTGTCTTTCAAACCGGCTTTTTTGAGTGTGTCGACCACAATCACCAAAGCATCCATTCCTGGCATACCGATGTAATTGGTAAACTCTAATGGAGCCGCCCCGGTCCCGCCTTCAGCGCCGTCCACGACGATAAAGTCCGGATAAACTTTTTCAACGGTCATCAGGCTGACCAGTTCTTCAAACTCATTGCGGTGACCCAGGCACAGTTTAATACCGATAGGCTTTCCGCCGGAAAGTTCACGCAGTTTGGTGATGAATGCCAGCATGCCGCGGCTGTCGCCGAATGCTTTATGCCCGGGAGGCGAAATCACATCCTTACCCATTGGCACGTTACGGATGTTGGCGATTTCCTGGGTGACCTTTTTCCCGGACAGCATACCACCGTGACCCGGTTTTGCCCCTTGGGAAAGCTTGATCTCAATCATCTTCACTTGCGGATGAGCCGCGTTTTTCTTGAACAATTCCGGATCGAAATCACCGTCATGAGTGCGGCAACCGAAATAGCCAGTACCGATTTGCCAGATCAGATCGCCACCTGGCTCCAGATGATAAGGGGAAATACCGCCCTCACCGGTGTTGTGCGCAAACCCACCGTCCTTAGCGCCACCATTCAAAGAAAGGATGCTGGCTGTGGATAAAGAACCAAAGCTCATCGCAGAAATATTCAAAAGTGACATGGAATAAGGCTGTTTACACAGATCCGTCCCGATCGTGACACGCAGATCTTTGCGATCAACATGTTTCGGGTACATGGAATGAGTCACGAACTCATACCCTTGCGCATACACGTTGTGCTGGGTTCCAAATGGAACAGTGTCCAACACTTTCTTCGCGCGCTGATAAACCACGGAACGCTGTTCACGATTGAACGGCTTTCCATCGGTGTTGGATTCGATAAAGTATTGATTTATTTCAGGTCGGATGGATTCCAGAATATAACGGAAGTGACCGAACACCGGAAAATTCGCCTTGATCGCGTGGCGATTTTGATGAATGTCGCGGAATCCCAGCAGGAAGAAAGGCACAAACAGAATCAGAGAATACAGTCCTGGCGTCCAATAAAGATAGAACAACACATTCAGACCCAATGCCACCGCAAACGCGATATAAAACTCTCTTCTCATTTCAGCCTCAAGACCCTCTCGCCTTAGAATAAACTGCGCTTTCCGACAAAGTATCGGACACAAAGCACAGCCAATCTAGTCCAACTGGACTGAAAAGGCAAAAGGGAAAGACCCGGTCAAAACCGGGCCTTTCTTTCGTCTTAAAACCTAGAATGTCAGAGGAAAGCTCACACTCAACAGGCCGACCTTGTTCTTGAACTTGCCAAGCTCCCCGGTCACCGGACCGGCTTCTTCCAGCTTGGAAGTGCCGTATTCAAGGTCCATATACTCAAGATTCACGCTGACGATCAGGATTTTGATACCAACGCCCACTTTGGGCCCCTTGGCACCTTCAAACTTTACATCAACGCCACCGTCTTCTTCGGGATCCAGATCACCACCAAAGATGTATCCGCCCCAGATACGAAGCCCCGCCACCGGCATCTGCGCCCCGATCACCGCACCGTAAAGTGTCGATGTCGCTTCGGCAGAATAATCCGTGGCCGCCGAGCTTTCAAATTTCGGTTTGGAATAAGACCCATCCAGACCGATAAAGAAGATGTCATTGGCGTGGTAACCCAGCTTCAGATTAAAACCCAGCCCTTGCCCCGTTCCGGTGGAGTTGCTCAAGGGTGCGGGCCATTCCAGCTCGTTGTCACCTTTTTCATAGGTGATTCCGGGCTCAATATAAAATCCTGCATAGGCCGGCACTGCTGCCATCAAGGCCCATCCCAGAAGTATCGTGCTGATTGCTTTCATAAAGCCTCCGTTGTGAGTCAATTGCTTACTTCATGTAAACCATGATGACGGCTTTGGATGATTTGGCTTTTTGATTGAAGAAGCCGGTTTCATCCTGAGTGCGTGGAGCCGCGCCACTGTCTTCCATCGCAGTTTTGGTTTTCGCGGTGTCGGTGTGCATGAACTTCTGAAGTGCATTCGGACGCTCGGTCATGTTGTAAGTGTTCACCGAACCCACTTTCAGTTCATCCTTGATGAAATTCTTCACCACACGAGCGCGGTCGTTGGCCAGATTCACATCCTGCTTGGAGGCTTTTGCACCTTCCGTCGGATATTCACGGTCCGCCCATACCGCGACCTTCAGCTCATCGATTTTGCCTTTTTGTTTGGCTTCGTTCACCATTTTGCGAATGTCGTCTTTGGCTGAATCCGTCAAAGAGGATTTCCCCTCGTCGAAGGAAATTTCTGAAACCATCTTCGCGCCCAGGGTTTTCCCGGCGGACTCGGTTGTATTATCCAGAGCAAAAGATGTGCTTGCAGACAAAGCCACTGCCAAAATCAAAGAGCCGATCACAGATTGAATGTTCATTTCATTCTCCTTAGTTGTTGTTAATATTGCGACTGTCAGCATTCACGGGTATTGCATCAACCGGACCGGGTCTGGGATCTCAATTATTTGCAGTTCACAGGCGCACGGTCCCGAAATGCCCGTCCCCCATGCGGAGTTTTGCCCCGCGGGGATTTATTGCATAATCACCATCACAATAGACTTGGAAGCTTTTGAAGGTGCCTTTGCCGTGGTATCCGTGTGAGGGATGCCGGCCGTTTCCAAATTCTTCTTGATACGGGCATCTGAAGTGTTCAGCATGTCCTGCAACAGATTTGGTCTTTCCGCCATGCTGTACAAATCCACATCCGGTGATCTGTCATAGGACTTAATATAGTTTTCGATGGCTTTGTTGCGCTCTTTGACCAGCTTCACTTCAGCCGAAGACAGCTTTTTGGTTTCCGTGGAAGGATAGTCCTTGTCACCCCAGGTGATCACTTTGATTTCTTTAATGGTGCCGGTCTTTTTTGCCTCATCAATCAGACGCTGCAAATCACCCTTCGCATCGCTGGTCAGGGCGCTGGAGCCTTTCTTAAAACCAAATTCGGTCACATGGGTCGCCTCTTCCTGAACCGCCACCGTTTTTGCTTCGGTGCTTGGAGTTGCCTCAACGGTCTTTTCTTTGTGCGAGCAAGACACCGTGGCGGCTGCGAACAATGCGATAACGAAATATGTTTTCATGGCTGATCCTTTCTTAAGGTTGTTGAACACCTGAACTATGATCTTTTTTTTTCACAAGGCCTATATCTTCGCGCATGTATATGAACAGACCTTCCTATATGTAATTAAAAATTCTTTGCCCGCATTTTCAGAATTCCGCCTAATGAAACAAAAACAGGAGGCCTGCATGACACCACCCCGACCCAATGAAATTCCCATCCCGCAAGATCCACCTTCCACACAACCGCGCCCGTCACCTGTGAAAGAACCGCCACGTCCCAAAGTCGTGCCCGAAATTGATCCAGGCATGCCACGGGAAAACCCTTCAAAAGATCCAGGCACACCTCCCCCTACCGAGGGATAATTTTGTGTGTATATTTGCAAAGACTTTTACCTTCCTCCCACCCCTTAAGGGTCCGATAATCGAGGGGTGAGGTTGCATGACGAAAGTGAAGAATTTCGTATTCACATTCGCAGACAGATTCAGTGACTGCCACACCATGACCTGGGCAGCCTCGGTGGCTTTTTATACCTGCTTTTCCTTGGCACCGCTGGTGATGATCTCGCTGGCGGTGGTGGCCAACCTGGGACTGGAACTGCAGCAGACGTTCATGAGCGAGGTTTCATCTCTGGTCGGCCCGACAGCCGCTGAAGCCGTGCAAGCCGTGGTGAAAAATGCCAACGACCGCGTGGACCTGATGTCCCTTGCCGGAATTCTGGGGGCCTGCACACTGGTCTTGTCTGCCGGCTTGATTTTCGGCGAAATGCGCGCGGCGCTGACCGAAATTCTGGGACACAAAGTGGAAGAAGAAGACCTGAGCATCCTGCATGCTTCCATCGCCTATGTGAAAAGCCGCCTGTTACAGATTGGTCTCGCCTTTGGGTTCATATTCGCGATGATGGTTTCGCTGATAGTTTCCACGGCTTTAAACACCATCATTCGCGTGGGCCTGCTGGACAACGGCGAAGGCGCTTTCGTAATAAATATTATTTTTTCTTTGCTGCTTTACGTTCTGCTTTTCACCGGCATCTTTCACTTTCTGCCTGTGCCCCGACTGGTCCTGCGGGATGCATTTCATGCAGGCATCATCACCGCCCTGCTTTTTGTGATCGGGAAGGAATTGGTGGGTTTGTATCTTGGCGGCAGCCCGATCACCTCGTCATACGGAGCTGCCGGGTCCATCGTTGTTTTGCTGGCCTGGGTTTACTATTCGACTTTGATTGTTTTTTTAGGTGCACATTCGATTTATGCCTGGAGAAAGGAGTTTTCCCATGCAGCCACATCAACAGAATAACGCCTCTTTCTGGCAGGATACTCATGTTCCCGAGTTTCCGCCACTTCACGAAGACGCCTCAACGGACATTTGCGTGGTCGGAGCCGGCATTGCCGGGCTTTTAAATACCTATGTTCTGTTGAAAAATGGTTTTCAGGTAACGGTGCTTGAACGGGACACGCTAGGACACAATGAAACCAGCCGCACCAGTGCGCATTTGTCGAATGTTCTGGACGAGGGCCTGGCACGACTGCTCGACAATCTGGGCGAAGACAATGCAAAAAAAGCCATTGCCAGCCACAGTGATGCCATTGATCTTATTGAAAAAATTGTGGCCGAGGAAAACATCGACTGCGACTTCCGTCGCCTGGATGGATATCTTTACCTCAGTCCCGAAACCAACAAGGACTTTCTGAAAGAAGAAGCCCAGGCTGCAGCGAAACTGGGATTCAAGGATGTTGAACTGCTGGCCTCCCCCCCGCATTTTGCCGAGTTTGGTCCGGCGCTGCGCTTTCCAAGACAAGCGCGCATTCACAGTCAGAAATTCATCAACGGACTGCTGAAGGCCATCGTGGGAATGGGCGGAAAAATCCACAGCAAGTCCCCCGCGGTGGATTTCAAGGACGGCGCCCTGCCTTCGGTAAAAACCGACAATGGTCATTATGTGTATGCCAAACACGTCGTCGTCTGCTCGAACGTGCCGGTGAATGACCGCGTGATGATTCACACAATGGAAGCGGCCTATCGCAGCTATATTATCGGAATTGAAGTGCCTCATGACGCCTTTCCCGACATTCTGATGTGGGACACGTCACATCCGTATCACTATGTGCGAAAAATTGAAAATCACGCTGAAGGAAAAGATCTGATGCTCATCGGCGGTGAAGATCACCGCGTGGGTCAGGAAGATCACCCCGAAAGCAAATTTGAAACTTTGCATGACTGGGCGCTGTTCAATCTGGGCATATCAGGACCGATTGCGTATCAATGGTCCGGACAGATCATCGAACCTGTAGACGGCCTGGCCCATATCGGGCGAAACCCCGGCAATCGCAACACCTATATTGTCAGTGGTGATTCAGGTCATGGACTGACTCATGCTGCGGTCGGGGCCATGGTCATTCGCGATTTGATCCAGCAACAACCCAATGAGTGGACTCACATCTATTCACCTTCACGCTTTAGAGTGAAGAATCTGGGAAAAGTCATTTCTGCCAACATGAACGCCCTGACCCAATACCGTGACCGCATTATGTTACGGGATGAATTAAAAAATGTTTCGGCCCACCCGGGTGAAGGACAGCTGGTGCATCAGGGGGCAAAAACTTTTGCCGTCTATACCAGTGAACAAAACGAAACAGTCACACTGAATGCCGTCTGCCCGCATCTGGGCGGCATCGTACACTGGAATGCTGCTGAAAAAACCTGGGATTGCCCCTGCCATGGATCGCGTTTTGCCTGCACCGGCGAAGTGATCAACGGACCGGCCATCTCCGGATTAAAACAAGCCGTCATGAAAAAACCACAGGATAAGGCAGACACCATCGCCATGCCTGATGAAAGGACTGAATATGAAAAAGCAAAACCACGCGACACCTCAGCGGAAAGATAAACGCCCCGCCCATGATGCCAGCGTTCACTGCTATCATGACCTGGATTCACAGAAAGAACTGCAATCCAGCAGACCTGATATCAACCGGCAGCGCCGGGGCACCACCGGCTGCACCCAAAGTTTCCGACCAGCCTTCGATGATGCCCGCTTTGGCTCCACCTCCAGCAAGGACATGGAACTTAGTGACAGCAACATCAGTGATGAAGTGGAACACACCCTGGCGCTGGAAGTGGACATTGACGTCGCCGACGTAGAGGTCATCGTCACTCAAGGGGAAGTCACTTTGCGCGGCATAGTTGCGGACCGCAAGATGAAAAGATTCGTGGAAGAGCAGGTTTCCCGCTGCTCAGGAGTGAAAGACATTCACAACGATCTGCACTTCAAACGAAAGTAGGTATCCGGGGACCCACCAAGGTCCCTGGTCCTGCATGGTCTCTGACAGAAACTGCGATGTTCTGTACTCTGCCCGCCCGCCCCGCGCGACAATAAAGAAAACCGAACAAGGAGGCCTTTATGGCAGCTCATCAACATGCAGGACACAATTCCACGCGTTATGGCAGCCCCAAGCAAAGAAAACCCACTTCGCCAACACACAAACCAACTGTGACCAATTCTTCACCGGTGAATTTCAACAGCCTTTATCAGCAGGCCGGTGAAATTTTGGAAAGCGGTCGCAAATACGCAGTGAAACACCCTTACCAGATTATTCTGGGAGCGGTGAGCGTCGCAGGTGTGGGTGCACTGGCTGCATACCTTTTAAAAAGAAGACACTGAACACTACAACTCATCATCAGGAGGCACTCTATGAAACTCGCAGCTCTCGTTATCCTGTCCCTGCTGCTGCCATCGGTTTACGCCCAGGCACAGTCCCGAACTTCCGAAACCCAGTATCAGTCACGCCCCATTCCAACCGGGCCTCAGGACAGACGTCCGCAACCCAATCCCCGCACGTCCCAGAACACTCTGGATCAAGACTGGGACCGACGTCAGGATGAGATGATCCGTCGTCAGGAACAACTGGATCGAAACATGCGGGATCGTCAGCTTCGCGACATCGATTCACAGAATCTGATGCCGGATGGAAGAAGCTGGGACTGAGTTCAATAATTTCAACATCACAAGAAAGGTCTTCATAACGAAGGCCTTTCTGTTTTCATGACAAATTTGTTTTATAAAACATTACATAAAGGAAGGTGGTCATCACCGGGGGATCGACTCACTATCAACGCTCCAACAACAAAGGAGTAAGATATGAGACATGACCAACGTGACCCCCGCAACATGCGCGGCGACAGATCTTCATCTTCAGAAAGCAATTTCCGCAGAGACGAACAGCGTCCATACCGTCGCGAAGCTTCCGAGCGCAGAGACTGGTATGAGCGTGATGAAATGGATGAACGTTCCGGCTATCGTGATGAGGAATATCGTCCATCATCAGATTATCGTGATGCTTCTGATTATCGTCGCGACTTTAATTACTCCAATCAGGATTATGGTCGTACTCAAGGGTCCCGTGAATTGTCCCGTGGCAGCCGTTCCATCGACGGCAACCGCTCGGGGTCTTCTTATGAATCCAACGCCAGCGGTCGTCAGGATCGCTATGGTTCTTCCAGCGAACAGTCGTATGGCCGTTCCGATGATCGCAACGAACGCTCCTGGGATCGTTCCAACAGATCCGAACGCGGCTCCGGCTATGAAGCCGGCCGTTTTGATTCCCGCTGCGGGCTTTACGGCACCAGCGACCTGACACGTCAGGGTTCCGACCAATACCGTTCCAGCTCCTCGTTCGATACGGATCGTGAACGTTCGTCTGAACGCGGTTCAGAGCGCGGGTCTGAACGCTCTGAAGGACGTTCCCAGTTCTTCGGCCGCGGCCCAAAATCTTACAAACGATCTGATGAACGCATCAAGGAAGATGTGTGTGAAATGCTGACTCGTGACAACAACATCGATGCGGAGGGTATTGACGTTGAAGTGAAAGAAGGCGAAGTCACATTGACCGGCACAGTCCCCGACCGCCGCATGAAACATCAGGCGGAAGACTGCGCAGAAGGCTGCTATGGCGTGAAAGATGTCACCAACAACATCCGCGTCAGCCGCGAGTCTTCATCCACTGAGCGCGATAGTTCGTCTTCCCAAAGTGGCGAGCGTTCATCCAGTTCATTGGGCGCTGCGGGAACAACCGGAACGAAGAAATCCTCTTCCTCCACCACTTCTACAAACGCACCTAATCACTAACATGTGAAGGGAGGCCATGACGGCCTCCCTTTCCTTTTTTTTAAAAGGAGCATTCCATGCCCCGCGGAAGCAAAGAAAGTTATTCCAGCAAACAAAAACGCATGGCTCAGCATATTGAAGAGGGCTACAAGAAAAAAGGCGCCTCCAGCAAAAAAGCCGAACGCATTGCCTGGGCCACGGTGAACAAAGAAACCGGCGGAGCCGCCAAAAAAAAGAAATCCAGCCGTAAGAAAACCACCCACTAGGGAGCACGCCATGACACAATCACTTTCCGGTAAAAAAATTGCCATCATCGCCACTGACGGATTTGAAGAATCCGAACTGGTTGAACCCCGCAATTATCTGGATAAGGCAGGGGCACAGACAGTGCTTGTGTCACTAAAACCAGGTCACATCAAAGCCTGGAAGAAAGGTGAATGGGGTGATTTCCTGGCTGTTGATAAATCCCTGGATGAAGTCGATCCGTCAGAATTCGACGCTTTGATGATTCCCGGCGGTGTTATTAATCCCGACAAACTGAGGATGGATAAAAAGGCTGTCAAGTTTGTGCAGGCCTTCGTCGACTCGCACAAGCCCATTGCCGCTATCTGCCACGGACCTCAGCTGTTGATCGAAACCGGAATTGTTTCCGGCCGAAAAATCACCTCCTGGCCCAGTCTGCGCACCGACCTGATCAATGCCGGCGGCGACTGGTTTGACACCCAAGTCATGGTGGATCAGGGCCTGGTGACCAGCCGTAAGCCTGAAGACATCTCTGCCTTCAGCGAAAAAATGATCGAGGTCTTTTCAATGGGTGATCAACAAATGAAAGACACCTTACCCCCTTTGTGAGCCTGCCTTGGGAATAGGCTGCATTTTAAGCTGGCAAGGTCGGCGTGTGTTGCGAGAAAGCACCACCGAGTCCGTAAAGATACAGTTTCCTTCGCTTTTTCTTAAAACCGCGCGGTCCGTAAACGGTCCCGCGGGTTGCAAGTTGCCAGGACTTATTGGATAATTCTCTCATCCAGTTAACATTTTCCCAGAGAGAAAACTATGAGCATTCAACAAGTTCCATTTATCACCCTGAATCGTTTTGAACCTGGTTTCCGTGATGAGTTCCTGAATGGCGTTGCAAATCTTTTCGATAAAACGCAATTCGTGGGCGGTCCTATTGTTGGCGAAATGGAAGCCAACCTTGCAGCTTACACAAAATCCAAACACGCTATCGGTTGTGCCAATGGTACTGACGCTATCCAAATCGCCTTGCGCGCTGTGGGCGTTAACAAGAACGACAAGGTCCTTGTTCCTGACATGACTTTCTGGGCTACTTTTGAAGCCGTTGTCAACGTCGGCGCAAACCCTGTGACTGTGGACGTGAACCGTGAAACATGCCACTGGGATCTTGCCACTTTCAAACAAGCTGTAGAACAATTCAAACCAAAAGCAGCCGTGATGGTTCACCTTTACGGTTGGGCTTCTGCTGACACTTTGGAAATCCGCAAATTCGCCAAAGAAGCAGGCGTTCTTCTGATCGAGGACGGCGCACAGTGCTTCGGCACTGAAATCGACGGTCAGTCCATCCTGGGCACGGCTTTGATTTCAACTACAAGCTTCTACCCGGCAAAAGTTCTGGGTGCCTCCGGCGATGCGGGTGCAATCTTCACGACCAGTGATGAATACGCTAAAAACTGCCGCACTTTGATCAACCACGGCAGAACAGATCACTATTCTCACGGTATGATCGGCTGGAATTCCCGTATCGGAGCTTATGAGTCTTTGTTCCTGAATATGTCCTTGAAACACATCGATGCGCGCATTCAAAGCCGCATGAACGCAGTGAAATTCTATGAAGAGTCCTTGAAAGGACTTCCACTGAAACCAGTGCGTGCGACTTCGAAAGTAAAAGAAAACGGTTACTGTGCGGTTGCGATGATCGAACCTTCTTTGCGCGCTTCATTGATTGATTCATTGAAGAAAGCCAACGTTGGTTACGGTACTATTTACCCAGGCGCGATGAGCCTTCAATCCGGTTCTGCAGGTCACTTGGCTGGCAAAATCGACAACGGCAATGCTCACCATATCTCTCAAGCGGTGTTGAATCTTCCTTGTTATGCTTACATCACTCAGGAAGAGCTTCAGTACGTTTGCGACACAGTTAAGAAGCACTTCTAGTTTTCTTAATTGGCAAGACCGGGGCCCGGGCGAAGTAATTCGCCCACGGGTCTTGACCGCTCTTCAGAATCTGCAAAGCCTTCTTCAGGCTGACCGCATCCCCGCTTTCATATTTTTTCAAATGATTCCACGCCACCGGCAACGCTACTGAACTTTTATCCCTCGCCCGCAGTGAATAAGGCAGAACACTGGTCGACCCTTTTGAGTTTCTAAGATAATCAATAAATATTTTCCCGTGACGAATCTTCTTGGACATTTTACTGACGAAACGATCCGGATAACGATCCTCCCAGGCTTGGGCCAGAGCATGGGTAAAACGCTTCACCTCATCCCAGGAAGGTCCCGGCTTAAACGGCACGTGAATATGCAGCCCCTTGCCCCCGCTAAGCTTCACAAAGCTGCGAAGCCCCAGAGCTTCCAGATCTTTTTTAAATAGCAAAGCTGCGGCAACAACTTCCTCCCAAGGCACTCCCGACCCCGGATCCAGATCCAGAACGAACTGATCCGGTTTCGCCGGGGCTTCCGATCGACTGTTCCGGCCATGAATCTCATAACCACCCATCTGCACCAGCTCCAAAAGTCCGCGCACATCCTTTACGTACAAGGCATCATCTTTTTCAAAGATCGCAATAGCCTCCGCCTTCGCATTCAAATGCTTTTGAAAAAAACATTTCCCCGCAGATCCTTCCGGACAGCGCACCAGGGCCAGCAGCCGGTTTTCCAGATAAGGCCGCATGCGCTCTGCGATGGCGATGTAGTATTCAGCCACTTCAAGTTTGGTGATTCCCTCGGCTCCGTATAAAACTTTATCCGGGCTGGTCAGCATGAGCGCATCGGATGTGACGTCCGGCGCAGGCTTGTCTTCGCGAAGCTCTACAAATACCGGAGCCCGCAAATGCATGCCGTGGGTCCAATTGGCAAAGCGCACCTCTGCCAGCAACTGCGGCTTTACCCAGATGGCGTCTTTTTGGGGCGGATCACCGGCCGTAAAAGGTTTTTTTGCAACTTTGATTTTGTCCAATTGGCGCTTTAAAGAGCTGATGTTTTTCTGATTGAAACCAGTCCCCACTTTGCCGACGAAGCGCAGACGGCCTTTTTCATAGACCCCCAACAGCAACGCCCCAAAATCGCTGCGACTGCCTTTACCCGGGACATACCCGCCAATGACGAATTCCTGCCGGTTTAAAAACTTGCTCTTCACCCATTCGCCTTTTCGTCCTGAAATATAAAGACTGTCGGTCTTCTTGGAAATCACCCCTTCCAGCCCCTGCTTTTGCAATTTCCCCCACGAACCTTTGCTAAGCTTGATTTCCTGGCTGAGCCGCAGACGGCCTCGGCGTTTTCCTTTTAATATTTCCTTAAGCTTCTTACGCCGCTCTTTCAGCGGACGATCGCGCAGATCCTCTCCGTTAAGCATCAGTAAATCAAAAACGATGTAAGTCAGCTTTTGATCCGGATCGGATTCAAAGTAATTTTGCAGCTTTTGGAAATGACTCAGACCCTTACTGTCCAGGACCACGACCTCGCCGTCCAGCACTGCGGACTGAACATTCAATCCGCTCACATCATGCGCGACAGAGGTCATTTTTCCGGACCAGTCATGCCCGGCGCGGGTGTAAAGCTTCGCGCTGGTGCCATGAACGTGGGCCTGAATGCGATAGCCGTCCCATTTGACTTCGTGGATCCATTCTTTGCTGTGTGGGGGTTCATCCACCAGCAGCGCCAGCATGGGCTTCACAAAGTGAAAGGCTTCTTTGGAATGAATACGCCGGGACGTGGTTTTCGCCCCAATCAGCGGAGCTTCATAGCCTGCTTTTGCATAAGCGTCCTCACGCTTGACCAAAAGCCACTGAGTTTGCCGTCCCTGCAGTCGCGTGCGAATCAAATCCCAGGTGCCTTTCAGTCTTTTGCCTTTCAGTTCGAACTCAAGATGGCCTTTCTTGAAGCCTGCCGCCGCACTGCCTTTCGGTATCCAAACACCGGTATCCCAGATATACACCTGACCCGCCCCGTATTGTTTTTCGGGAATCACGCCTTCAAAATTTCCGTATTCCAGGGGATGATCTTCCACTTCGACAGCAAGGCGTTTCAGATGAGGATCCAGGCTGGGACCTTTTGGCACAGCCCAGCTTTTCAATACCCCCTGCCATTCCAGCCGAAAATCATAGTGCAAATGTGAGGCATGATGTTCCTGCACGACAAACATCAACTGATCTTTGCTCTGCTTTTTTGTTTTCGAACGCGTTTGCCCTTTCGGTTCGCGGGTTTTCTTAAAGTCCCTTTTCTGATGATAGTCCTTTAACGGCATACCCTAAGCCCTTGCCCGCACTTTGCGACGGGCGGTTTTCTTTTTGGCCATCAGACTTTTTTGCAACAACGGCATCAAATCGATAACATTATCGGTGGTGGCGATTTTTTCCTCTTTCGGCTCGCTGACTCTGTGCCCCTGGCCCCCTTTAACTTTGCGCTGGATGGTTTTCATCACATCCTGATAATAAGTGTCTTTGTATTGTTCAGGCTTCCACTCGCTGGTCATGCCTTCCACCAGTTCTTCGGCCATTTTCAGTTCCTTTGAACTGTAAGTGGGCTTCTTGGCCGAAGCCGCCAGAAAATGAACCTGCTTTTCGCTTTTCACCTCGTGGGAAAAACGCAGAATCTCCAGCATCAGGTAGGGGCCTCGTGGCATGATCAAAGCCAGATGCTGTTTGATCCGGATGACCAATTTTCCGATGGCCACTTTGTGCGTGCCCTGCAAAGCATCGCGCAGCAAATAATACCCTTTTTCCGCCCCCTTTTGAGGCACCAGATAATAGGGCCGCTCGAAGAACATCGGATCAACTTCATCCAGCAGAACAAAATCTTCGATATCGATAGTTTGGGTGGCTTTGACGTTGGCTTTTTTCAGTTCACCTTCGGTCATGATAACGTATCGACCCGACTGGTATTCATAACCCTTGACGATACGGTCACTGGGAACTTCCTTGCCGGTTTTGGCGTTGACCTTCAGATAGCGAATGCGCGCCAGGTCCTTTTTATCCAGCATCGAAAAGTGGACCTCTTTTTCACTTTGAGCACTTTGCAGGCTCACTGGAATATTCAAAAGTCCAAAACTGATAGAGCCTTTCCAGATACTTCCCGCCATAAAGTTCTCCTTTTAAAAAGGACAAACCATCACAAGGAATTTGAAAAGTCATAAGGACATGTTTTGCCAATAAGCCCCGATTGCACCGTCCAGTCCAGTGGGAAAAGACAATCACTCGATTCGATAGTGAATGGGCTTGCAATGAAAGTGATTCGTTTCCGGATGAGAACACGCAGTCAGCCCCACATGCAGGTCCATCTGCGCCTGCAGTAAAATATAATCCCCGGCCCGCGCCTTGGGTGGCTGAATGGAAATCAAGCCCTGGGAATTCACTTCGACATTCATAAAAAGATTGAACGTGGTGCCCACGGTGTCTTCAGCAATACCCAGGTCTTGAAATGCCTGCACCAGATTTTCATGACAGCTGGGGTGATGATCTGAATTTCCCGCGATGATCTGAAACATCCGCAAACTGCACGGAGTCATCAAAAAATCATGCCGTCCACAACTGTCCTCTAAAACCGACAGCATCACATTGCTGCGATTGGAGTAAAGATCATGTCCTTGAGTCAGATAGATCGTGTCGTTATAGTCAATCGACCGGCCGCTGGACAAAGTTTCCGTTACATCAGAAATCGAATAACAAAACAGATCCGCGACCTGCATGTCCTCCGGACTGACCACCCGAAGCTTCTGCCCGCGACGCAACGTAAACCCTGCCCCCTTCCGGGCAGGAATGCGGCAAAACGGAGAAAGCGTGCTTACTTCCACAACTTGCTCCGTAAAATTCCCAGGCCCTTCGTGAACGGACACTTCCATTCCGGCGGATTGTTCCGGCCCGAAAACTGAATACTTTCCCAGGATTCATTATAAGTTTGGGCCATGGGATTTACAGAGCCCTGAAAGCGCAGATCCCGGTCCCGGTTGACCTTCACCATGGAATCATAAGTGCCTTTTTTCATCAGCTCGGTGAATTGACTGTACAGATTAAACACCAGAGCATTGTAAGGAAGCCTTCGGGACGTGCGGCTGGCTGCCGGATGCAGTCCCACGACAAAGTAAGCGCTCCCATCCAGACTGAAACAAAAATTCTGATCTTCCGGATCGTCGCTGAACTGAGGATCCCAGCTGCCAGCGATTTTTTCATCCTCCCAAAGAGCAGACAGCTCACGCCACATCTTCCGTTCAAACTCTTCCTCGGTATTGGCCCGGTCCTGGGAATAAATGGCAAAGTAACTTAGGTAAGGCACCTGGCTGCGTCGTTGTTCGTGCTTAAAACGAATCAGATTCAGCGCCAGACGGTGCCGGGATTCCCCGGTCCCGAAGTCTTCATAGACATCAAAACTGTAGTCCTGGTGATGCAGGGCTTGAATCGCGGCCACGCACGGATAGTGACGCTGATTTATCAGGGATTTAAGGTCGGCTTCGATTTGAAAGGTTTCCATAAGACATTGTCAGTGCCGGTTCATACCCTAACAAGGTCGGGCTTCGTGTCTTTCTGCAGGCTCTGGCAAAGCAAGAATATTGGATGTCAAAAGCCATTAAAGGGTGCTATGGTATTACCCATGCAAAATAAAGTCGTCAAAATCGGAAATATCGAAGTCGCCAACAACAAACCTTTTGTTTTGTTTGCCGGACTGAATGTCCTTGAGTCCCGTGACATGGCCATGCAGGTGTGTGAACACTTCGTGAAAATCACCGACAAACTGAAAATTCCGTATGTCTTTAAATCCTCTTTTGATAAAGCCAACCGTTCCTCTATCCACTCTTACCGTGGACCGGGCATGGAAGAGGGTTTGAAGATTTTTGCTGAACTAAAAAAAACTTTCGGCGTGAAAGTCATCACCGACGTTCACGAAATCCATCAGGCAAAACCCGTTGCTGAAGTTGTCGACGTAATCCAGCTTCCAGCCTTTCTGGCACGCCAGACGGACTTGGTTGAAGCAATGGCTCGCACCGGTGCGGTTATCAACGTGAAAAAACCCCAGTTCCTGAGCCCCGGCCAAATGGGTAACATCGTCGACAAGTTTGCAGAGTGCGGAAATGACAAAATCATTCTGTGCGACCGTGGTACTAACTTTGGTTATGACAATCTGGTGGTGGATACTCTGGGCTTTAACATCATGAAGAAAGTTTCCAAAGGCAGCCCGGTGATTTTGGATGCGACCCACGCCTTGCAGTGCCGCGATCCATTTGGTGCTGCTTCTGGTGGCCGTCGCGGTCAGGTGGCCGAATTGTCCCGCGCGGGTCTTGCCGTGGGCCTTGCAGGTCTTTTCATCGAAAGCCATCCGAACCCGGATAAAGCCCTTTGCGACGGACCGTCAGCACTGCCACTTTCCAAAGTGGAACCGTTCCTGCAACAAATGAAAGCTCTGGACGATCTGGTAAAATCCTTCCCAGAACTGAACACCGAAAACTAAAAGATACCTCTTGCGGCACCCTCCACAGGAGGGCCCACCGCAATTTTTCCTAAGCAGTGCGTAAAAGCCCCAGTGATGGGGCTTTTACTTTTTTAGATCCTGAATGTCGTAAACGTAAAGACCTGATTCACGCAGTTCGTACTTCACATCATTTCCCAGCACATCGATGCCATAGCGCTGCCCCCAGGATTGAGGGTCTGTAACCGGGTTCTGACGTTTTTGGAAGGCCGGACGAGGATCAAGCTCCATCACATCCACAATCAAAGCGCGCAGGTTCTGCTGACCGTCAGGATCGCGTTTCAGAATTTCATTTTCAGCTTCGTCAGAGAAAATCACCGGATAACGAGGAATCGGCGCGGACGCCCACCCTGCACTGGCCTGAGGGATTGAATCCGCATAAGCGATATAAGGCTTGATATCGAGCACCGGAGTGCCATCCACCAGATCCACACCACCGATGTGAATCTCGGGCCCGCCTTCGGCCTCAAAATCAATTTTTTCAACCAAGACCGCCGAGAGCCCGATAGGATTCGGACGGTGCGGAGAACGCGAAGCCAAAACACCGACTTTACGATTGCCACCCAAGCGTGGCGGGCGAATGCTGGGTTTCCAGCCCTTGCCACCATGATCGTGAAAAACAAAAACAATCCAGATGTGAGTGAACTCTTCCAGTGAACGCAGAGCGGTTTTCAAATCCGGATCGGGGTTGATTTTAATCACCCCTTTGGCCTGCGCCGCAAGCCCTGGCTGGCGCGGGACTCCGAACCTGTCTTTGAACGGAGTTCGCACCACACCTATTGCCGAAAATTCAAAAACCTCTCCAAGCCGTTTCATTATCTTGGCAGGTTGGTGACGCCGATTTTAATCGTCTGACCATCGATGTCTGATGTTTCCGTGTGTTTGCCGTTAGGCTCTGCCGTCAACGCCAGGATGTTCAGATTCTTCGTCAAAGTTTCACCGGTGATCATGTCCTTATGCGCATTCAATGCATCCAGCAAAGCACCGTCACAGGCGATTTCCAAAGTGATCTTGTCATCCATCTGGAAGTCCGCTGTTTTACGAGCGACCTGGATCTTACGCATGATCTCACGAGCCAGACCTTCACGTTCCTGCTCTGGGGTCACTGTCGGATCCACTTCGATGGAAACGATCTGGTGCACGGACAAGTTCGCGTTGTCACCTTTAGGTGCACGACGGATTTCCACATCAGACAGACTGATTTCTTCACCTTCGATGACAACAACACCGCCGCCTTCAAGCTTCAGGATTTTTTCCAAGGACATGGACATGATGCCCGCGCCCACAGCTTTCATCTTAGGTCCCAGACGTTTACCCAATACCGGGAAGTTCGCCTTGGCAGACACCTGAACGAATTGATCTTCATTCGGGTTGTATACAACTTTGCGGAAGTTCAATTCGTCCACGAAGAACGGTTCGAACTTTTTCAAAGTTTCCAGAAGTTCTGCACTTCTATGGATGATCTTGATTTCATTCAGAGGGATTTTTGCTTTCACGCCGATTTTTTCACGGTGATTGCGACCCAGGGTCACCAACGTGTCCATGGCTTTCACGGCTTCTTCCAATTCAGGACGAAGCATGGAAAGGTCTGCCGCCGGGAAGGATTCAAGGTGAACAGAGTCTTTCTTGTCTTTCAGAACCTGTGAAAGATTCTTGTAAGTCACTTCAGACATGAACGGAGCAAACGGCGCCATCAGACGTGACAGGGTCACAAGAACTTCATGCAAAGTCTCGTAGGCATAACGTTTGGTTTCCGGCATGCCGTCTTGCCAGAACAAGCTGCGGTTGAAACGGATGTAGGTGTTTGTCAGGTCTTCAATGAACTGAAGCAAGTGAGGCACAACGTTGTACAGACGATAAGCGTCCATTTCCTTGTGCGTGTTCGCAATCAGACCGTTCAGACGGGACAAAACCCACTGGTCCAGAATGTTTGGAGACTTCTTCGCATCACCCTTTGGAACAAAGCCATCGATATTGGCATAGTTCGCAAAGAACGAATAAGAATTCCACCATCTTAGCAAAATCTTACGAACAATGTCGTAAACGCCTTTTTCAGAGAATTTTAATTCCTGAGCCTTCACCACTGGTGAGTCGATCAAGTACAAACGCAAAGCATCTGCACCATGCTGATTCAACACTTCCATCGGATCCGGATAGTTTTTCAGGGACTTGGACATCTTGCGACCGTCTTCAGCCAGAACCAAACCGTTAACGACCACGTTCTTGAACGGAGCCTGATTGAACAAAGCCGTACCAATGATGGAAAGCGTGTAGAACCAGCCGCGTGTCTGATCCAGACCTTCTGCGATGAAGTCCGCCGGGAAGGCTTTTTTGAAATCCTCCACAGATGTTTCAGGATAACCCCATTGTGCATACGGCATAGAGCCGGATTCAAACCAGCAATCCAATACACCATCCACACGCTTCAACGGCGACTTGCCGGTTGGAGACGGGATCGTGATCTTATCCACAAATTCAATGTGCAAATCGTCGACCTTCTGGCCGGATAGTTTTTCAAGTTCGGCACGGGAACCGATACACATCACTTCGCCTTCGGCATTTCTCCAGATTGGCAGAGGTGTACCCCAGAAACGATTGCGCGAAATCGCCCAGTCACGAGCGCCTTCCAGCCAGTTGCCGAAACGGCCATCACGCAGATGATCCGGAACCCAGGAGGTCTGTTTGTTGTTGGCAATCAGCTCTTCCTTGATTTTTTCAACGGCCACAAACCATGAAGACACCGCACGATAGATCAGTGGCGTGTCGGAACGATAACAGAATGGGTAACTATGCTGAATGGTGTCTTGCTTGAACAGGTTTCCGCGTTTTTTAAGATCCGCGATGATATCCTTGTCAGCTTCCTTTACACGCTTCCCAGCATAGTCAGGAACCTCAGACGTGAACATACCGTCGTCATCCACGGGATTGACCATCGGGATGCCGGCTTTTGCGCAAGCATAGTAATCCTCTTCACCGAATGCTGGCGCCATGTGCACCACACCCGTACCACTTTCAGTGGTCACGTGATCAGAAGAAATAATACGGAACGCACCTTTGTCAGCGCGATCACCAAAGTAAGGGAACAAAGGTTCGTAAGTCAGACCCACAAGCTCTGTGCCCTTCATCATCTGAAGAACTTCAACTTCATCGTCGGCTTTTTTGAAGACCGAAGAAAGCAGCGCCTGCGCCATGATCAACTTGCGACCCGTGGATTTTTCAAGAATCTTGACGTATTCGATGTCATTACCCACAGCCAACGCCAGGTTGGAAGGCAATGTCCAAGGAGTCGTCGTCCAAGCCATGATCGATGTATCCGGCTGATTTACCAGCTTGAACATCACCGTGATTGCCGGATCCTGAACCATTTTGTAGTTCTGATTGGCTTCAAAGTTTGAAAGAGACGTCGAGATCCCTACAGAGTAAGGAACGACTTTGTAACCTTCATAGATCAGACCTTTTTCAAACAGCTGCTGGAACACCCACCACACGGACTGCATGAAAGACACGTCCATCGTAAAGTATGGATTTTCCATATCCACCCAACGACCCACACGGCGAACCGTGGTTTTCCATTCGGTGGAATAACGTTTTACAATCGAACGACAAGCGTCGTTGTAATTGGCAACACCCATTTTGAAAACGTCTTTGCGACTTTCAATTTTATGAGTCTTGTTGATTTCATACTCGACCGGAAGACCATGACAGTCCCAACCGAAACGACGAGGCACAGTGTAGCCTTTCATCGTCCAGTAACGAGGAACCACGTCCTTCAACACACCCGCCAGCAAGTGACCATAGTGCGGAAGACCGGTTGCAAACGGAGGCCCGTCGTAGAAGCTGTAAGTTTTTTTGCCTTCAGGATTCAAAGATTGAGCAAAAATTTTCTCCTGATCCCAGAAGTCCAAAATAGACTCTTCCTGCTTGGCAAGATTCACATCTGGTTTTACGGCTGAATACGGTGTCGAACGTGTGTTTGCATTTGTCATAGGTCCTTAATAACTATCAGGTTTTCAAGGAACTTGCACGTCCAGAAGCCCCCTTTGGCAGGCCCCAACGACGTTTTGGCGTCGCGTCAACATGTGCCTCCTCTTTGCCTCCAGGAAATGACACTTCCCGGAGCTTGTTTAGAGGATAAACAGGTCCGCCCCCATAGGGAACCATTGGGTGGATTTGGCCATGGAACGGATTCTGCTAGTTATCGGCCGATGACTAAGCTGGTTTTCCTGACTCTTATTCTGATTTCCACGGCGGCTTTCGGTAAATCCGAGAAGGCCACCTTCAGTGACTTGCGCCCTCGCCTGCTTTTAAAGGCCACGGCCGACCTGTCCGAAGTGGTCACTCAGCCCGAAATCCTGCAGCCACCAGCTGAGAAAACCGTGAATATGGCTCTGACCGAATACGACCAAAAGCCGATCCGCAAAGATCGCCTGTATCGTGTAAGCTATGTTCATTCATTTAATTCCTATGGCCTGAAAGACCACAAAAAAGTCGACACGGTTTACACCCTGTCACTGGTGGAACTGGGTAAGAACCTGCAACCCACGGGAGTCATCCACTTTGTCGGCACCAAAGCCGATCCAGAATCCGTGATTGGCAATTTTGAAAAGATCCCCGATCAACTTTACCGAAGTCCCACCCTGCAAACCGGGCGCGCGGCCGTGCGTGACCATGTGATCAATTCAGCGTCGGTGATTCTCAATGGCAAGACCATTGCCGCTTACAACAAGTTTGAAGTCGTTGCCATCAGCAAAGAGTATATTCCCTTCACTCTGGCCTTCAAATACACGCTGAAACTGCGTGAGGTCCGAACCAAACACGTCTACACGCTGTCAGCCCCTGAGCGACAGAAGCTTCCATTGTGGGCGCACCTGGTGGCGCCGGGGAACGAACGAGTGATCAAGTTCCCGGGTGGCGAGCTTCACTACTAGTGAAGCCTTCAGATTTTCTTTTGAATAATTAAGGCAACGTCGTGGCGCGAAGTCCATTTAAAGTGACTTCGTCAAACACGTGAGTGGCGTCGTTGTAGTTCCACAGGTGACCGTTTTCCAAGTCGAAGTAAACCCCAAAAAGCTCCAGACCGCGGGACTTGATTGCATCCTCAATGAACGGGAACGAACGCAGATTCTGCAAAGAAGTCACGATGGATTCTTTTTCACAATCACGGCAGTGGGTATCCAAGTCCCCATGCGGATCTTTATCCAGAACTTTCAGCTTGGCTGTTTCCGCGATGGTCATCCACTGCGCCACAAAGCCGCCCTTAAGAACGTTTTCAGGCTGAAACAGGGAACGGATACCACCACATTGACGGTGTCCCAGAACCACGATGTTTTCGACTTTCAGGTTGGCCACGGCAAATTCGATCGCGGCACTGACCCCGTGAAAACCCATATTAGATTCATAGGGCGGCACCAGATTGGCCACGTTGCGAACCACAAACATTTCTCCCGGAGAAGACGAAAACAAAATAGCCGGATCAACACGAGAGTCACTGCAGGCGATCATCAGTGTTTTAGGGCTTTGACCGATGCTGGAAAGGTGCTCATACAGGTGCGAATCCTGGTTGTTAAAGAATCGCTGCTGAAAGCGATGAAAACCAACAACCATCTTCAGAATTTCTTTTTTTAGCGTGCGTTCCTGTAAAGCCATGGGATTTCTGTACCACCGGATTGGACAGGCGAAAAGAATTTTATACATTCTACATTAAAGAAAATCCCACGCACCTAACCAGTTGCGTCGCGTGCGTCCAAGTACCCGAAATCAGGCCATCTCTTTCTTATTGTTTAAGGTCCGACGAACCGCCTGACAAAGGGATCGGATCGCATAGGCCTTAAAGTCATCAGCAGGATCACAGGCATCCTCAAAGACGACCTCGATGCTTTCCAGATAGTTGCAGATCTCTTTCAGCGATGGATCTTCTTCCGCCCGGGACAACAAGGTGTCAGAAATAGACAGAGCATGCCACCAGCGCTCCCAGTTTTCGACCTTGCCGGATTCTGTCGTCAGCACTTCTTCTTTTTTCATATTCATCAAGTTCCCATAATACAAAAGCAACCGCTCTGCTTCAGCCTGATGAAGCAGAACCACATCCATAATTTTTTGCCGATTTGATAAAGAAGCAGAAGAATGGCGAGCCCAGCTCAAACCCTTCTTCGCAAAACTACTCTGAGACAGAAAAACTAAATGCAACCATGAACTGACACTAACACAAAATCCAAAAACTTAAAACCCTTGGCTGCACTCGAGCCCAACTGACATTCGAACAATCAAAGTCCCACGCAGTGAACGGCCCTCTGCGCGCAGCGCTCTTAGGGCTTCTTGCCCGCAAGTGCAAGTTCCGCAGGCCTTTGCAGCAAACTAAAGCACCCAGAAACGCCGACGAACCCAAAAGCGACCTTAACTAGTAAATGAACACAAAGAGCGAGGACTGTCCGAAGCAATTGCGGGCAAGAAGCCCTAAGAGTGGTGCGCGGAGAGGGACTTGAACCCTCACGCTTGCGCATACGCCCCTCAAACGTACGTGTCTACCAATTCCACCATCCGCGCGCACCTATAAGAAATTCTGATAGAGGGAACAACTAATTAACCATTTTGACCCCTCAGAGTCAATAGGATGCCCTTTGAGCCCCGGTCAGTAACTAGACCTTTTTTTTGCCCACAAATTTAGCAAAAAAGATTAACCCCAACCCCACCCCTTCCTGTCATATCAATAAGAGCACGGACGCTCTTACAAACGGAAACAAGGGGACGCTAGGATGGCACCTCAGGAATCCGAGGCCACGGAAGGCCGCAAAAAGTAAAAGGAAGGAGAGAGTACATGACAGACTTACAAGATGTAGCGATGTTCTGCCTCTTCTACTCGGGAGTAGTAATGTACGCTCTCTGGATAACGGTGGTACGAAGCCCCGCCCGAGTTGAAGCAAGAAAAAGACGATACTGAAACTAAAAATTTATTTTGGGCGACTCAGTGAAGGTTTGGTGGTTCCCTTCACACGAGTCCGGGGGGGCCGATGAGGCCCCCCATTTTTTATTTGAGCGCACCAAGTCATATTATTCCTACATTTTCAGCTTTAAAATTTGCCCCGATGGTCATAACTCCCTAAGGTGATTTTATGACTAAGCCTCAACCCATTCCTTTTGGAACATCGGACTTATTCTCGCTGGGTGTAGAAGTTGAGCTTCAAATCATTCACCCGCTAACCAGAAACCTTTTTCCCATATCTCCGGACATCCTGGAAGAATGGTCCTTACAAAGCCCGCATCTGAAACCTGAAATTTTTCAGAGTATGCTGGAAATCGACACCCCGATCTGCAAAAACGTGCAGGAAGTGGAATATGAACTGCTGCTGACCAGCCGCGAGCTTTTGCGCATCTGTAAAAAGCACGGTGCCCGTCTGGCCTCCAATGGAACCCATCCATTCGCCAAATGGCACAATCGCATTTTCTATCCGTCGGACCGCTATGAATATCTGCTGGAGCGCAATCAGCACATCGCGCGCCGTTTGATGATTTACGGTCTGCATGTGCATCTGGGAATGAAAGATGGTGATCACTGCATCGCCATGATGAATGAGTTCCTTTACTATCTGCCGCATATGCTGGCGATGTCGGCAAGCTCCCCGTTCTGGACAGGGCATGACACGGGTCTGGCGTCTTCACGTATCACTGTGTTTGAAGCTCACCCGGCCGGAGGCACCCCGTGCCGAGTGGAAAACTGGGCGCAATTTGAAGACATCGTACAAAAACTAACCCGCAGTAAATCCATCGGAAGCTTCAAGGACATCTGGTGGGACATCCGTCCAAGTCCAAATTATGGCACGCTGGAAATCCGCATCTGTGACGGAGTTCCTGGAATTCGTAAAACCACGCGCCTGGTGGCGTTCATTCACCTGCTGGCTCGTCATCTGCAAAAACGTCTTGATCAGGGCATTCGCCGTCAGACGCCGGATGACTGGATGGTGCGTGAAAACAAATGGCGCGCTTCCCGTCACGGGCTGGATTGCGAAGTGTTGATTGATAACGACGGCATGACGAAAAATCTGCGCGAAGACATCCACGATCTGCTGACCGCAATGAAAGATGATGCCGCTGAGCTGGGCTATACGGAATATCTGAAACAACTGGTGGAAGAGGATCTGGCAAATCCATCCTATGAAATCCAGCGGGCTCTGTTTGAAAAAAACGGAGCACTCGAGGATGTTGTCGACTCACTTTGCGACGTCTTTGAAAAGGATCTCGACGTCGTCTGATGGCAGGCCCCTTGCTTTGTTAAGACTGCATGCAAGGGTGCTTTTCCAAAACCTTTATAAAGCTGCTTAAATCCGTGATTGTCACATCCGTGGTCACCCTGTTGCCGTTCTTCGCTGCCGCCGAGAACTTCGACAGCTGCATGACCCACGCCCTGACAACCTCGTTCCCCCGCATTGCCGTCGGGGAAAAGTCGCGTCTCTTTGTGAGATGCTCCTCTGAAAAAAGCCAGCCCGAAGCCGGCCAACCGCGCCCCCGCTATACCACTTCTGAAATCAAAGCCCTTAGCCAGGCTTTTGAGAACATCACCGACTGTCTGGAGATTGATCCTCAGTGGCTGTTCCCCAAACTGATGATGGAAAGCGGCTTTCACGTGCAAATTCAAAATCCCAATGGTGACGCTGGCATCGGTCAACTGACCGGAAAAGCCATCGCCGACGTGGACCAGGTGCTGCCCGCGTATAAGGATCAGATCTTTAAAAGCAGCAAAAAATCCTGCCAGTGGATCAAATCCCGCACCCAATACCGTGGTGCGAGCTTCTGGCGTCCGCTGCTGAAAGAAAGCAAATGTTCTTTGATGTCAAAGAATTCCAACCCGGTGAAGAACCTGCTTTATGCAGGGATCTTCCACAAAATGAATGAAAGATACGTCGACAACGAATTCGCCAAACGCAACATTCCGGCCCTGCTGCGTGAAGCAGGTTACCCTCGTCAGGACTATGTCCAGATCAAGCGCATTTTAATCACTCTGGGTTACAACACCGGCGGTGCCGTGGCGGTAAAAAACCTGCAGGATTATCTTTTCAGCCGTGTCGATTTCATTCGTCGTAAAAGTCAGGAATTCAACATCCAGCTGCTGGGCAGCCTGACCGAAGAAGACCGCGCCCAGGCGCTGTCCTATGTGCAAGCCAAAGATTTTGATTTTAAAAAAGGCCTTGGCGACTTCCAAAAACACAAAAACAATCTGAAACAGCAACTGCGCGAACAAAACCGCCAACTGACCGAAGACCAAGTCGACGTGGCGGTTTCCCGTGTCCTCAGAAACGTTTCTGCGTCGATGTACAGTTTCCCAGAATGGCTGCAAGTGTGGCAAAGCCACGGCGGCCCAGGGTATGTTTCAAGTCTTGCTCAAACGGCCGTGCACCTGGAAAAGCGCTTTGGCCGCACGTGTTCCAACCCCGACAACTATCGCGTGATTGAATCATCCATGGTGGGCCTATAATATGTTTATCCAACGCTTGCTGCTGATAACGGCGCTGATCACATCCATGGGGGCCACATCCCTGGGTGCCTCTCTTTGCAGTTCCATCTTTGCAACCAGCTCCGCAAAAACCGGACTGCACTCCAGCCAATCCCAGTGGGAACAGCTTTTCCAAGGTGCTCAAACACCCCAGCAATACAAAACCGCGATCCAGCAAATGATTCGCACCATGGAGCAGTCTCCGCTGGGACCGCCGGCGCAGTGGCGCACTCTAAATCAAAATTATCAAACAGAGTTCCTTTTCCTGATGCCTCAAATCAACTTTGTGGAACCGTTGATTAAAATGCGTTCCTCCCTGACAACGGCCCAGAAAAAAGACCTGCTTGAAAGCATTGATGGATTTAAGTCCGCCATTCAAGAATCCAATCGGGTGTCGTTGCACTATTGGCACCTTCAATTTGAAACCATGAAAATGGCCTTGAGCCCGAAACTTGCCGATGCCTACATCAAGAACATTCCCGCGGATACGGCGTTAATCCAGAACACCAATCACTATCTGACCATCAGCCTGCAAAGAGTCCTGGAAACCCTTCCAACCAAGGACGCCGCGCGCCTGACGACTATGCTGACCAAAGGAATTCAGAAAGAATATAAAAACAAAGATCCGGAAATGAAAGACCGCCGTCGCAACTTCGAAGCCCTTCATAGGATCATCAATAGCGCCACCGTTTCCAAATACTATTCCGCCTTACAAGGCAAGTCGTCGCTGAGCAAAGCCGAGGCGTCCCGTATTGTTGAGCAGTTCTGGAATGAGTTCTATCAAACTCCCACACAGAAACGCTGGCGCTCGGAATATTCCTTTAGCCTGGTTCTAAAGACGGCGGCGGCGCTGCCGCAAAGCCCTCTGGCGAAACACCTTTCCCCGGACTCCGTCCTTGAGATTTATGGCAGTTTCCCGAATGGAAAAGCGGATCTGCAAAAATCGGATTTTGACCTGCATCTTAGCAGGGATCTGGCGCGCAAATTCATTCAATCTTTCACTGACCGCAATCGCAACTATGCCGAACCCTTTGCTGATCAATTCAGGGACCAGCCCACGGGCGAGGCTCGGTCCGCTATTTTGGAATTTTCAAATGACCTGGTTGCGACCGAAAAACGTGTCTCTGAGATCATGGGGATCACCCGCTATGAACCTTCAGAGCTTATGACCATTGTGCCGCTGCTGGATTCCAGCTTTCACACGCCCGCAAAGATCAACTATTACAACCCGATCTCGCTTCGCCTGGAAAAGGGCCGGATGTATCTGGAGTTCCATGACGTTATCAAACAGCGTCAGGCGCTGAAAATCGAGCTGACTGACGGTCCTTCGCACTGACTAACAATTTTAGGTGCCGTCTCAGTTTGAAACGTCACGGCACCGGTAAAAACCACCACGATAAAGCTCAGCACCACAAAGCAGGCACTGCTTTTGAATATCCCTTCAGTATGGGTTACAGCATGTGGATTCTATTATTGGTTCTAAGTTTTGCCAGATTTGCCTGGGCCACCGGCGATCTGGTTCGTCTGTATGAATGGAGTCCAGGAAACACCCTGGCGCCAATCATTCTGCCCGTGAAGTCCGGGGAGACCCCGGAACAAGCCGCCACCCGCTATATGCGCGGATTGCAAAGACAGCCCGAACTGATGGAACTGTTTGAAGGCAGAACACCTGATTTGGCCTTGTCCGGTTTTAAACCCTTAAATGAAAACTCCCGTGAATCGCGCGCGCTTTTGATTGCCAATCTTCCGAAGGATTACGGCATGAATTCCCAGCGTGTGATCAACTTCAAAAAAATCTTCGCGCAAAGCCGTCAAAGCTCGTTCATCCTGCCCATGAATGCCAACCTGGGACTGAGCCTTGAAGAAACCCGCGACCTGTTCAAACAAATCTCTGAAAAATTCCCATTCATGGTGGCCATGGGTGGAGATGACGTTGAACCAAACCTTTACAAGAAACAAAACACCCATTCCCGCAACACTATCCCGACCCGCGATCAGTTCGAAATTCAGCTGATCAAGTCTTATGTTGCGCAGGAAAAAGGCTTCCTGCTGGGGGTTTGCCGTGGTTCTCAGATTTCGGCAGTGGCTTTGGGTTATCAGCTGATGCAGGATGTGCCTTTCCATGTCGGCGATAAAGTCAGCCACGCCAACGACTGGCATGAAATTCAGGTTCATAAAACCAAACACAACCTTCTGGGTTCATTGGTTCCAAACGCTGACGGAAAACTGCTGGTGAATTCACTGCACCACCAGGCCGTGATCTATAAAGAAAACGGTCCATTACAACTGGCTGCCCAAGGACACGATGGCGTCACGGAAGCCACCGAGTTTAAAAACGGCCGCGGTCTGCTATTGCAATTCCACCCGGAACTGATGAACAACCAACTGGGCTCCAAGATCCTGTGGCGCATTGTTCAGCAAAAGAATGTCGTGATGCCTTCCCGCTGCTCTAAAATCTTTGCTCTGTAACACGGCCAGACGGCCTCACTAAGTGATTGCCCTTTAAAGACAGTGATCTAACATAAAGGGCATGCTGGAAAAGTTCTTTCTTCATCAAAAGCAGTACAGTTTAAAAATCCGCGGCGAAGGCTTGGCTTCCCGTATTGAAGCTCTGAACGAGCTTGAAAAAGCCATCGAAGCGCACCGCTCAGAAATCATCGATGCCCTGAAAAAAGACTTCCAAAAGCCAGAAGCCGAAACCCTGCTTTCAGAAATCTATCCTGTCCTGAAAGAAATCAAATTCACCAAAAAGCATCTTTCCCAATGGGCGAAAGCCAGAAAGGTTCACACCCCACTGACTTTGTTTGGAAGTAAAAGCTATATCCAACCCGAGGCTCGCGGCGTGTGCCTGCTGATCGGCCCCTGGAACTATCCGTTTCAGCTGTGTATGCTGCCACTGGTCTCGGCGCTTGCGGCGGGCAACTGTGCGATTGTGAAACCTTCAGAACTGACCCGACACACCAGCAGCGTGATCAAAAAAATTCTGACCGGAACCTTTGTTTCAGATCACGTCTTTGTTGCCGAGGGCGGCGTTGAGACAACGCAGGAACTTTTAAAGTTCCCTTTTGATCATATCTTCTTCACTGGCAGCACCCGGGTGGGAAAAATTGTCATGGAAGCTGCCGCCAAGAATCTTACCAGCGTGACCCTGGAACTGGGTGGAAAGTCCCCGACCATCGTGGATGCCACGGCAAATGTTGATGAGGCCGCGCAAAAGATCGCCTGGGCCAAATTCATCAATGCCGGCCAGACTTGCGTGGCTCCGGATTATCTGTTCGTGCACGAAAGCATCTATCATGCCTTTAAAAAACGTCTGATTGCGGCTATTGAAGGCTTCTATGGAAAGTCCCCTGAACTGCGCAAAAGCTCGCCGGACTTTGCACGCATGGTTAGTTTCAATCATGCCCGCCGCCTGAAGGACCTGATCGACGATGCCGTCAGCAAAAATGCCAAGGTCGTTTTCGGTGGCGAGTCTACACCAGAGGAACATTTCTGCGGCCCGACCTTGCTGGAAAATGTGGATCCTCATTCCCTGATCATGCAGGAAGAAATCTTTGGCCCGGTACTGCCCGTGATGACATTCAAAGAAATTTCAGAAGTGGTTCACTATATCAATGAACGGGAAAAGCCTTTGGCCTTGTACTGCTATACCAACAGCCAAATGAACATGGAACGAATTCAATACGAAACCAGCTCTGGTGGACTGGTCTTTAACGATTCAGTGATTCACTTTGTGAACCCGCATCTGCCATTTGGCGGAGTGAACCACAGCGGCCTGGGCAGCTATCATGGGGAACATGGCTTCCGCGCGTTTTCACATGAAAAAGCGGTCTTAAAGCAGTCCTTCTTCGGCAAGCTTTTGCGAATCATGTATCCTCCTTATACGCCTTTCAAAATGACGGCGCTGAAGAATCTGATTCGCTTCCGCCTTTAAGTCAGTTGCAGGATCTTTTCGCGATCGCCCACAATCCACAACAAATCCCCGCGCTTCAGCGTTTCGCTGGAGTCCGGGTTTAAAATACGCCCGCCCTCACGTTCGATACCGACCACCAGTCCGTGGGTGATCTCGCGCAGACCGCATTCACGGATGCTTTTGTTCAGGAATGGCGAACCGTCCGTCAGCAGATACTGCTCAAGACTGTACTCGGCTTCGGCTTCGGTTGAGGCCACTTCCGGGACCTCGGATTGAATGAACCCTTTAAACAGAATCAACTGCTCATCCGTCCCGATCACAAAAACATGATCGTGAGGCATCAGACATTCCACCCGGCCCGGAGCCGTAATACGACGGCGACCTCGTTCAATCAGGGCAATCGTCACCCCGTATTTTTCACGGATCGAAAGCTGATGCAAAGGCACACCGACGTAAGGAGCCTCCGGCGGAATCATAAATTCTGTGATGTGGGCGTCCCAGGGGGCCAAAGAACGGCTGTTCTTTCGGGCATGAACCTTCTGAACATCGTCATGCAGGTTCGTCAGGAACCGTTTTTCAAACCAGCCGTAAATGTCCTGCAACTTCTGAGAAAGCACATACCCAACCACCACGACCATCCACAAAGTGATCGCCACCGCCCACAGCAGCGGCACAAACTGCCCCACCATCGCACCCAACAGTCCCACCGCCAGCATGATCCGGGAAACCAGGAAGACATAGTTATGACTGCCCTTCCCCTGCTCAACCAAAAGGGCTTCGAACTGTTTGGTCCGCCCAAAAGCCAACGCCCACAAGAACGGAGCACTCATCACCAGGGTGGCACTTAAAGTAAGGAACTTGGCAGGACCTTCTTCCATCTGGCGTTCCAAAAGAAACGGCAGGAATACACGGGCCATGGTCAGGAACACCGCCACCACAACCACCGCATTCAAGAGAACCTTTAAGATATAGGCGCGAACCTGTTCACGCCATTCGCGGTTCCCGGACATAGAAAATGAAATCACACTGTAGCTGTCGATGGACTGGATAAACCGGGCTGGCAGGAATCGTTCAAGCCACGCATAAGTCTTTTCCGCGGACCGCGCCATGTACGGAGTCGTAAAGGCTGTCAGCACTGAAACCGCCACCGCGATCGGATAAATCTTTTCACTGATAACCTTAAGACTTAAACCCAAGGTCGCGATAATAAAGGAAAACTCGCCGATCTGAGCAAGACTCATTCCGGACTGCAAGGAAGACTTGAAGGTCTGCCCCGACAACACCGAACCTAAAGTCACACTTAAAGTTTTTCCCACGATAACAACTGCTGACAGCAGCAGCACTTCTTTCCAATAAATAGATATCACATGGGGATCAATCAGCATCCCGACCGAAATAAAGAACACGGCCGAGAACAGATTTTTGATCGGCGCAATCAGATGGTGAATGCGTTCGCCTTCGATGGTTTCAGCCAAAATGGAGCCTGTAATGAACGCTCCCAAAGCGGATGAAAACCCGACGTTGCTGGCAAAAACCACCATCATCAGACACAGCCCCACGGCCACGACCAGGACAGTTTCTTCAGACAGCAGCTTTTGCGTGCGCTTTAAGAAACTTGGCAAAAGGAAGATCCCCGCCACGAACCAGATCGACAGGAAGAAGGAAAGCTTAAGGACCGCCCCCAGCATTTCGGATCCGGAAAAGTCCCGGGTCAAAGCCACCGTGGTCAGCAAGACCATCAAAAGAACGGCCACAAGGTCTTCGATAACCAGAACCCCAAAGACCATCCCCACGAACTTCATGTTCTTCATGCCCAGTTCTTCCACCGTGCGGATGATGATAGAAGTGGATGAAATGGAAAGAATCCCGCCCAGGAACAAGCTGTCCATGGTGCTCCACCCCAGCAGGCGGCCGGTGGTGAATCCAAACAGGATCATCAAAGAAACTTCAAATAGTGCGGTGAAACTGGCGGATCCGCCGACGCGCAAAAGCTTTTTAAAGCTGAACTCCAACCCGAGGGCGAACAAAAGGAAGATAACCCCGATTTCGGCCCACAGGTTGATGCTGGCCACCCCGATCACCGTCGGGAAAATCGAAGTTTTCGGCCCCACCAGAAAGCCGGCGACCAAATATCCAAGAACTATGGGTTGATTGAGTTTTTTAAATAGAAGTGTAACAAGCCCTGCAGTACCAAGAATCAGGGCCAGGTCGTGAATCATCGCCGGTAAATGCTGCATAGATAAATTATGCCCACAATTCAGCCTAAGGCACCAGCTGCGTTTTTACTAAAAGGTAACAGGCGCCTTTTTCCGCAGCAGTGCGCCAGAAAAGCAAAACGGCCTTCCCGAAGGAAAGCCGTCTTTAAAAGATCTGAATTTGAAACGAAAATTACTTCGCGTCGATCGCAGCTTGAACAGCCGCTTCAGCGTTCACGATACCAGCGCCCAACTCGTTAGCAGAGTTTGGAGTCAGTGGAGTCGCAGTGCGCTTCAAGATTTCTTTTACTTGAGCACCAGTCAAAGCTTTGTTCGCAGCTTTCATCAAAGCAACCACACCAGATACGTGAGGAGTCGCCATGGAAGTACCATCGAATGCAGCGTAGTCAGTTGCCATAGTGTGCAATGTTGCAGTTGCCACTTTACCGGAATTGATTACACGAACCAGCTCTTGACCAACAGTTTGTTCGATCATGAACACGCCTACTGGAAGAACAGAACCGTCATCAGTCAAAGCACCTTGGATCAGGCCCGGAGCGTTGTTGTAAACAACCACACCAGCTGCACCCGCTTTGATCGCATTCTTAACTTTGTCACCGAAAGTGATTTCACCGCGAGAGATCAAAGCGTATTTGCCTTTAACGTCTACTTTAGCGAAGTCTTCTGGTTTACCCAGGTTAGCGTGAACAAGCACGTTCGTTTCTGGAGTCAGGATCTCTCTTGCACCCTGGAAGGTGGAAGAAGCAACTTTTACAGTTTTCTGACCGTTGGAAACGGATACTGCAGATTCACGACCAGTACCTTGTGGTACAGCGGAAACAACCGCAACACCTGGAGCAACTACAGCCAATTCCGGACCGTATTGAGAGAAGTCTGCTTTGTGCAGGTTTACGTCAACTGCGCCTACTGCGATAACAGTGGACAAAGCAGCCGGGTAAGAAACGCGGTTGGAACCGTTGTTACCGGAAGCCGCTACAACAGTGATACCAGCTTTATCAGCGGCAGCTACTGCAGTTCTTTCAGCCGGAGTAGACCAAGCGCCACCCAAAGACATGGAGATCACGTCAACTTTTTCCTGAATACCCCAGTTGATACCTTGAGCGATTGCTACGTTGGAGCAACCCTGCTCAGAGCACACACGGCCCGCAAGAACTTTTGCTTTAGGAGCAACACCAGTGAAACCTGTGTTGTCCAAAACGCCAGCGATTGTACCAGCTACGTGAGTTCCGTGACCTACTTTATCAGAGAAGTCAGAACCGTTGCTGTCGCCAGTGAAGTCTTTACCTTTTTCGAAGTTAGCAGCCAAAGATGGGTGAGCTTCGTCGATACCAGTGTCCAACACCAGTACGCGAGCGCCAGCACCGCGGCCGGATTTATTCCAAGCCTGAGTCGCTTTTACTGCATGGATACCCCATGGAGTTTTTTGACCCAATTTAGCCTGAGATTGACGGGATTGACCCAAGAAACCTTTTACTGGAGCTGGAGCATCGTGGAAGATTTCCTTCTCAACGTAAGCTACGGCTGGATTCGCTTTCAATTTTTCAATTTGAGCGTCGTTGTCAGTATTAACAACTAGTGAGTTCAAATTCGCAAGACTGTCTTCAAGTTGACCTACGGCTTGAGATTGAACTCCCAAGTCCAAGCCCTTAGACGCATAAGACCCCTTCATCTTATAAGCCATGTGAGCTTTATTGAAAGACTGTTGGTCTTTCATGATCACTAGAACGCGCTCTGCTTGAGCTGATGTCGCGAAAAGCACTGATACGATGAGTGCAAACACGTTGAATTTCATTAAAATTCCCCCCATATCCATGGACTCCAACAATTGAAGTCCTCATGGAGAGGCACTTCATTTCAGCTTGAAAGATTTATCAAGTACTCTTTTGGAACCACCTAAATATTTTTTTGGCACCAGAAAAGTGAAAAAATCTGTCATGAGGGTGGGGGTTCCAAAGTGGCACCCCAGTTCGATTTTAGGACCAGCGCGGCCTTTATTATTAGATTCTCTTATAGATACCATCATTTATTTGGAATTAGCTGCACAATATTAAATCAAAGTAAATGACCGTTCGCGTCGTCACTTTTTTGTTCATGAGCAGTATTTGAGCAACCGGAAAGCCGCAGTATCAGGCCTTTTTAAGGCGACGGCGCATCTGACGGATGGCAAAAAGCATTTCCAAACTGTCATGGACAATGCGCACACGCGAAGATTCTTTGTGCTGCCAGCGAATCGGGACTTCGCGCACACGCAGACGGAATTTTTCCATGAATAAAATCAATTCCACATCCCAGGCGAAACGTTCAACGGAAAGAAGCGGAAGCACCTTGCTGCGAAACACCTCTTCATTGCGCACAAGTTTAAAACCACACTGAGTGTCTTTATAAGGAAGGCCGATAAAGAAGCGCATGATGCGATTAAAGATCTTCCCCATCGTCTGACGAATCCAGTGCTGCCGAACTTCAATCTGACTGTCCGGCAGGGCCCGTGATCCCATGATCAGATCAAAGCTCTCTGACCAGGTCAGAAGTTTGTTCAGTTCTTCCCACGGCGTTGCCATATCCGCATCCGCCACCAGAATCCAGTCACCGCGGGATTCAATCAGACCTTTTTTGACCGCCGCCCCTTTGCCTTGATTTTCCTGCAGACTGTGCAGACGAAGCACCGGCCAATGCACACGGTCTTTTTCCACCACTTCACGCGTGCGATCGCGGGAACCATCATCAATCACCAGCACTTCACAGATTTCGGCTTTCAACACTCCGGATGAAGAAAGCTCACGCAGCCGCTGCAAGGTGCCCGGCAGACGCTCTTCTTCATTGTAAGCTGGAATGACCACCGAAACTTTCTGCATCAGTGGCCGTGATTTCCATTCGATGATTTCGGCACAGTCGCCCCCACCGGCAGGAAGAAGCTTAAAGGGCTGGAGAAGAATCTTTTCATCACGGCTTTACGAATGGCTTTACGCTGAGGCGGCTTGATGCCGCGGGCTTTGATCGCCACCCACAACGCCATCCCGAAGCTGACCAGCACGTTCAGGGCCCCAATAAAGAAGATCCCGATCACCGCGCGCCAGAATTCCCAGGACTTCATAAAGTCCACACCCAGAACCGGCAAGGCACCGCCCAGAGTTCCGGACGACAAAGTCACATGGCGCACATCCAGATGCAGGCCGATGAATTTCATAATCTCTGGAGTCATCCCCAGCAAAATACCCAGGGAGATATTCCCGACAAGACCCGAGATATTGTTTTCAAAAAACACGGCAATACTGCGTGCCCCGCGTTTGCCAAAGATGGCTTTCAACGTCGGACTGCGCGCCAGAGTCTTACGCAAAGAATTCAGCGCAAACCAGTTGTCTGCCCAACCGGACGTTAAACTGGACAACCACAGCAAAATCCCGGTGAACGCCGCAAAGATCAGCGCCGGCCCAAAGACATCGACGGACTTAAAGGCATAAACCGCCTTTTCATGAGACATCAAATGTCCGCCAAAAAGCATAAAGAACAGGGCATCAATCAAAATCACACACGGAATAACAAACATGACGTTGCCTGAAATGGCCGCCACCTGAGAACGAATGATATGCGTGATGTCCGTCACCAGATCATTCATGCCTTTTTCACTGTCCACATCCTGCATTTTTGCCGCCAACGCCGGCGCGGTCATCGCCGGCTGCTTGGTGCCAAGAGTAAATCCAGCCAGATGAATCGCCACAAAGCTCAGCGCATAGTTGAAAGAGGCAAACACCCCTTCCATAAAGCTTGAAAGCCCCAAGGCCAGAATGCCGATCTTGACGTAAACGGTGATCGCGGTCATCGCGCCGCCACCGCCGGCAGCCTGAAGCATGCGACGGTATTCTTCTTTTGTGCGGGTGATATAGTGCTCGCCGGTTTCAGCAGCCCGTTCAACCACTTTTCGCGCCAGCAAAGAAATGTTCTGGGACAGAAGCGATGAAATACTGCGCAGTTCCTGATTTTCCTCGATCAGCTTTGAAAGGAAGCTGGTGACTTTTTTAGAGTCCACGCGCTCGTTAAGCAAAATCTCAAGCAGGCTGTCAACCCGCTGCAAATAGGTGCGAAGACGAGCCAGCTGGAAAACAAGATCGACACTGACCCCGTATTCGTCCAGATGCTTGTGCACCTGCACCAGTTCACGACGACACTCCCAGATGATCATGCGAAAGCGCGAGGCTTTTTCCAAAGCCAGATTGCGATCCCCGGCATGATAGGCATTCATAAACTCTTCAAGACCGCGCACCATCGCAAAGAACGCGGAATCACGGAAGTTCGGCTTATCCAGACGATAGCGAATCGCCGGTGACAGCCCAATGGCGCGCACCTGAATGACCAGATACACCAGCGCATCTTCCAGATCCATGCCGAAGCGGTTCCAGTCTTTTTCATCAGAGCCGACTTCGTAATTGAAAAGCTCCACCAGACGATCAAAGGTCGACGGATCAATAGAGGCCACCCACAAAGGGTCATCTTTTTCCGGGAACAGAGCCCAAAACAAATACCCCAATTCATGATCCAGCGGCGGAGTCGGCAGCATCTTCATCATCAGACGATCAGAAAGCTCGCTCCAAAGCCCCACTTCCCGGGGAAGGCCGGTTTCGGTGTAAAGCTCAAGCCCGCTGACTTCGTGGACCACGGTTCTAAGAATCACCGCGACAGATTTTTTCCATTGAGGATTGCGCTCCAGAACCATCAGCAGGTAACGCAGACGAGCCACCGGCAGACGACCGGTTTCTTTTTCAATATGCGCGTCTACAGCGCCTTCATAGCGAACCCACTGCAGCAGCCGAACCAGCCACTGGAGCTGATCTTCCAGCTGTTTCTGTTCTGAGGCCGAGCCTAAAAGCACATCCAGGTCACTGTGAACCTTGCTGCTTCTTTTGTACTGAATGAACCGATTTCGGAAGGCTTTGATCTTTGTAAACATATAGAAAGTTTACAGAATCCCATTTCAAAGGCACGCGGGATTCTGCCCAAAGATGCGTTGCGCAACGCAACCATTTGTGGCATTTCTCCCCATCCCTCACCGTGCTAAAAGTTCGCTATGCGAAACGGTCTGATTTTCACCCTTATTTTGATGTTCTCTCAAATCTCTATGGGAGCTGATAAAATCACCAGCCTTTCAGGGCTTGATGTGCTTAACAGCGAAACAAAGACGTTTGCCACCGCCGGACACAAGGCCACGGTCATCGTGTTTCTTTCAGCAAAGTGCCCTTGTTCTGCCAGCCATGAAACTTTGCTAAAGGACCTCAGCCAGCAGTACAAAGAATTCCAGTTCATCGGCATTCACTCCAACTCGGACGAAACTCTTGAAGAAACACAAAATCATTTCCGCGAAGCCAAGCTGCTGTTCCCGGTGATTCAGGATTCTCGCAGCCAGTGGGCCAACAAACTGGGCGCCTTGAAAACCCCTCATGCCTTTGTTTTAAGCCCTGCCGGAGAAATGCTTTATCACGGTGGTGTGACGGACAGTCATGTAGGCCCTACTGCCAAAAAGCAGTTCCTGAAAGAAGTCCTTGAAGACCTGCAGGCCGAAAAGCCTTCTCGCCACAAAGAAGGGCGCGCCCTGGGTTGTTACATCCAAAGAGCGGACGAAGCATGAAGCATCTGATTTTGCTTTTAGCCCTGAGCCTTTGTGCCTGCGCCCGCCCCGATTATCTGCCGGAAACACCCGCGGCGAACAACGAACAGAATGATCCTCAGTCAACCTGCCCGATCTTTTTCAGCAAAGAAAATATCTGTGCTGAGCTGATCTGGAAACAAAACCCCACCAGCACGGATTTTTCTGAATTTGAACTTCGTTTCAACTCTGCGGTGGCGATTGAAAATCTGTCCGTGATTCTGTGGATGCCATCCATGGGGCATGGCTCATCCCCGGTGAAAATCGAATCCCTTGGAGACGGCAGGTTCCGTGTCTTTAAGGTCTTTTTCATCATGCCCGGTGACTGGGAAATTCGCATCGTTCTGAAAGCCACCCAAACAACCCTGGATCAGGTCTTTGTACCTTTGGTGGTGCCTTAGATGAAACTGCTGGCATTGGCTTTGTTTTTCGCAAGCTCTCCGACTATGGCAGCCAGTTGCTGTGGCGGCAGCTTTTCATTTCCCGCTTTGATTCTGGGGGATGACAAGGCTCAGATCACCGGAACCATTAGCCAGTCTGAAATCACCGATGATGTCTTATCCAGCGGCAAATGGATCCGCCGCAAAGATGACAATCGCGCGCAGATGCTAAAACTTGAAGGGGCTGTTCTTTTTAGCGACAGCCTTCAAGGGGGTTTTTCCCTGCCCGTGCATTCCAAAAACAGCCGCACCTCTGACACCAACTCAGGCCTTGGGGATGTGTCGCTGTACCTGGGGCATGAAACTTTCCCCGAGCTGACTTATTCAGCCTGGAAACCCCGCGGGGTCACGTTCCTGCAATGGACCCTGCCGACAAGTCCATCCATTTATGACAGCGCTTTGAATGCTTCGGATATTCGGGGTCGGGGCTTTTATTCTTTGGGGGCGGGACTTGCGCTGATCAAAGCCTGGAAAGTATGGGATTTTAATTTCAGTTCTGAACTTCACAGATCATTTGAAAGAACCGCTTCCGGTGACGCCTACAACGGTGAAGCCACCATCCGTCCGGGCTGGGGCACGACGCAAAGCCTGGGTGTTGGCTGGAATCGCGGGGACTTCCGCTTGGGAAGCTCTTTGGCGTTTCTTTATGAAGAGGCTATTACCATCAGCGGTTCAACAACTTCGCAAGGGCATGCGCAAAAAAACTTCACGCTCAGTCTTGCGGGAAGTTACATGATCAATCTGGAATCGGCCGTGACCGTCAGTTACGCCGATCAAAGCCTGATCGGAAATCCTGTTAATTCAAGCTTATCAAATACCATTAATCTGAGCTACCAACAGCGGTGGCCCCGTTAGGAGACTTTATGTTTAAGAATTTCATGCTTGCTGCCGCACTGATGCTGGCATCTGTAACTGCTGCCGCCGAACAATCCGCAGACTGCCCGCTTTCTTTCCCTGGCAGTGAACTGTGTGCGACTGTTGAATTTGCCCAGGCGCCAAATCAAAATGCAGATTCTCCGTTTGTTCTGAAAGTTTATGATCAGACCAGCACGGCTTCTGTGCCTGCGTTGGTGGATCCGGCTCAGCTGAAAGTGGATTTGTGGATGAACATGGGTCATCACGGCCACGGAACATCACCGGTAAAAATTGAAAAACAGGAAGTGGGAACTTTCCTTATTTCTGAAGCGTACTTTGTGATGCCGGGTAAATGGCTGATCCGCGTTTGGATCAATGGTGAGAAAAGCGAAATGACAGTTGTGGTGAAGCCTTAGGCTTCAACCACAAAGTAAGGAATTTCCACGATGGCCCGGATGCCTTTTCGGGCCAATGTTGCTGAAAGAACCGCGCGAATGCCGCTGATGTTCTTGCCTTTGCAACCGATCACCTGCCCCAGGCACTTCTGATCGCATTCGACTTTATATACAGTCGTCTTGTCGCCCACCATATATGTTACAGAAACCGTGTCAGGATAATCGACCAGACCTCGGATCAAAGTCTCTAGCAGACTTCGTCCATTCTCTCGATCTTGGTCCTGGTTAGGGCTGATCTCAGGTCTTTTACGAATGACTTTGATCTCTTTAAGGCCAGACATTGTTTCACTCCAATTATATCAACAAGAAACATTTCGGTTTTGTAATAATCAAACTAAAGGGTGATTTGCCAAATGTAATTCAAATTCTTCAAGAACCCCACCAAGAGTTAGGCACTTTTTTTAGTTTTCTCAAAGCGACCCGCAGTTACCGAAAAATCCAAGGTTACTTAGTAGCAAATAGAATGGATCACGAAATTATTCTCGAGTTTTTTTCGCACTGTCCGAGCCAATCATTTTGTGTAATTTGAATTGCGAGATTTCTTGGACATCCGGAAAGAAGTTTTCTCTAATGGTATCATGATTCAACTTCTGAAAAGCTCAAGCTATCAACGCATGCCCTGGAAAAACGGCCTTGGCGTCACCGACCAGATTGATCTGGCTGCGTCCGAAATCAAAAGCAGTCAGCCCTATGCGTGGCGACTCAGCTCGGCTCTGGTCGCAGCCTCCAATCCATTTTCAATCTTTGAGGGATACAACCGCCTGCTTAGCGTGGTCGAAGGTGATGGCCTGATCTTGAATCAAAACCCGCTTCTGCCGTTGCAGGTGTGCGAATTTTCCGGTGATGACCATACAGATTGCCAGCTGATCGGTTCGCCAGTCAGGGATCTTGGGTTGATCTTCAATCCCAAAACCCACCGCGCACGCATGCAGTTTCACACTCTGCCAAACGTGAGCGAATCGGTCTTTTCCCTGCGTGAAGAAATTCAGTTTTTTTATGTAGTCCAAGGAAAGATGCGTATGGCGGGGCAAACCGCCGAAGCTCAAGACTGCTTCAAACTGACCCAGGAAACCCAGGTCAAAATCCAAAACACCGGAAGCGAGACCCTGGGGTATTACCAGATCTCGCTGTCCCACATTTAATTGATTTTATAGATTCGACTTTCAAATGGACGAAGCTCTCCGCCTGTAATCTGATGGTGGTCAGCCACAGACTGATTCGCCATCAAAAGATTCGCGGAAGACAGGCTGATTCCCGGAAGATCAAACTTCGCAGGCTTCCCCGTCATGTTGGCCATCACCAGCATTTTCTCTTTTCCGTCATTGCGGGTGTAAGCATAGATCTGATCATGCTTGCCCAGCACTTCTTCATAGATTCCATAAATGAACACCGGATGAGCTTTGCGCAGACTGATCAAATTGCGATAAAAATTCAGAACTGAATTTGGATCCTTGTCCTGAGCCGCCACGTTGATGCTCTTGTAATTCGGATTCACCTTCAACCACGGACGCCCTGTTGTGAAGCCACCTTGATCAGAAGAATCCCACTGCATTGGCGTTCTTGCATTGTCACGGGAAGCACTGGCAAGATCTGCGGTGATTTCCGCATCCGTTGCGCCCTGCTTGCGGCGAATGGTGAAAATATTTTTTGCAGAAACATCGTTAAAGTCCTCAGGCCCTGCAAAGACCGTATTGGTCATGCCGATTTCCTGCCCCTGATAAATGAACGGCGTCCCCTGCATCAGGAAATACATGGTCGCAATGGATGTCGTGCTTTCGCGCCAGAAATTCTGAACATCGCCCCATTTGGAAGTGATACGAGGCACATCGTGATTTTCCACGAACAAGGCATTCCAGCCACGGCCTTCAAGGCCTTTTTGCCAGCGGCCCAGAACTGATTTCAGTTTTGCCAGATCCACGCGACGTTCCGGGTTTGCATCCCACAAGCCCACGTGCTCAAACTGAATGATCATGTTGAATTTCTTTTGAGCCGTGCCCACCCACTCTTCGGCATTTTCGGCGGACACCCCGTTGGCTTCCGCCACGGTCATGATGTCGTACTTGTTGAACGTGTTGGTGCAAAGGTCTTTCAGATATTCCTGAATGCCATTCACGTTCATGTGCTTGTCATAAGAAGGCACGTACTCAAGATTGTTCGGGTTGGGCATATCTGCAAGTCCCGGCTCTTTGCGGGCATGGCTGATGGCATCGACACGGAATCCATCAATGCCCTTGTCCAGCCACCAGTTGATCATGTCATAGACGGCTTTACGCATGTCCAAATTTTCCCAGTTCAGATCCGGCTGTTTGCTGGAAAAAATATGCATGAAGTACTGCTGGGTCAGATCATCAAACTTCCACGCAGATCCGCTGAAAATACTTTCCCAGTTGTTCGGTTCTTTACCATTTTTTCCATCACGCCAGATATACCAGTCGCGTTTGGAATTGTTTTTAGAGCTGCGGGATTCAATAAACCAAGGGTGCTCGTCACTTGTGTGATTCACAACCAGATCGATGATCAATTTCATGCCACGAGCGTGAGCCTGCTGCAAAAGCTGGTCAAAGTCATTCATGGTGCCGAATTCGTGATGAATATCCTGGTAATCGCTGATGTCGTAGCCGTTGTCGTCCTGCGGGGACTTATACATCGGGCAGATCCAGATGACATTGATGCCCAGATCTTTCAGGTAATCCAATTTGGAAATCAATCCCTGCAGATCCCCCATGCCGTCGCCATTGGAGTCCTTAAAACTGCGAGGATAAACCTGATATACGACTGCCTCTTTCCACCAATTCTTCTGAACTTCGGACACGACTCTGACCCCTTGTGAGTCTCGAATTTAAACTGACGGCTCATCGGACTGCAAATCATTTCTCTTCAGCTGCAATGGGATAATCCGGGCATTGCGCACCCGTACACGCCCCATCAGATAAGAAGATACCGGAATGCCCAGGAACAGCACCAAAGCCGCCAGCCCCAACAGCCCTCCCATATAGACATCGCCAAAATGCAAAGCCGCAGCTGCGCACAAAAGCACCACTCCCAGAGTTGACGACTTCGAAACCGCCGCCATTCGCGTCAGGGTGTCCGGAAACTTGACTCCGCCTATCGAGGCCAGCAAAATCAAAAGGCATCCCAACAATAACAACACCTGCACAACGACGCTCATGACAGATCCTTTTTACGTTCCAGCAAGAACACAAAGAATGTATTTGAAAGGAACGATAAAGGCGCCAGAACCAAAATCAAAGAAACTGCCTCTTCACTGTTGCTGAAAACCGCATACAACACGGCCGAGGCAATGGATACGTTGTTTAACAGATCAAACGTCATCACCCGATCCATCCAGTCAGGTCCCTTGATACAGCGATACATGGCCAGGATAGACGACAGCACCAAGGCTGCAATCATCACGTATATCATGACTTCACCTCCCCCAGAATCAAACGCAGCTTGTGTTCAAAGCGGGACTTTAAAATCTGCATGTCCTTATCAGCATCATCGGTGTGCAACAGGTGCACGTACAACAACCCCAAATCCAGGCGCACCCGAACCACCATGGATCCGGGGATCAGAAAGATAATCAACGACAGCCACCAGACGCCCCATTCACTTTTGATATCCAAAGGCAGCCGCACAATTGCCGGCTTCATAGAGCGATTGGGACGAAACACCCAGGAAACAACCTGCAGCACGGCCACACAAAAATCCCAGGCAAACTTCAACAGCACTTCCAGGGTCCAAATTAAACGCATCATCTTAAGCCCCCTTCCATCAGTTCCTGAGCCATTCTTTCTGTCAGACTCATCAAAAACTGAAAGCCCAGACCCACCGCTAAGATAAGCAAAGTCATCGTCAGCAGGGGTACCACCAGCCAGCGCACCCGGCCCTGCCGGTCATTTTCCGGCAGTGAAGAAACTGCCGGTTTCCAGAACACACCATTCCAGATTTTTAACATCGACATCAAAGTCAAAAGGCTGACCGCCAAGGCCATAGCCACGGCCAGCCAGCGTTCCTCCACCAAGGCTGCTTGCAGGGTTAAAACCTTTGCCCAAAAACCCGAAAGTGGTGGCACACCAATGAGCGACAAGGCCGAGAAAGCAAATACCGCTCCTAACACGGGACGGGCCTTCCATAGTCCGCCGGATTCAGAAACGAAACTAGTGCCTGTGACTTTTTCCATCGCTGCGACAGAGAAAAACAAATTCGTCTTCACCAGCATGTGGTGAATCATATAAAACACACATGCCGCAATTCCCGCGGACGTTCCCAATGACAATCCCAAGACCATATAACCAACTTGCGAAGTACTGTGAAAAGCCAAAATACCTTTCATGTTGTCACGGGAAAGAGCCCCCAGCACACCCAGGATCATCGAAATCAAAGCCAGAACATACAAAAGCGGCAGCAGTCTTTCACTGCCTGGCAATGCCGCCACCGGCACCAAAATTCGCAACAGTGAATAGACGCCCACCTTGGTCAGAAAACCTGCGAAAACTCCCGCCACTGCAGTAAGCGTCACAGGGTAAGCCGCCGGCATCCAGAAAAAAAACGGAAACAGCGCGGACTTCACCGAAAAAGCCATCACCAGACAACACAGCCCGACAACGACCCCCAGGTTCTGGCCATAGGTGCGCTGGTACTGAATCAGATCCACGATATCAAGGCTGCCAGCGGTATTATAAATAAAAGCAATGCCGATCAAAAAAGCCACAGATGAAAGAATACTTAAGACAGCGTATTTGTAAGCCCCGGTCACCGAGGTGCGGTAACGACTCATCGCCACCAGGAAAAAAGATGACGCCAGCATCACCTCATACCACACATACAAATTAAAAAGGTCCCCGGTGGAAAAGGCCCCAAAGACCCCCATCATCATGAAATGAAACAGACTGTAATACCCGCGCAGTTCCCACTGCCGATTTAAAAGTGCCTGCATGGACATATTCCCACATAACGCCACCAGTGAACTTCCAACCAGCATCACCCCTGCCAACAAGCCCACAGAAAATGAAATACCAAAAGGAGCCTGCCAGTTACCGATCTGCATTGTTTGAATGCCACCTTCTTCGACCCGCAAGAACAAATGCACTGACGCCGCCAGGGCCGCAACCGATCCCGCCAAAGACACACACCGTAGCAAAATGGAATTCTTGCGACACAGATATGTCAGTATCGCCGTCACAAAACTGATCAGAACCGGAGCCACAATCATTCAGAATCCTCCGGCAAAAAATCCGCATCGCGGGATTTCGAATACTTAAGCCCCTGACTGGCCAGAACCAACAGAACCGCCGTCATGCCAAGACCAATCACGATCGCCGTCAGAATCAGAGCCTGACTTAAGTGATCATCCCCTTGCGATCCGCCACTTTTTAAAATCAGCAAATTCACCGCATGGCCCAATACGCTCAAGCCCAGAATCAAAGTCAGCCAGTCCCTGGAAAGGATCAACCATACCCCTGCCGAAAAAAGCATGGCAATACTGAGTGAGAGGAAATCAATCATACGTCCCTCCTCAAAAAGGCGAAAAACAAACTTGTTCCCATACCCAGCACCAGCAGATAAACGCCCACATCAAACAACAAGGGAGTTCCCAGAAATGCCAAAGATCCGGGCAGCCACACCGCCGTCAAAAAAGGCTTTCCTAAAAACAGCGGCGCCAAGCCCGCAGCAAGGGCCACCAACAGTCCGGCACAGATCCAGCTGACGGGTTTCATCACCAGCACCTTGCGGGCCCACTCCTCGCCAAATACCAGACCATAAAATGTGAACGAGATCGCCAGCACCAGGCCCGCGATAAATCCTCCGCCCGGAGTGTTGTGACCCCGCAAAAGAATAATCAAAGAAATCAGAGTGAATAACGGCGCCATCACCCGCACGGAGGTGTGTAAAATACTGGACGGTCGCAAAGTCAAATTCAGTCTGCGTCGTCGCAACAGCATAAAGTGAACACCCATGCCGACAATTCCCAACACCGTGATTTCACCCAAAGTATCCATCGCCCGGAAGTCGACCAGAATCACATTGACGACATTTTGCCCCTTCCCCAATGGCAGGGCATTATCCCGATAAAAATCCGCCACTCGGGAAGAAAGCTTGCCGTCAGCCATGACACCGCACAAAAGCAAAGCGCCGACAAAAGCCCCTGCCGTCACCACCCCACGCACACTTCGGTACAAAATGCTAAAGCCCGACGGATTCGGCCGTAGAAAAACCAATGACAACGTCAAGACCACAACAGAAAGTGTTTCCACCGCCATCTGAGTCATGGCCAGATCCGTGGCGCCCACGCTGAGGTAAAACAGACTGATCGCAATGCCGACGACTCCCAAACCCACCACTTTCAAAAGTGGCTTCACACTGATCAGTATCGGAATCAAGCCCAGGACGACCAGCACAAACGGAATGATCTGAAAAAGAACCAACTCGTCCGTTTTCAGCGATGGCGCATATTCCTGCAAAGGCAAAACCCATGGCAGTATCAGGCAGGGCACCATCAGCATCCACAGAATATAAAAACTCAAGCGCCCGCTTTGCAGGCGATCCATGATTTTTTTAGCGAGAGTCCCCATATAACCCACGCGTGGTGAAGGTTTGTACAAGCCCTTCAGCCACACGGCGGCCTTGGTGACGACACCGGCATAACGGGCGGCAAGAACTGTTCCCAGTCCAAAAGAAATCAGACTCAGAATCAACGCAAGATTCACCCCGGTCCACATTTCAAGATTCACGTCCACATCACGAAGCACGATGGCTGACACCACGGGGTTTAAAAAATACTTATTGATATCTGCCAGGAAAAACCCGGCCATCCAGCCACCCGTGGCCAACAACAACGGTGGCCCCCACATGCTGACATGGACTTCATGCAGAATCTGACGGTCTTCCTGCCGCGCAAAGATCACCACAATCAGACGATAACCCACGACGATGGACATGATACTGGCCCCAAGTAATGCCAGTACCAGAAACGACCCGGGAAACTTTAAAGCCAGTGCGGATTTGAACAGATATTCTTTACTTAAAAAACCCATGCTGAATGGAAGACCCATCATCGATCCCAGCGCCATCAACAATGCCAACGACGTCAGCGGCATACGACGATAAAGACCCGATACATGATCCAGACTGCGCCCGCCCATTTGTTTGTCGATGTTTCCCACACACATGAACAGACTGGCCTTGTAAAAAGAATGCGCCAGAATGTAAGAAAAGAACGCCTTCCAGGAATAAGCCTCATGCAATCCCACGAGCATGCACATCCCCCCCAGTGAGCTGACAGTGGTCCATGCGAACAATTGTTTCAGGTCGGTCTTGGTCAAGGAAACAATCATACCCCAGATCAGGGTTGCAGCTCCAACAAACCCCAGCGTCATCAGCCAATCCAGATTTTTATCAAATAGAGGGCTGAATCTTGCCAGTAAGAACACGCCGAGCTTTACCATCGTGGCTGAATGCAGATAGCAGCTGGCAGGTGTGGGCGCCACCATGGCTCCGGGCAGCCAAAAGTGAAAGGGAAATTGTGCCGACTTGATCATGGCAGCAATCATGATCATCAGCATGCTCAGCTGACTGTGCTGATATTCGGTGTGGCCATATAAAATTTCAAGCAACGAGTTGCTTCCCGAAGCTTGTGACAGCATCAACAAAGCCAGAAGCAGACAAAGCCCGCCTGCGACATTTAAAACCAGCGCCTGCTTGGCTCCTTTACGAACATCAGGATCGGTGAATTTAAATCCGATCAGCAAAAATGAACACAATCCCGTGGCTTCCCAAAAGCCATAGAATACAAAAATATTATCAGCCCAAAGAACCCCGAGCATGCAGCCGGTGAATGCAAAAAACAGCGGAAAGAATCTGCGCCGTTCCAAGGTCTTAAAATAAGTACCGGCATACACACAGACACACACACCGATCCCCGTCACAATGCAGGCAAAAAAGTCTGACAACCCGTCACGGGGAAAAGGCCAGGACTGTTCGATGAAGGGTTTTAAGCTTTCCCCAAAGGCTCCCAGATACGGCAAGACAAACAGCACTCGCCATATGGCCGCCGGTAGCCGCAAACACAATGAAGCAGTCAGTGCTAAAAGGAAAAACAAAATCACCCAGTACATCAGCATCAGCACCTCTTTTGTTTACCTTCTAAAGTGTTCCTAAGATTGGGGATTCAAACAACTTTGAATGAAATCTTCGGGATAAAATCAAAGGCACTTTCACAGGTCCCCATAGGACCCGATGGCCCTCGTTTTGCTTTGCAGTATTCTTGAACTTTTCCGTCTCTGGAAGTGAGGTCTTATGCACGCTCTAATGCGATATATGGCATTTGGGCTGGCCCTGTTGCAATTGCAAGGCGCCAGCGCCAGCAATTTTCGTAACCCTGCCAGCAATTTAACACCAGAGCCGTTCTATCAATCCGCCCCAGCGGCCAAAGATCCAGTGGCAGAACTCATTGAGAATCCTTATCACAAGTATTTTACCAAAGCCGATATCGAACGAATCAGCCAGCAAATGCGTGAAGAAGAACGTCGCAAACAACGCTTGATCAAAGGGCAGCTGATCATGGTCGACACTCGTGACCAGGACGCTTGCCTGAAAATTCAGGATCAGCTGATCAGCAATAGACAATTTAAAGCCGTGAATGACGTCAAAGGCCTTTGTGTGCAGGACAACACTAAACCAATCGCCAGTGTGATGGTGTTGCGCGAATCCGACGAAATCGAATGGCAGCGTGAAGTGGATATCAGCGGCCTGACTTCAGATCAATCCAACCTTTACACCAGCACACGCAACGTGGCCTTGGGTGCCGTGGGTGTTGCGGGCTTGCTGTACATGATGCCTGAAAGCGTGACTAAATGGGACAAAGAGAAAATGAAAAACCTGGGCAAGAACTGGCAGGAAAATGTCAAAGAAGGCCCGGTGATGGACAAGGATGACTGGGCAATCAATTATATCGGCCACCCCTATTCCGGCGCTATCTACTATCAGGTGGCACGTCATGCGGGCGTGGGTCCGATGGGATCTTTTGGTTATTCCGTGCTGATGTCGACGTTCTTCTGGGAATATGGTGTGGAAGCCTTTGCTGAAAAGCCGTCTCTTCAGGATCTTTTCATCACACCGATCATTGGATCCATCATGGGTGAACTGTTCTATCGTGCAGAAATGAAGATTCAGAGTAATGGCGGGAAAGTCCTGGGCTCCAAGAAGCTGGGCTCGGTGCTGATTGTTCTGATGAACCCGATGGGGGCCTTCAGTGACCAAATGAACAAGCTCTTTGGCAGCAAGGTTATCAAAAGTGCCAGTGCACGTTGGGTCATGCGACGCCACACCAATTCCGGCGGTCACCCCTCCGTTGAGCGCGCGCCCATCTGGGGCTTGGAACTGGAATTTAAATTCTAATTTGAAAACTGCCGCTGAAGGATTTCCAAAGTGGCAGGCACTGAATTTACGGAATGAAATGATCTGAATCCCAATTTTTCCGCAGCATCCACATTAGCCTGACTGTCGTCGATAAAGACAATCTTTGACGGCGACAATCCCACTTCGTCCGCCGCCGCCAGATAAATCTCGGAATCTGGTTTTCGATGTCCCAACTCGAAACTGGTCAGAATCCGGTCAAATCTTTTCAAAACCGGAAACTGCTTCATGATGTACTCATAATGTGGAAGATTGGTGTTGGAAAGAGCGTACAGCGGACAATACCGACCATATTTGGTCTTGTCGGGCTTTATCCAAAATACCGAGCGCTTCAACTGTCTTTCGCCAGTTAATTTCTAATATGATTCCACCAATATCCAAAAAAATCGCCTGTGCCGTCATACAACGACGATACCACATTTTTGTCGAAAATGAATCTTCACAGGGTTTCAGATGACGTTTTGACAGCTTTCCCGAAAACATCTCAGATTAAAAGGTGTGGAACCAAACTTCGAATCCCCTCAGTCAGAACTGCCGCAAAGCCCCCATGAAAACCTGCTTGAAGCGGATGGGGCTGCATTTCCCTCATTCTGGCAGAATCTGCAAAATCAAGATGTACTTTTGGTGGGCTGGGGTCATGGCCGTCTGGCTGAAAGCCTGATTCAGGCAGGCAACACTCTGACCTGCATTGAAACCTCTTTGGATTTAATTTCCAAAGCCCGGGACTTTACAGAGTCCCATCACATGGAAATGATTCATGGGGACTTCCTGAACTTTCCGGATTTCAGTGCTCAGCAATTTTCCGCAGTGGTGACCAGTCTGGTTGCAGAACCAATCAAGGATCTTACCCATTTATGCCAGCAAGCAGTGACGGTACTGAAGAATGACGGAGTATTCTATCTGTCTGAAGTCCATCCCGAATCAGCTCCCCCCGCCAATCACATTCACGACGAAGAAGCCATTACCGTGGCGGCCACGCAGGCAGGCCTTGATCTGCAGCGCACTGAAATCAAATACAGCATGAAAGACTTGAAAGCTCTGATTCAAATGTGGGAGTTTCGCACCTCGTGAGACGCCGAAATACTGACATCCAGAACAGTCTTCATCTGCGTTAAGGCGCCGACGTTTTCTTTTTTGGTATTCGAAGCCACACAGTCCTGCGGAATCCAAACTTTAAAGTCCCGCATGTGGGCATCGTTCGCCGTAAATAAAACACAGATATTGCCCGCGACGCCGGTGATGATCAGTTTCTGCACCCCGAGCTCTTTTAAAAGCACATCCAAATTGGTATTAAAGAACCCGGAATGCCGGGGCTTCAGGATAAAAAAGTCATCATCTGCGGGATGCAGAATTTCTGCAATATCCTTTCCCAGACAGTCCGACTGTGTACATAGATTGAATACCTCTTTCCAGTCCGATCGCCACTGCCCGAAGTTGTCGTTTAAATAGATAACCGGAATTCGATGCTTGCGCAGACGAACTTTCAGCTTCTGAATCTTTTTTGCCACGGGCAAAGCCAGTCGCGCCAGGTCCGCCCCTTGAGGAAAATCAAAGGTGTTAATCATATCGATAATCAAAAGAGCGACCCGGCGACACGAAAGGACCTCATTGGGCTTCATCTCAGTGTTTTGGCTTGTCCAAGTCTGACTCGTGCGCAGCATCCGTCCCGCCTTGTTCGAGCAACTTGGTTTTAAGCATCAAAAACTGCTGACCCATGGCCAATCGCTCCGCGGGCTCGGAATTCTTTTTAAAGTCCGGCAGCAGCTCGGATTCTTCCTCTTCGATGTGGTGCTCGACCAACTCAGCCAGGACTTTCACACGCGCCGACCAAAGGTCCTCATCATCCGTGCGCATGATCTCTTCCAGCAACTGATCTGCGAGCTGATGTTCGACGTCACCCTCAAATCCTTCTTCACGCAGTTCTTCGTTGTTTTTCATATAGGTGTAAAGAACCTGTTCTTCAGGTTTGGCATGAGTCACCAGCAACGGTGCAAATTCGGCAAAAGCCTCTTCCCGTTCGGAAGAATCCTTATCGGTGTTCTTCAAAATTGTGATCAGTTTTTTCAAGGGACGATGATCTTCCAGAATAAGGTTCACGATATCAGCATTAGCCATGCTTTTGGTTTCAGATCTTTGTTGTTGCACGTTGTTTCCAGGCATCTTGTCCCCCTTTTTAGTGCATTTTAATTACGACTTTGCGGTACTCGTCTTTTTTGTCGTTGAAATTCTTGTAAGCCTCCGGTCCCTCTGTAATATCAATCCGATGACTGATGATTTCGGCAGGATCCATCCGGCCTGCCAGAATCAGCTCCAGCAAAGGCTTCATATACTTTTGGGTGTGCGTCTGACCCATGTTAAACTTCAAGCCTTTTCCGAAGGCTGCGCCAAAAGGAATTTTGTCCAGCATTCCTCCGTACACACCGGGAATGGAAACCGTGCCCGCCTTACGGCAGGCCTGTATAGCCTGGCGAAGAGCATCGGGCCTGTCGGTGGCAAGCATCACTGATGTCTTGGCCCGGTCGATCATCGCCGTTACGGTCTGACCATGGGCCTCAAGCCCCACCGCATCGATGCAGGAGTCCGGCCCCACTCCACCGGTCAGATAACGGAGTTCATCCAGTATCCCATCACCAGTTTCATCAAAGTTAATGCACTCTGCCCCAGCTTGCGCTGCCAGCTGCAACCGGCTGTCAAAGTGGTCGATGGCAATGACCCGTTCAGCACCCAGCAAAAAAGCACTGCGAATAGCCAGCTGCCCCACCGGGCCGGCGCCCCAGACAGCAACGGTGTCACCACGTTTGATATTGGCATTTTCTGCCGCCATCCATCCAGTCGGAAGAATGTCACTTAGAAACAGAACCTTTTCATCATCAATGCCCGGAGGAATGACGATGACGTTTGTTTCAGCATAAGGCACGCGCAGGTATTCAGCCTGGCCCCCAGCATAGCCCCCATACATATGAGAATATCCATACAATCCCGCGCCGCTGGTGCCATAGGCCGCATCCGCCAAATGCGCATTGGGATTTGAATTGTCGCAGGCGGAATATTCTTCATGTTCACAGTGATGGCATTTCCCGCAGCCAATATCAAAAGCCACGACCACTTTATCGCCGACCTTCAATCTTTTGATGGCCGGGCCGATTTCCACAATTTCGCCCATGTTTTCATGGCCCAGAATATCGCCCTTCTTCATAGTCGGAATATAGCCATTATATAAATGCAGATCTGAACCACAGATAGCGGCCGTGGTAATTTTGATAATAATGTCATCGGGACGCAGAATCTGCGGGTTTCGCACGTCCCTCACTTTAACACTATGTTTGCCTTCCCAGGTCAATGCTCTCATGACAGATCCTTTCCCTAATGTATCCAGTTGTCGCTTTCATCCTCGTCCCGTCCACTGGGTTGCCCCTGAGTGGTGGGCACATGCCCGGTTTCAATAAATGCCTTCAGGCGGTAAAGATTCTTCTTTGAGGTCATCATGGCGTCTTTGCCAAAAAGCCTTTCGATTTTGCCTCCGACTTCGCCCGCCAAATTGTCATAGGCAACAAGCATCCGGACCATGGTTCCCCTGCTGGCAGAGGCATTTTCTAAAAATATTCCCACCTGATAGTCAAATCCGGCAGATGTTTCGGTTTTCCAAATCAAGGTGAAGGCACCTTCATCGTCTTCAAGCTGCATAGGCACTCGCACGGGCTGATCAATTCCTGCCTCATTAAAATACCAATCAGCTTGATTGGGGCCATTAATCTGAACCCGCCCCAGATGTTCAAAAAACGATGGCAAATTTTCCAGGTTTCTTAAAAGTGCATAAACTTCTGCAGGATTCTTTTTGTTGATGGTCAAAGAAAAAGGCCGGTGTCCCAGACCATCTTCGGGAAAGTATTTTTCAAAAAGGCGAAGCTCCGCTTTCTTGGACCTTACTGGGACACTTTTTTCAAATTCCTTTTCCATAACGGCCTCCGTTAAGTTCTAAATGACAAGCCCGAAACAAGTCCGGGCCTGACACTCGGTAAGTTCATAACCTATTCTTCATCCGTTTCACTCTCATCACGGGAACGAGAGGAACTGGTAGAACTGCGGCCCGTCTGTTTTCCAGAACGGCTGGAGCTTTTACCAGATGACGTGGAAGAACGGCTTTGTTTGCCAGAGCGAGTTGAGCTTTTTGTGCCTTTCATAGCGGCCTCCTTTTTCGTCTGAGTGTAGACGCCAACCCTAGAATGTCTCTAAATTGCGCCTTCATTTCTGAGATTTAAAAAAACGTCTGTACGACATGTTCAGCGCCACTGTCCTTAGTGTGTCTCACCTTGAAACAAAACTGGACCCTGCGGAACACTAATGTTCAGTTTCCCTAAGGATAGTTCTTAAAAATCAGAGCATGGGACCGATAAGAACTAAGATGTTTAAAGGCACGTATTTCCTGAAGAAACTATCATATTTAAGACCGACCTCCCTGCAGGTCGGCTTCTTATTTTTTGCCATGATTCTTTCAGCATGTACGGCCGAACTTGAGATTTCTGACATCCAATCGTCAACGCCGCTTTTCACGCAAAAACCCACGGCATTTTCGTCAGCCACTTCACCGACGTTCCACTTCAAAGCCGCCAACAGTGTGATCAAGTCCTACAAATGCTCTTTGGATCAGAGTGAATGGTACGACTGCACCAGTCCGCACACCCTAAGTGGTTTGGTACACGGTGCACACGAATTCAAAGTGCACTCCTTTGACACAAAAAACGCCCTTGCCGGAGAATCATCCTTCCAATGGATTGTCGACACGGATCTGCCAACTTTGAACGTTACACAAACGCCGGCGCCTCTGAACAATTCAAACACCGGGGTCTTTAACTTCGCAGCCACGGATGCAACCTCCCCGATTGCGGGTTATCAGTGCAAGCACACCAGCGTCAGCCAGCCAAGCGGAAGCTATGAAACCTGCAGTCCGTTGGTACCATTGGTGGGTCTCATTGAAGATGTTCACACTTATGCGATCAAAGCCGTGGATGAAGCCGGCAACCTGTCAGCGGAATACACTTACACGTGGACCGTGGATCTGACCGCACCCGAAGTGCAGATCACTGCGAAACCTGCGACGGCAACAACCAGCCCTTCGGCCACTTTCAATTTTACCAACACAGAAACCGGTGGAGCTGTATTTGATGGCTACGAGTGCAAGATCGACGCTGACGACTATGCTGTCTGCGTAACAGGTCAGACATATGCCTCTTTGTCCCAAGGGGCTCATAGCTTCTCTATCCGCGCCAAAGACACGGCCGGAAATATCAGCACTCCGCTGACTTACAACTGGATCGTGGACTCGGGCACGGTGACCTTGTCATCCTTCACCATTGCCAACAACGCGACGACCATTGGCCTTGCCTATACTACAACACAAATGACCGCGACATCCGCCTTTGCTGCGATCACCAGCATGAGGTTTTCAGAGCTGGCTGACTTCTCGGATACCACGTGGGTACCCTATTCCGCCGCTGGCACCACCACTTTAAAAAATCCCGGCGGCTTTAAAACAATTCATGCCCAGGTCAGAAATGCCGCAGGAACGGTCAGCAACACTTTGACTGACACCGTGACCTTGGATCTGGGAAATCCCCCGTTGGTGTACCTGACGTCCCCGGCGGGTGGTCAAACTTATGCACCAGGTGCGACGATGAACATCGAGTGGTCCTGCAGCCCGGGTGTCGGCCCTGTTCCGCTGGCGACAAACCCGATCAGTTTGATCCAGTACACGGTGGATGACGGCATCAGCTTTCACACCATTTCCACCCATCGTCCAAACAACTTAAGTGCGACTACAGGCAACATCTCATGGGTGGTGCCTTCGCTGACTCCGACCAATCAGACGATCAGCACTACAACGCCATTAAAGATTCTGATCTCGTGTGTATCAGATGCCGGCGTTGTCACCAGTGCAATTTCTAATGCGGTAAATTCACAATGGACTGTCCTGATCGGTGAACCCGGAAACTTAAGCACAGGTGTGCACATGAACGCGGCGGATCTGACTGCCAACGCCACGACGGGGATGTATGGCTTCTTTGCTGATTCCCTGAATCGCATCTATTATACAAAATTCAACAGCATTTCCACTGTCAACTCGGAAACAGGTTTGGTTTCAACCTGGATGGGCGAACCGTTCAATCCGTCCTGTGACCTGGCTAACGGAAAATTCGAAAGCCCGATGATTATAGATATCAACGAAGCTGATGAAATGCTGGTGTTAAGCCTGCCGTGCTCGCAACTGGCGCGTATCCGCATTTCCGATAAAACAGTTCTGTGGAACAAATCACTTCCCGCAATCAATATCATCAGTAACGTTCTGAACAAAGAACAGGCCTCCAGCATAAGATACGTAAAAACAGGTCACCTGTTCTATTTCTCCAATGAAGCCTTCTGGATGGTGGACGTCAATTCTGCCGGAAAAAATCCGGTGCTGGTCATGGGAACACCGGGCACTTGCGGGACAATGGGGGCTGTGGACACGATGGCGGATGCTTCTCCGATTCCGTGTCCAACCTCGGATCTTTACCTGACTCTGGTCAGACCTGATCTGAACAAGATCTGGATTCATATCAACGGAGCCGCTTTCGAACTGCAAAAACAAGCTGCTTACGGAAAATACAAGATCGCTCAGGTAGGCATGACCACAGGCACTTGGGGCACTTTCTATAATCGCTGCACCCAGGTCGCAGGGCTGCCAGGCAAACTTTACTGTCTTCGCGCTCAATATGAAGGCAATAAGCTTGCGTACTTCGATCTCGACACCGAAACCTGGTCCGCCACCTTCAATCTGGACAAACACTACAAAAACATGTCGACCATCTTCTATATGGGATCGGCCAAAGACTTTATTTATGCCTTCTCAACCACCACGAACGAACTTTTCAAAGTCGTGGATGACAATGGGACATTCACCAACTTCGCGGTTGCGGGTGTTCCATTCTTCACCTTCGGAAATGGCACGGATCCGTCCAAAGCGGCGTTTACACAGATTTCAAGCATCGCCTATGAACCAGCTTCGCAGTATCTTTACGTCCGTGGTCCGCGCCACTTAAGACGACTGCACGTCGACACCTCGGTGCCAGGCTCTGAAGCAATTGATCACATTGCTACTGGCTATCATGGCACTGCAGGCAACAGCTCGGCCTATGGTTCATTAACTATTTTAGGAACCGGCATTGCCGCGTTCTCGCAAATTGCGGGCACCCCTGCCAATCTGTGGAGCTCTTACAACATGAGCACCTGGGATGCCAGCACATTGGAATACAACCTGACGGTGGGACCTTCTTACTATCAGGCGACGTCTGCCGCCAGCGCGTACCCGGCCGTGAATGTCGGCGAGTTCAACACCACGAACACCGGCTATAATCTGCATTCTTATCGCAAGATTGCGACGTTCCTTCCGAATAACAAGCTGTATTTCTATGGTTCCTCGGGCTTGCTGGATGATGCCGACCTTTGGATTTTTGAATCCGACAAAGACACCGGAAAAATCAAACCCGTTGTTGGCGGGGCTGGTGCACCCGCCTATGTGGCTACGGATCATGGTCAAAATGCGTGGGGTTCTTACTTAAGTGATATCTCGGGACTGCAAAGCAATGCCGACGGGGATCTACTGATATTTGACGGCTGGAGGCTGCGTAAAGTGACTGTTGCCACTGAATCCGGCAGTCCGAAAATCTATGACATCACGAACTTTGCGGGTTTGCCGAATAAGCCCACGATTGCATCTTGGACCCACGCCGTTCACGACAATGCCACGGGCTGGAGCTATTTCGTTGCGCAAACCGAAGGCTCCACGCAGGGGCAGGTATGGGCCGCTCATCTTGACGTCGGCTTTGTGCAGATCCCTACGGCTGGCTGGGTGTTACCTGCGCGTTTGTCGGTCTTCCGCCCGATCACCCTGCAGATCACTCCGCTGGGATTGCTGCTGCTGGATACCACTAAAAAGCGAATTCTTAAAACGGCGCTGTTCCCGGCACCACTGTAATCCCCGTGTCTCAATTTAATAAGACCGCCAGAAAACATAAAATAATTTAGTAATCATCCGATAAGAACATGCGGAGGATTTATGGAGCAGAAGCGCAAGACACCCACCCTGTTCTGGCCGGAAATCAATGACCGCATCGATGCCGAAGCTCTTGTAAGGCGTGCCGTGGGGATTTGTGTCTTTATCGCCGCCATGAGCATCACCTTAAGCCTGTTATACAAGTACCAGATAATCGACATCCCCATGGCCAAGGACGCCTGGGGCAGCGCTTTGATATACGGGGTGTTGGCGTACTTCATCTCGGAACATTCAAAAACAGCCGGATGGATGGCCCTGATCGTCTATCTGGGAGATCGCATATACACCATCAAGCACACCGGCGTTGGCGGCATCGCCATCGCGGTGATATTCACCTGCAGCTTTATCGCCTGCATCCGCGCGCTGAATTACTTAAAAAAGAATCCGACCAACAAACCCGAGCAAGAAAACATCCCCAAAGCGAGCTAAAGGACATTCATGCAAACCACCGAAGTCACCCTTGAAAGAGCCATTAAAATTCTATGCAGCTGGTCCTGGCGAATGATGGTGCTGATGTTGCCGGTGATGGTCATCACGGGCGTATTGATGTTCTTAATTATGCCCCCCCCAGAACCCGGTGCCACGCCGGAAGAAATCCAAAAGAACATGCCGTTTGTGCCGTTCTTTATCATGTGGTTCCTGATGATGTCCGGCGGAATCCTGGCCCACGCAGTTTCAATTCAGTGGTTGATGAAGACTCGCTGGTCGGATTTTCATTTGGTGGCGGTGGTATCAAACCCAAATGAAAGAAAATAAAATTTTTCTGAGTCCCATGAACCTTATAAATGGAGAAAAAATGCGCTTATTAAAATTAGTCATCCTTTCTGCCACTTTTGTTTCAGCAACAGCATCAGCAGACACTTACGTTAACGGTTACTATCGCAAGAACGGAACTTATGTTCAGCCTCACTATCGATCAGACACCAACAGCACTCGCTCAGACAATTGGTCGACCAAAGGAAACGTAAATCCGTATACCGGGGCGTATGGAACCAAGAATCCTTACGGCTCCGGAAGCTCATATAATAACAACTCGTATGGAAACTCGAATAATTCAAATTCAACTAACTGGAACGATTAGTTAGCACTTCGCCCTTATAATGAGAAACCCCGCTGTAAAGCGGGGCTTCAGCTCTAAGACAGATATGCATCTACCGAAATCACCAAACTCAAAATCTTGGCGGAGTCGGGAACCCAAAGAGCCAGGCTTGTAAGGTTCATGTCGACTTTATTTTCTAAAGAGGCTTAAAACACAAAAACCCGCTGTTAAGCGGGTTTAAAGTTGGAGGTGACGAGCGGATTTGAACCGCTGTAGCAGCTTTTGCAGAGCTGAGCCTAACCCCTCGGCCACATCACCATGTGCATTTTCTTATGCGAAGGAAGGACCAAAATAATCCTTCCCCCCGTTTAAGTCAATATTTATCCCCCAAGTCGTTTTAAAGCTTCAAACGGAAGATGGGTGATTTTCAAGGCTTCCTCAACATGAAGCGGATGAAGCTTTTCAGCCTTCATCAGATCCGCCAAACTCCTTGCGACCCGGAGCGTCGCAAGCTCCCGACGCCTAGAAGACAGCTCTTTAGGGAACAGCTCCCGCATGTAAAACCCGGGCAGATCCTGGGTCAGTTCCTCCCAGCTCCAGCGGGCGGCTACCCTTAAAAACCGAGGATCTTTTCCAGCCATAGCCGCTCTAAAAGCCCGAACCTCTTCCAGCTCTTTTAAAAGACTGATCCCGGTGACGGTCCCACCCTCTTCCCGCTTGCGGGTAAAGAAGGTGATCTGGAACCGGTCGACCAAAGGCCCCGACAGACGCTCCATATAGGAATGACACTTCTTAATCGAGCGCCCACAGATGACTTTGGCCTGAGGCACCCAATCCCCGCAAGGACAAAGGTTCGTGGTCGCCACCACCAGCGTGTCGGCTGGATGTTCTTCGACGTAACGACCGCGGCGAATGCGGATGCGGAAGTCCTCCATGGGTTCCCGCAGGGCCTCTTGGGCGCGGGGGTTAAATTCCAACAATTCATCCAAAACCATCATCCCCTTGTGCGCCCGGGTGATGTCGCCTTTGAACGGCGGCACTCCCCCACCGATCAGTCCCAACGGCGAAGTTGAATGGTGAGGATGCACCATGGGACGCCAGGATAGCGGAGCCTCCGCGCCCCCTTTATTATTCTGACGAATTTCATGCATCTCTTTCTGGGTGGGCGCCGCCAGCAACGCGTGCAGTGCTTTGGCGATCGTGCTTTTACCAGACCCCGCAGGGCCCGCCAGCAACACGGAATGCTCGCCAATGGCAGCAAGTTTTAAAAGCTTTGCCTGGCGATCAGGAAACTCCAGATCAAGGCCAAACGACGGACGTTCAATCGGATATTCGCGCGGAGCATGAGCCACGATCTCAGGTGCCGTGACGGATTTTAATTCCCGCAAACACGAACGTGCAAATGGCGAAGAACGTCCATCACCGTCCCCGGTCCACACGGTCAAGGGAACTTCGGGATCAAAGTCTTCATGCAGATCCCCGGGTTCAAACACTTCTCCGCCCAAAGAAAGTTCACCATACACCAAAGCTTCCCCATCCAAAGGCTTTGGCACTTGTTCGGTTTCCCACAAGATGCCCAAGGCCACCGCAAGCTCCAAGCCCCGCGAAGTTTTCTTTAAATGCGAGGGGCGCAAGTTGACCAGAATCTGCTGCGCTTTCGGGAATTCATACCCTTGATTGCGAATCGCACTTTTGATCCGGTGGATGCTTTCTTTGATCGCCTGATCCGGCAAGCCTAAGAATTGAATTTGCGGCAACCCCGGAACGAAGCTCAGCTCTACCTCTACAGGCACCAGACGGTCGTTATTTCGAATAAGTGATTGGATTTTCATGACAGGGCCCAAAAGCAAGTTCAGGCCCGCGATAGAACAAATAAAAAAGGCCCCTCAGTGAGGAGCCTTTTCGAAAGCCGGACTATTTATCCGCATCAACCATCTGCGAAAGCGGATGGTGTTCTTCGATGGTTTTGGTCATCGTGTTGGTGGTAACGTTCGTGTAAATCTGCGTCGTCTGGATGCTAGCATGTCCCAGCAGCATCTGAATGGAACGAAGATCCGCTCCGCTTTCCAGCAAAGCCGTCGCACAACCATGACGGAATCTGTGCGGATTCACCGGTTCAGCAAAACCAGCGCGAGCCGACCACGCCGCCAGCCATCTCCACACGTCCACGCGGGACGGACGATGACCACGGTCATTGATCAGAATCGACGGGCTGTTTTCTTTCATCAGCGTCGGACGATGTTCTTTCAAATAAACAGTCAGATTTTCTGCCAGCTTTTCAGTCAAAGGCACCAGGCGTTCTTTATTGCCCTTACCCAAAACCTTGATCCAACGGTCCGTCTGATTGAAATCGATCACATTCAAACCGATCAATTCAGACACACGGCAGCCCAAACCATAAAGGAACAACAGCGTCAGCTGATTGCGCGCGGTTTTCACCGCATCCGGAACTTCCGCTGCATCAAAAAGTTGCTGGAACTCTTGTGGAGTCAGAACCTTTGGCAGGCCCACCTTCACTTTTGGTGGACGCAGCTCACGCAGCTCCGGGCATTTCATCCCGCGAGTTTCACAGAATTTAAAGTAAGTGCGCAAAGAAGAAATCACACGGGCCTGAGAGCGTGTGGAGAGATTGTTTTTCTTCATAAACTCATAAAAGCCCGGCACCGTTTTACCGGTTTTACGGTACTCAAGATAGAGTTCCAAATCGCGGCGATATGCCATCACCGTATTCTGGGAGCGTCCTCGTACATTTTGCAGTTCATCAAAGAAGTCGATCCAAAGAGGTAGTTCCATACCCACATTAGACCCAGACTTTCATCTATACGCAAGAAAAAACCCCAGGTTTCCCCGGGGCTTGGTGATTCATTTATTTGGATTTGGTGAAGATTAGTAGAAGGAACCGAAGAATCTGCCAGAGCAAACGTAACCATTCACTCGAGTCACAGAAACTTTTGCGAACAGGCGGGTTCCAGAAGTGAACAACTGACCGTTTTCGATTTTCACTTCGATATTACCCACGTTGCTCAGCATTGCCGGCACATTCACATCGCCGCCTGCCAAGCCCATAGTTCCTGTCGTCAAAGTCTGCAGATTGTAAGTTCCTGCTGGCAAAACACATGGAGTCAACTGAGCCCCAGTGACCGTATCCACATCCATCATCTGTCTGGTTACAACCATCTGACCTTGGATCGCAATCGGACCCTGGTAGTTATTGTAGTTGTTCCCAGAGGCATTTTGCTGAATCAGGTTCGCAGACACGATGATCTGCATATTCTGCAACATGATCTCAGGATTGCTGGTGGATGACTGAGACTGGAAAGTCGTCAGAATCACCGGTGCGGTGATATTGCCACAAGCCTGATTCAGACAGTTCAAACCCACATTGGTGTTTGTACCGCCGCCACCGCCTTTACCGCAGGCTGCCAAAGCCAGAACCATACCCAGCGCTGCAAAAGCTCGTGTGAACATCTTTGCTGGAAAACTTAAAGTTTTGTTGTTAAGTCCTTCCATTTTTTCTCTCCTGGTTAATTACCTTATTAATAAAAATTATATTAAAATTCTAAACTGCTTCAGCTTTCACGCCTGCCGGCGTTCCAGCTCTGCCGGGCCGTGCCCGATTACTTAAACGCTGCGGATTTTGCCAAGCCGGAGAATGTTCCAAGCTTTTTGAATCCGTCTGCTGGGTACAGGCTGGTCTTGTCAATTACTGCAGAAGCGCGGCAGTTGTATGGACCCGAGCGGATGTACCAGCATTTTCTGTATGGAGACTGTTGTACGTAGGACTGTGCGAAGTTCTTGTAGTATACAGAACCTGTTACATATCCGCCGCCTTGACCGTCACCTTGGTTCACTACGTTATCCACGATCAGTACAATGGCACCCTGAGCATCCTGGAAGTAAGCGCTGAAGACTGTCTTGCTGCCATATTTGAACCAGTAGTTGTAGTTGTACTCAAGCATGTTGTTGTCCTGCAGACCGCTCAACTTCTGATTGGTGCCAGAACCGGATTCAAACACACCTTGATACTGATAACCTGTGTCTACATAAGAAATCTTCACAGAACCGGCATAACGGCCGCTCTCAAGCTTTTGCAAATCCACCGTCAACTTATAGTTGGATGGATTGTTCAGCGGGTGAGAAGCCACATAGTTACTGAACTCAGTAAATGATGTCGGTACGAAATCAACCGTGTTGCTGCCAGAAGTGGATCCGGAAGAAGATGAACCAGAACCATCTGGTGAAGTCGGTACGCTTCCATCAACTCCGCCATCAACAACTGTATTCGTGTTGGTGTTGGATCCAGTCTGGAACTGATTGCTCTTACCGCAACCAACGCCCATCAAAGAGAACGCCGCCAGCAGGAAGATCAGTTTAGAGTTGAATGTTTTCATATCAGCCTCACTTAAAAGGTCCGGTTGATTGATGGACCTCTCACCAAGACTCTATTGCGATGCTTGTGCCAACCTTGCCAAAACGGCATAACTCTATGATCTAACGGGGGTTTTGCAGCTAATCTCAGGGTGGTACAAACCCCAGTAATCGTCTAATCCTTGAGGATGGTGCGCAAAAGGGGCACCACTGTCACATCCTGAGCCGCCTAAAACTTCGACGAAAAAAGAAATATTTAAGATTTTCCCTCATCTTACCGAAATGGGATGTATCAATTTAAACAAGGAATTATAGATGACTGTTACAGCAACAAACGCATTGATCCTGGGCGCAGTATTCATGTTCGCAGCCCGCGTATTCATGGGCTTCTAAGCCCTTTTTATTTCTGAACGGCCTCTTGTGCAACGAGCGTTGCACCACTCAAGCCCGCCAATGGATAATAGTGTTTTAAGATCTGCCGGAAGGAATACCCCTTCTGCCCCAAAGCACGACTTCCCCACTGACACAATCCCACGCCATGACCAAAACCACGGCCCTCAAACAGGAATTGATCCCCGTTTTGCTTCATATCAAACAAAGCACTGCGCAGATCCTGAAAACCCAAAGCCTGACGGAAGTCATTGGCTGAAATCACCTTATCCGGCAGCCCATTGAAAGCCACACGCACAGACTTGATTCTTTGATCTGCAGGATTTCGTTCCAACCGCAAATCACTGAAATCTTCAACCTTCAAACGCTTTTGCAGATCCATTTTCGTCAGTGCCAACTTCCAGTGGCCGCGCGGGTTCGTGGGACAAGAGCTGTCCACCACCACTCCGGTGTTCACACCATAGTTCCAGACATTCTTGGACGTCGTGGTTTTGCCACCGCAGTCAGAATGATAGAAGGCCTTCAGCACGCGGTCTTTATTCCCCAAAAGTTTGATCCCTTGGGTGGACTCTACCGCCTGCAAAGCTTTTTGAATCAACGGGCTTTTACGATCTTCCGCCACCACATGACGAAAAACCTGATCCAGCACACTGCTTTCCAGATGATAGGCTTTGTCTTTGCGTTCGCTGATCACCGCCAGCGCATAGGATCTTGCCGCCACCGCCTGAGCCTTCAGGGTTTCCAACGGCCAGGACAAGGGCATTTCACTGGCCAGCACACCCGTGATATATTCATCCAGCGGCATCACGCCGATAACATCAATCTGTCTTTCAGAATTTAAGTTCAGCAAAACCCGGCTTGGCAGCGCCTGGGATCCGGCACGCAGGTTGTGCCCCTGAATCATCAGGTACTTGTCGGTAAAAAGATGCTCAGGGTCTTTGTTATTGATACGAAGGGCCCAGATTTTTTTTGAGCCTTTTGAAAGCACTCGCACTTCGGCAGAAGAGGAATTAGGAATCGCCACCGGGCGGAAATTCTGGGTCAGATTTTGAAACTGCAAACCCGTCCCGTTGAAAGAGATTTTTCCGGCCACGGAACTTAAGCGCACACGAACAATTTCTTTATCCGCGCGGGCCTCTGAGGTGAAACTGACCAAACCAATGCTGAAGATCAACGCTGCAAAAACGAGCTTCACTGTTGTTACTCCATCCGTAGAGCAAAAAAATAGGGATAAAGCGTCTTGCTTTATCCCCTCTATTAAACCAACAGTGGTCCAGCGATGAAAGTCTAGTTTTCCTTTTTCGTCATCTCCATGAACGGTTTAATCATGTCTAGAGGCAACGGGAACAGGATCGTGTTGGATTTATCACCAGCAATTTCCGTCAAAGTCTGCAAATAAGCCAATTGCAGGGCTGATGGAGATCCCGCCAGAGTGTTGGAAGCTTCCTGAAGCTTCTGCGCACGCTGCACTTCCCCTTCCGCGCTGATGACTTTTGCACGACGCTCACGCTCAGCTTCCGCTTCACGGGCCATGGCTCTTTGCATTTCTTTTGGAAGGTCGATTTGTTTCACTTCAACCATCGTCACTTTGATTCCCCAGGATTCAGTCGCCTTATCCAGGATCACCTGCAAAGCGGCATTGATCTTGTCACGATGCTCCAGCACGTCATCAAGATGGTACTGACCCATCACAGAACGCAAAGTGGTCTGCGCCAGCTGACTGGTTGCAAAGTAATAGTCTTCGATTTTTGTGATCGCTTCCATCGGAGAAATCACCTTGAAGTAAACAACCGCATTCACCTGCATGGATACGTTGTCTTTCGTGATAACGTCCTGAGGCTGAACATCCATTGTGATGGTACGAGTGTCGATCTTGATCATGCGCTCTACGAACGGAATCAACAGAATCAAGCCCGGACCACGCACGCCCACAGCTTTACCCAGACGCAAAACCACACCGCGTTCCCAGTCGTTCAGAATCTTGATCATCGAGCTGCCGATGATACCGCCGATGACGATAATACCAATTATAAATTCCATGCTGCTATCTCCTTATTTGTTCTTTTTCACATTCAAAGTCAGACCCTGGCGGCCCGTGATATGCACACGATCGCCGGGAACCAGTGGATCTTCAGAAACGAATTTCCAGATTTCGCCGATAATTTCAACTTGCCCGCTGTGCCCGTTAGCTTCCACGGTCATCACCACGCCGTCACGGCTTTGCATCTGCGCATCCGCATCCTGAGTGCGCAGTCGGATGGTTTTCACCGCCAGATACCCCAAGCCCAGAAAGAAAATCCCCAAAACACCCACGACTGAAACAATCAAAGACATTGGCAATGCATACCCCGTTGTCTGCGCATCAAATAGAAACACACTTCCCACAAACACGGCAATCAGGCCGCCGATACCCAAAGCACCGAAGCTTGGGATGAACATTTCAGCAATCAGGAATGCCACACCCAACAAGATCAAAGCCAACCCGCCCCAGGTGACATCCAGCTTGTGGAAAGCCACCATGGAAAGCACCAGACCGATCCCGCCGATCACCCCGGGCGCGATCAATCCCGGATGTGTCACTTCGACATACAACAAAGCCAAACTTCCCATGAACAGCAAATAGGCAAATTCAGGATCAGCCACAAAACTTAAAACCTTATAGCGAAGATCCGGTGCAAATTCGCGCAAGTCATGAACGGCCACGATGGCAGGCTCTTTTTCTTCACCCAACAGAACCTTGCGGCCTTGAGCTTGTTGCAGGAACTCCAGCTCTGTAGCGGCCAGAATATCCAACGCGCCTTCAGCATGGGCCACTTCGCTGGATAAAGACTTCGCTTCTGTGATGATTTCTTTTGAGAACTTCAGACTGCGACCACGAAGCTTGGTCACGCCTTCCATCCAGCTGACGGTGTCGTTGATAAGTTTTTTGCGCAGATCTTCCGGCGTCTTTTCACCCGTGCCCAGAATCGGCGTCGCCGCGCCGATATTGGTGGCAGTCAATCCGCCGTTCACGTGGCAAGCTTGCAGAATAATAGCCCCAGCACTGCCCGCATGCCCCCCGCGAGGAGCAATCAGACACAGGTAAGGAACCGGTGACGCCAGAATGCGTTCAACAATCAGACGCGTGCTTTGCAGGCTGCCACCCGGTGTGTTGATACGCAGATACAATGAACTGCACTTATCTTCGACGGCGCGTTTTTCAGCGCGTTCCAGATAATCAGAAGTGCTGGCCGAGATGGCCTCGTTGATAGTGATCGCCGTCGTACAGTCCGCTTTGGCAACCACCGACAGCAAAGACACAAACAGGATCAGCATCAAAGACTTCATACTCCGAGCTCCTTCATTACTTTTTGCAGGTCATTCCACACGACTTTTTTAGCGGCCGGGTCTTCCAGCAGATAAGCCGGGCTGTAGGTTTCAAGCCACTTGCCCGGACCTTTGAAAATCAACTCGCCGATGTCTTTCGGGAACGAGCTATAGACAACCACAACTTTGCTTTCACAGATCTTCGCCAGTTCCGACGGAAGCTGTGACCGGTCTTCCACCGTGCAATCCAACTCAAGCACCTGCAGATTACGCAGCTTCATCGCTGCCTTCATCTTGGAGTAAAGGTCATTCACTTCCGGCAGGAACAGACTTTCTTTGCTTTGGGTCAGGATATTTAAAAACACCAATTCATAATGGCGAAGTTCAGAGACCGTGAATGGTCCCTTTGCGGTGAAAAACTGCGTCTTGGCAGCTTCAACCCCGGCTTGTTGGGGACCGAGCATGACATTTTGCAGACCAAGAACGTCTTGAAGATACTGGATGTAGTCTTTCATGGCGCCGATTGTATCTGGACCTTGGTTTGTAGACACCAAAAACCGGGGTTAATGCACTGTTCAAAGGGGGCCAAAACCCGCTTTTTTGTCTCAAGTTGGGACAAACTTTACCGATAAGAAAGATATCACGCACAAACAGGAGGCATCACATGGAAGTATTCAAATTCAATATCATCCCGACTGAAGAATTCATGAAACGCGAAGCCTTCCGCAAAGCCATCAACAACTGTGAAGCCTGCGGCACGGCCCTGGAATTCAGTTACAAACAATTGAATGAATTTGCAGTGCTTTCAGAAGAAGCATCCTGCCCATGCTGTGCTTTGATCAAAGAAGAAAATCACCGAGTGCACTAAGCGCGAGTGAAATCTTTAAGCCCTTTGTAAAATCCAATCAGCCCCAAACCCACGGAAGCCATGACAAGGGCCACACTTGTGGAACCTACACGCGCCACGGCTCCCCAGGAAATCGCCCCCAACGCCATGCCAGCATAGAACACCGCCAAGAACACCCCCAGCATTGTCGCCTTCAATTGCGAAGCTCCGGTGATTTGCCGAGAACTCATGTTCATCAAAGTGGAAAGCACCAGCCAACCCACCCCGCCACAGAACATCGCTGCACACATCAGCATGTAACCGGGTGCAAGACCCAACAACAAAATCCCCACGGCATAAATAATATACGATCCCGCCAAGGATTTTTGAGTGCGATCCGGATGCATGATCTTTCCTGACAAGAAAGCACTGACGCAGGCACCAAGCCCAAGGAATCCCAGAAGTGATCCGTATTGCAGCGAGCTTAGTTGCAGCTCGATACGCCCGCGTGTCGGATAAAGCGCCCACAACGAAGACGCAAAGAAAGTGACCAGGAAAATTTCCACCCACAGTTTCATGTTATGCAATGACAACAACGGCTTCCAGTCACTTTCCTGAATGCGGATTTTTTGCTTTTGGGTTTCCACGGTTTGCGGCACTGGCCACTTCCAGAAAAACAGAATCAATCCCAGGTAAGAAACACTGTTCACCACAAAGGCACTGCTGGGACCAAAACCACTTAAGATACCGCCACCCAGTGTGGGCCCCAGAACTCGCGTGATGTTAATCCCCATGTAGTACACAAGCACCGCCTGCGCCTGCATGGCATTGGGAACAAGATCAGTCAGCACGGACTGAAACGCGGGATTGGAAAGTGCGAATCCCACACCCATGATCAGCGACAACCCCAGCAAACTGACTTCGGTGACTTGTTCTGTCCAAACCAGATACGCCAAAAGACCCGCGGCAAAACACATCAGACCTTGCGCAAATAAAAGCAATTTTCGACGATGCCCCAGATCCGACAAATAGCCGGAAGGGATACTGAAGAACAACACAGGCAAACTGCCCGTGAACGACAGCAAAGAAATAATCAGCGGTGACGTCGATAAATGTGTCATCACCCAGCTGGCCGCCACATCCTGAATCCAGGTTCCCAGATTCGATAAAAAGGCACAGATCCAGAAGGATCGATAGATGGAAATTTTCATCGGAGACCAGACTGATTCGTTCATGACAAGAACAGCATACTCCTGAAAAACTTTGCGACCAATCTCTTCTTGGGAAAAAATAGAAGTGTCAGGAGGTGCTTATGAAGCTTCTACTAAGTATTTTCCTTGCCGCAGGCCTATACCTGCCCTTAACAGCCCAGGCAGCCCCACTGGAAGTCACCGTCACTCCATCCACGATAGAGACGCAGTCGCATCAATACTATTACTACAATTTTGGCAGCGTGCGCGTGAACTGGAGCCAATACGCTGATATCTATTTGCGCAACACAGGATATGAACCTTTGTATGTTCGTGGAGTTTACATCAGCGGTGCCGCGTTCTGGGCCTGGAGCCAATGTCCGAACTATCTGTATCCGGGCCAAAGCTGTTTGACCCGTGTCGAGTTCCGTCCTTGGTATGAAGGCTATTTCAGCGGCGCACTCAGATTCGCCTTCCCGAACGGCAGTATAGTCGTTGAACTCTACGGCTGGGGTGTGCGCTGGTGATTAACGAATTCGGCGCAGAACTTTCTGCAGCAAACTGTGTGCTTGCTCTACTTTCAAGAAATAACCCAATATGAAGTAGAGCAGGCCATAGACCGAAAGTGCCACTGCCGCACGCGCAATGACGTGCATTGAAGCATCGAGCAAACCCTTGGCAACGAGCGCGCCGGCACCCGCCCCAATCAAAGCCATCAGCCACACTTTACCCTGGAATCTTAAAGACAATCCAGTGCGACCGATGCGTTTATTCAAGGCCTTGCGCAAAAGATAGAATTCAATCCAACCCGCCATCCCCGCAGCCGCGGTCAGACCTGCTGTTCCCCACTGAGAATCAAGACCCAACGCCTGGGGCACATAGAACCCCAGCATCGCGCCCAGCAAGGTCGCAAAGATCACACGCACAATTGCAAATTGCAGCGGTGTCTTGGTGTCTTTCAAAGAAAAGAACGTCGAGGAATACAAACGTCCCAGGGTGGAGGCCAATAAGCCCAAGGTGTATCCCACCAGCACCATCCACACATAATGGGTGTTCTGTGCAGTGAATTCACCAGTCTGGAAAACAGCGCCGACAATCAGATCCCCCAAAATCAGGAAACCCGCCACCGACGGAATAATAAAGAACGCGATCTGTTCAAGCCCCTTGTTCAGGCGCCCTTGCAGATAGTGACGGATCTCTTCGTCAGAACCTGTCGCTTGGGACATCGCCGGCAGCTCGGCGGCCGAGACACTCATACCAAAAAGGCTTACTGGCAACAGATACAAGGTCTGCGCATAAGCCAACGCGGATACCGCTCCGGTTGGCAGCAAACTTGCCAGTACGTTATCGATATAGGCACTGACCTGAACCACCCCGCGGGAAAACACCACCGGCACAAAGTTCTTCACCACCGTGCGAACAGAAGTAAGTTTCAAATCCAAAGACGGAGAAATCTTTCTTCCCAAACGCAACGCCGACGGCAACTGCACTGCAAATTGCAGAAAGCTTCCGGCCACAAGGCCCCAAGCCACCGTGACGGCCAGATCAAACTGACCTTGCTTCCCACCCCACATCACAAGCGCTGCGATAATCGCCAAGTTCCAGATCACCGGCGCCACATAAGAAAGGAAGAACTTGCGATGGGAATTTAAAATCCCCAGACACCAGGCCGACATTACCAAGAAACCCGTGCCCGGGAACAGGATCTGGACGATTTGAATGGTCAGATCCCGCTTTTCACCGGTAAACCCCGGCGCAATCACATCAATCAAAAATGGTGTCGCCAGCACACCCAACAGCACCAGACCTGAAGTCATCAGGAACAACAAACTGCCAATGACCGACGCCACTTTGGCAGCGTCTTCATCGTGTTTTTTTGCCAGCAACTGGGCATAGACCGGGATAAAGCTTGCGGACAGCACGCCTTCACCGAAAAGATTTTGCAGGAAATTGGGAATTTTTAAAGCGGCCTTGAAGGCGTCCCCGGCATCAGAATTTCCGAAGTAGTGGGCAAAGACCCTTTCACGGACAAGACCCGCGATACGGCTTAAAAATATCCCCAGTCCCACTAAGAGCGCATGACTCTTCACTCTTCAACCTCAGTTTCTTCTTCTTCGCTTTCGTTCAGTTGCAGTAAAATACGCTCGGCCAGGACCCGGTTAAAGCCCTTCAGTTTTGCGATTTCCTCGGCATCAGCCATTTTGATTTCATCAACAGAGTTGAACTGAGTCAAAAGAACTTTCTTTCTTTTTTCCCCCAAACCCACGACGTAATCCAGCTCACTTTCAAGCGACGTGCCCTCACGCAACTTGCGGTGGTAGGTGATGGCAAAACGATGGGCTTCATCACGGATGCCCGAAAGAATGTACAAGGCCTCGGCATTGTGCTTAAAGATCACCGGATTGGACCGACCCGGCAAGAAGAAGCGCTCTTCCGTGGATTCGACTTCCTGTTTCTGGAAGTCACTTTCAGTGCGCGCCTTGGCCAAGCCCACCACGGGAATGTCCTTGCGGCCGATTTCTTCCAGAATCTTCATGGCCTGGGACAGCTGCCCCTTGCCACCGTCGATCACGATCAAATGTGGATCATCATATTCCGTATGCTTGAAGCGACGACTTAGAACCTCGTACATCGAGGCAAAGTCATTGATGCCCTGAACGGTTTTAATCTTATAACGACGATAATGTTCTTTGGCCGGAACCCCGTCCTCAAACACCACCTGCGAGGCCACGGTTTCAGCCCCCTGGAAGGTAGAGATATCATAACACTCAATACGGCGCGGACGTTCCGGCAGATTGAAGCGTTCTTTGATTTCTTCCAAACCACGCAGCTTTTCTTCGGACTTCGAAACGTATTTCAAGAAATGCGACTTGGCGTTTTCATGGGCCATTTCAACCAGATTGCGGCCGCGCTCATCAGTGGCAAATCTGACAGTAGCCTTGCTGCCCGAGCGTTCTTTTAGAACTTCTTCCATCAGCTTGGTCAGGTCGCTGCCGATATCCAGTGGCAGTAAAACCTCGTCCGGTATGAAGTTGTCTTCATAGTACTGATTCAGGAAGTCCACCAGCCATTCGCGTGGATCTTCAACCGCATCATTCGGATCAAAGTGCGGCAGATAATGCGGCCTTGTTCCTATAACACGTCCGGCACGGATGTGGACGGTTTCAATCAAACAGCCACGTTCATCCCCATAGTACCCCAGAGCATCCTGGTCTTTTTCCGAGGTGTCATTGATGACCGCCTGTTTTTGCAAGATGGCTTTAATGGATTCAATGGAGTCCCGCAGGCGCGCGGCGACTTCGAATCTTTCCTCGTCAGCGGCGCCTCTCATTTTTTCGGTCATGGTTTTAATGACCTTCTTGTTCTGGCCTTTCAGGAACAGCTTCGCCCCTTCGACCTCGTTGCGATAATCTTCCATTGAGATGTACTTCACACAAGGCGCTGTACAACGGCCGATCTGGTAGGTCATGCATGGACGTGTGCGGGATTTAAAGACTGCATCGGTGCAATCGCGGATTTTAAAGGTTCTGTTTAGAAACTTGATCGTGCCATGCACGGCCAGACCTGAGGTGTAGGGACCAAAATAAAGGGACCCGTCTTTTTTCACCTTGCGCGCCAGATACAGCCTTGGCGCCTGATCACCCCAGCTAAAGCGAATGTAAGGATAGGCCTTATCATCGCGCAGACGGATATTGTATTTAGGGCGGTGTTTTTTAATCAGCGAGGCTTCCAGCAAAAACGCCTCGACCTCGGTTTTAGTCAGAATGTATTCAACTTCGCAGATGTTCGAGACCAGCAAACGCGTCTTGGGACTGTGATCCTTGCTGTCGTTAAAGTAGCTGCGCACACGGCTTCTAAGATTCTTCGCTTTACCGATATAGATGATCTTATCGGCGGTGTTTTTCATCAGATAAACACCACTTTGCGTCGGAAACTCTTTTACCTTGTCGCGCACTTCCTCGAACTTACTTGAGGCCATTCTTGACGACCTCCGCACTTTCCTGCTCGATCTCTCCACTTCGCACGTTCAGCTCCACAATCTGCAGACGTTTGATTTCGTCGCGGATCTTGGCCGCTTCCTCAAACTCGAGGTTCGCAGAAAGCTCTTTCATGCGGGCACGAAGTTTGTTGATCTCTTGCTGGATCTTTTCAGGCTGCTGTGCAAATTTGTTTAAAATGGCAGCGGACTTGTTTTCACCACCCAACGGTGTGGAAACCGTTCCGTCAAACATTTCACCCAGACCATCACGGATGCGTTTTTTCACCGACTGCGGGGTAATGCCATTGGCTTCGTTGTATTCACTCTGAATACGACGACGACGGTCGGTTTCATTCATGGCTTTTGCCATGCTTTCAGTGATAATGTCCCCGTAAAGAATCACGCGGCCATTCAAGTTACGGGCCGCACGACCGATGGTCTGCACCAATGATCTTTCCGAACGCAGGAAGCCCTCTTTATCGGCATCGGTGATACCCACAAGGCTGACTTCAGGGATATCCAGGCCTTCTCGCAACAAGTTGATCCCCACCAGAACGTCGAAAACACCCAAACGCAAATCGCGCAGGATTTCCATACGTTCCATGGTGTCGATCTCGCTGTGCAGATACTTTACTTTGATGCCCAGATTTTCATAGTACTCGGTCAGATCTTCAGCCGAACGCTTAGTCAGGGTTGTGATCAAGACACGCTCTTGCTTGGCAACGCGGATGCGGATTTCTTTCAGCAGGTCATCGACCTGATGTTTCACCGGGCGAACTTCCACGACCGGATCAATCAGGCCCGTCGGTCGAATGATCTGCTCGACAATAACCCCTTCGGATTTTTGCAGTTCATAAGTTCCAGGCGTCGCTGAGACATAGACAACCTTGTCCATCATGGTTTCAAATTCCTGGAAGTTCAAAGGACGATTGTCCAATGCCGACGGCAGGCGGAAGCCGTGTTCAACCAGATTCATTTTTCGCGCACGGTCCCCACGATACATCCCTCCGATTTGAGGCACGGTGACGTGGGACTCGTCGATAAAGGTGACAAAGTCTTTGGGGAAGTATTCAAGCAGCGTCGGAGGTGGCTCCCCCGGCCCACGGCCCGTCATGTGGCGGGAATAGTTTTCGATCCCCTGACAGAAACCCATTTGTTCCATCATCTCGATGTCGTAATAGGTTCTTTGTTCCAAACGCTGGGCTTCAAGCAGTTTCATTTCCTGATTCAGCTGCACCAGGCGATCACGCAATTCATCCTGAATGGTCTTAATGGCACGTTTTAAAGAGTCATCACTGGTGACGTGGTGACTTCCCGGATAAATACCGATTTGGTCAATTTCTTCCAGGATCTGCCCGGTCAATGGATCAATCCACGAAAGACGCTCGATATAGTCGCCAAAGAATTCGACACGCACGGCGCGCTCTTCTTCATACGGCGGGAAAATCTCGACATTGTCCCCGCGCACGCGCACCGTTCCGCGCGAGAAGTCCACGTTGTTACGCTGATACTGAATACGGATCAATTCTCGCAGCAAATGATCGCGCTTCATCGAGGTGTTGGACACGATTTGGATCATCATGCCTTCATAGGCCTCTGGCGAACCCAAACCATAAATGCACGATACAGAGCTAACGATGATCACATCACGACGATCAAACAACGAACGCGTCGCCGAGTGGCGCATGCGATCGATTTGTTCGTTGATCGCCGAGTCCTTTTCGATATACGTGTCAGTGGAGGGAATATAAGCTTCAGGCTGATAGTAGTCGTAATAGCTGACAAAGTATTCCACGGCATTATGCGGGAACAGTTCTTTGAATTCAGCATAAAGCTGAGCCGCCAGAGTTTTATTCGGAGCCAACACCAGCGCGGGCTGATTCAAATTAGCAATAGTGTGAGCCATCGTGAAGGTCTTACCCGACCCGGTCACCCCCAGCAGTGTTTGATGCTTCAACCCTGCGGTGAAGTTTTCAGCAATCTGCTCAATTGCTTTCGGCTGATCACCGGAAGGTTTAAACTCGGACACCAATTGAAAGTTCTTTTTATATGCTGAGGCCATCCCTCCAAGAATAGCACGATCATAAAAAAGTACCCGCCCTTTTTTGGCCCTACTCTGCGTTATATGCGAGGTGGCAATTAAAGGTTTTCTTGCCTCCCCACCAGACCCCGCCGACAGTTGAGGAATGAAAACACTCAAACGAAGCCTTCTCGTATTCTTCATCCTGGTTACTGTCTTCTGCTTGGGGGGTTACTTGTTTATGCGCCAGTCCCTGCCGCCTATGGAAGGTTCACTGCCGCTTAAAGGGCTGACTGGGCCCGTGATCGTGATTCGCGATCAATACGGCATTCCTCACATCAAAGCCGCCAGTAAAAAAGACGCCCTGAAAGCACTGGGCTTTGTCATGGCCAGCGAAAGACTTTTCCAAATGGAACTTTCCCGCCGCATGACCCAAGGGGAACTTTCTGAGGTCTTCGGAGAGCTGGCTCTGCCCAGCGACAAGCTGTATCGCAGCCTGATGCTTCGCCGATCTGTCGAGCGCATGCTTGCGAAAGAAAAAGCCGAGGGACGCTTTGATCAAAACATGTGGGACGAGATGGAAGCTTACTTTGAGGGCGTGAATCAATACATCACCACTCAAAAGGCCCCCTATGAAATGACCTTGGTAGGACTAAAACCCCGCCCGTTCTCGCCCTTGGATGCTTATATCATGACCGGCCACATGGCCTACAGCTTTGGAATCGCATTGAAAGCCGATCCTTTAATGACCGAGCTTGCCGGCAAACTTTCTCCAGAATCTTTCCAAGGCCTTCGCAATGTGCCGTTAAAAGCTCCGCTAAAAATCACCAGCCTGCAGGGCGGCTTCACACCGTTCGAGCTGCTGACCGAAAATCTTTTCACCGCTTCCTTTGAAGGCAGCAACGCATGGCTGATTGGACCGGACCGTTCTCAGTCCGGCAAAAGTATCTTCGCCAACGATCCTCACATCGGGTTTTCACACCCGGCAACCTGGGTGGAAGCGCATATACAAACCCCCGAGTTTGAACTTTACGGCCACTATCTGCCCTTGGTGCCGTTTGCCATCCTGGGTCACAGCCGCCAGCACGCCTGGGGCTTCACCATGTCGCTTTCTGACGACATGGATCTTTACGCTGAGACCTTGAACAAAGATAAAAATACCGCCGTCTTTATGGGCAAGGAAGTTCCTTATCAGGAATGGACTGAAACCATCAAAATCAAAGATGCGGATGATCTGGTGCTGAACATGATTGAAACCAATCACGGCCCGATCATGGATGAAACTCTGGAACGCAAAAATCTGGCATTGAAATGGGCGTACCACCGCCCGGAAAACAATCCGATGAAAGCCCTTTTTGAAATGGGCAAAGCGCCGAACATGACAGCCTTTGAAACAGCCCTGCAATATGGAACAGCACCAGGTCTGAATGTCATGTATGCGGATGCCGAAAATATCGCATGGTGGATCTTCGGTGACATTGCCATTAAGAAAAATCCCAACTCGGACATGATTCTGGATGGAGCTTCCGGACTTGAAGAATACGAACGTGTTCTGGCGTGGAAAGACAAACCCCACAAAGTGAATCCTGAAAATGGCATTATCGTAACTGCCAATTCCCGCCCCGAGGGGATTTCTGAAAATATTCGCGGCGACTGGCAGTCTGATGACCGTTACCAAACTTTGCTGCGAGCTTTGGGTGAAAAAGACCTGTGGAGTGCCGATGATGTGCGTGCCCTGCAAACAGACAACTTCAACTATAAAACCCGAGAGCTTTTAGACAAACTGAACGACCATCTGCAACTGGATGAAGTACAGAATCTGAAATATGAAACTGAATTGAACGCGCTGAAAAACTGGAACTTGCGTTCAGACATTCAATCCGTGGAAGCCAGTCTTTACCACCAGTGGAACAACGAGCTGGTATTGCTGCTGCTAAAAGATGTTCCTGAAGAAACGAAGGCCACCTATCTGACCACCCCTTACGCCTGGGCGTTTTACGAGCGCGCCGTTTTGGACGACAGCTCGCCCTGGTGGAAAAACCGCAATCAGGATCAGCTGATCACCCAAGCCTTCGTGACTGCGATTGAAAAAGTGCAGGACATCCCCTGGGGCGAACTGCACACCGTGGAATACAAACATCCACTGGGTCGCAGCTTCCCGCTGGATAAGATCTTCAATCTGGGGCCTTATCCGATGCCGGGCGCTTACAATGAAATCAATAACAACAAGATGCGCGGTCTTGGTGGTGATTTCAAAGTTGTGGCCGGTCCATCCACCCGTCGCGTGATAGATTTTGCCCGTCCACAAACCAGCTGGGGTATCAATCCCATTGGCATTTCCGGACATATCCTGTCACCATTCTACAAAGATCAGGTGCAATTGTTCCTGGATGGAAAATACCGCCCGCAATACATGGCGGCCGAAGACATTGAAAAGAATAAAAAATACGAACTGAAACTGACACCCCAATAACCGGAGGAACCATGAAGTTTCTAATTTTGCTCACCGCACTTTGCACAGCTTCTGCATCATTTGCAGCCTTTGATATCAAGCCCGGCCTGTGGGAAGTAAAAATGCAAATGACCCTGGATGGAAAAGCCTTTGATCCCATGGCGGAAATGAACAAAGCCCTGGAACAACTGCCACCGGAACAAAGAAAAAAGATGGAAGCGATGCTGGCAGGTTCGGACAAGATTCCCGTCACAAAAAATGGCTATCGCATCTGCTATACCGCCGACATGCTGAAGAATCCCAATAAAGTGATGGAAGGAACCAAAGCCTGCACCACCAAGATCACCACGCAAACGGCGAAAAAACTGGCGGGAACTTTTGACTGCCCGAAAGACGATGCCAAGGGTGATTTTGAATGGAATGCCAAATCCAGCAACGAATACGAAGGGCTGATGAACGGCAAAACCAGCAAGGGTAACAACACTCAAATCCGCTATCAGGGTAAGTTTATTTCTGCTGATTGCGGTAAAGTGAAGCCTGTACTTTAGCACCCGATCCGGTCTTGGACTTTCAGCCTTCTTCTTTGGATGCCATATTAGTGGCATTCCATGGAAGGAGGCTTTATGTTTACCAAATCTTTACTGACTGCTTTCACAGCTCTGTTTGCCACGACCGCCTTGGCCTATCCCAATGTCGGCGACAAAGTATCCTGGACAGGCACGATGAGCACCATCAATGGCGAAACCAACGCCGTGAAAATCACTAAAGAAGTCATCGGCCACGACGAAAAAAAGAACATCTGGAAAATCAAAATAGAAGCGGTCGTAGGCACCGACAAAACCAGTGAAACGATGGAGATCTCTGACCTCTATTCACCAGCAAAATACAAAACCCTGATCGCCGACTGCGAGAAAAACGGTGGCACTCTGGAAAAACTGAGCGCCCCGGCGGGAACTTATGACACCTGTAAAATGAGCATGACCATGGCCGATGGCACCATGGTCGAACGCTGGTGGGGCGACATCCCGTTTGGCGTCGTCAGCAAAAACACCCGCGACAGCGGCAAAATGCCGATCTCCAAACCGGATTTAAATTCAATCATCGCGGGATTATAAATGAATGACATCATCCGCCATCGTAGCGGCGGCGGGCCGTATCAAAGTTTGGAAAAATAGAATTTAGTTTCAGGATTTAATTTTCAGAATTCAAATTTCAAAAGTCATGATGGTCACACCGGGCTGATCGGTCCAGAACGCCTGATAGATCCAGTCACCCACCTCCGAAAGCAGTTCCGGATTTTCATATAGATGGCGGATGACCAAGGACACTATTTCGTCACTTCCCAGAAGCTTCCTTCCGGAGTGTCGCTGACAGATATACCCAATGCGGTGATTTTCGCGCGCAATTCATCAGACTTCGCAAAGTCCTTCGCCGCACGGGCCTCACCACGTTCTGCCACCAATGTGTCGACAGCGGATCTTTCAAGATTCATTTTCTTCAGCAACATATCATCAAGCTTGATCAGGAACGCGTGAGCCGGTTCCTGGAACAAACTCATCGTTGAACCCATTTTACGAACGAAGTTATGGAAGGCCAGCGCTTTCCCCTGAATCGCTGGGTTCACTTTCATGCCTCGGCGAACCTGGGCATTGAACTGGCGAACCACTTCAAACATCGCCGCAAACGCATCCGGTGTTCCGAAGTCATGATTCATGGCTTCTTCCACTTTCTTCCAGGCGTCCTGCGTGATTTTCGCAAAAGCAGCATCTTCCTGAGTCACTTCCGGAGTCAGATAACTTTCCGCCATGGAAAGCGCCGAATACACGCGCGACAACCCGCCCACGGCGCGCTCGACGGCTTCATCACCAAAGTCACTCAACGTGCGATAGTGCGCAGACAGAATCATCCATTTGTAGATCTCGGCGTTGTACATCTCCAGGAATTCTCGCATGGTCACGATGTTCCCCAAAGACTTGGACATCTTCTGTCCACCGAAGTTCAGCATGTTGTTGTGCATCCAGTATTTTACGAATGCTTTGCCAGTGCAGCCTTCACTTTGCGCGATTTCGTTTTCGTGGTGTGGGAAGATCAAGTCCATACCGCCACCGTGAATGTCAATTTGATCGCCGAAAAGATTTTTAATCATCGCCGAGCACTCAATGTGCCAGCCCGGACGACCTGGCCCCCAAGGAGACGGCCAGGACACTTCACCCGGCTTTGCCGCTTTCCAAAGGGCAAAGTCCATTGGGTTGCGTTTCTTTTCATCAACTTCCACTCGCGCACCCGCCAGCAAGTCGTCGGTGTTACGACCACTCAGCTTGCCATAGTCCTTGAAGGATTCGATGGAATAAAGAACGTCGCCTTGAGCTTCATAAGCCTTCTTCTGACTGACCAGATTTTCCACCATGGAGCGAATGTCATCCATGTGTTCAGTCACTTTTGGATTCATGTCATGCGGGCGCAGGCCCAGCATTGCGAAATCTTTTTTGTATTCTGCGATGTATTTTTCAGACAATTCAGTCGGGGTCATACCCAGCTCGTTCGCACGATTGATGATCTTGTCATCAACGTCCGTGAAATTCAGAGCGTAGGTTACTTTATAACCAAGATTTTCAAGCCAGTTGCGAACCATGTTAAAGACCACCGGCCCGCGGAAGTTACCCACGTGCAGGAAGTTATAAACAGTCGGACCGCACACATACATTTTCACCTGTCCCGGTGTCAGTGGTGTGAAATCTTCAAGCTGCTTGCTTTGCGAATTGTGAATCTTCAACATAGTTTTTAAACCTACACTTTTGCCAGGGCCTGCTCTGCGCGGGCCACCAACGAGGATTTTTTCATCAAAGGAACCAGAGTCTTCAATTCAGCTCCGTGAGGCTTCCCGATCACCGCCACACGAATTGGCATGAACAGGTGTTTGCCTTTGGAACCCGTCTGGTTTTTCACTTCGTCCTGCATTTTCAGGAACTCTTCTTCTGTCATGAAATCAGAAGGATGGGCCTGAAGCAGGTTTTTCCAGGAAGTCAGAACCGCTTTGGTGGATTCCCACTTCATGGTTTCATCCGCTTCCGGCAGGATCACATAAGATTTGTCATTCAATGGGCGATACAGTTCGATCGCATCGGCCAGAATTTCCATGTACGGCTTGAACAAATCCAGGGACTTGCTTTGCCACGCAGGATCCGCTGGCAGATCCATGTTTTCACGAGCCAAAAACGGCGCTACCGCCTGCCACAACTCTGCATTTGGAAGCGCACGCAAGTGCTGCGCATTCATCCATTTGAATTTCACACGGTCAAAGATCGCGCCGGATGGATTCAAACGGGAAATATCAAACACTTCCAGCATGTCTTTCACCGACAGGATTTCGCGACCCTGAGGATCAGACCAACCCAACAATGCGATGAAGTTCAATACGGCACTTGCCAGGTAACCTTCGTCTTTCAACTGACCGCAAGCCACGGCACCTTTACGCTTGGAAAGTTTTTGGCGGTCTTCATCCAGAATCAAAGCCATGTGGCCGAACTCCGGCGCCTGCCAGTTCATCGCCTCATAGATCATAAGCTGTCTTAGAGTGTTTGGCAGATGCTCTTCCGCACGGAAGACATGGGTCATCTTCATCAGATGGTCATCGACCACGCAGCAGAAGTTGTAAACCGGCATGCCGTCAGAACGAAGCAGAACAAAGTCCCCCACCATGTCAGATGGGAATTTCACTTCGCCACGAACAAGATCGGTGAAGATATAATCTTTCACCAGGTTTTTGGTTTTGAAACGAACCACGGCTTTGTCGCCGGTTTTCAGACGTTCCAAAGCCTGATCCAAAGACCAATCCTGATACGGAGACTGCAAGTGCGCGAAATTTCCAGCTGCGGCTTTTTGCTTTTCAATTTCCTCTTCGGTCATAAAGCAATAGTACGCTTTGCCTTCTTTCAAAAGCTGATCAGCGATTTCTTTGTAGATATGCAGGCGCTCACTTTGACGGTAAGGACCGTTGGGGCCCACGTCTTTCAACGTCACCGGATCCACACCCTCGTCCCATTTCAAACCCAGCCAAACCAGGTCATCAACAACCCCACGCAGGGATTCTTGAGTGGAACGGGCTTCATCCGTGTCTTCGATACGCAGGATGAACTCACCGCCATTTTTCTTGGCAAAAAGATAGTTATAAAGCGCGGTTCTTGCGCCACCCACGTGCAGGTAACCCGTTGGGGACGGAGCAAAACGAACACGAACATGCGGAGAGATTTTCGAGGACATGCGGAACTCCAAAGCTGGGAAAGGCCTTAAAAAACAAAAAGGGCCTGGTCATTAAACCAAGCCCCGAATTTATTATGTTTTTTGAAAGTCGTCCAGCCTTTCTCGGCTGGTTAAAAAAGCCTAACCCGTGATACCGAAGATGGCTTTAACTTCTTCCTCTTTGAACAGCTCTTCCTGGCTGGTCGCCAAAGTCAGCTCTTTCAAAAGCAGGCTGCGCGCAGAATCAAGCATCTTGCGCTCACCGAAGGAAAGCTCTTTGTCCGCTTTCAAAAGGAACAAATCGCGTAAAACTTCAGCAATCTCGAATACGGAACCCGTTTTGATCTTCTCCATGTACTCGCGATAACGGCGATTCCATGTCTGGTTGTCGATCTTGATGTCTTTTTCTTTAAGGATTCCAACAACTCGGGATGCTTCGGATTTGGAGATGATAGGACGCAGACCCGCGGACTTCACGTTCGTGGTAGGGATCATGATCTTCAGACCCGTGTCCACCAACTGCATGTTGTAGAACGTAGTCTTAGTACCAAGCATCTCTTTGGTTTCAATAGAAACCACTTTAACAACGCCGTATCCAGGATAAACTGCATTATCACCGACATCAAACGTCTGCATTCACGAACCTCCCCAAGGGTAAAGGGACACATCCTTAGGCCTAGACCTTTGGACAGACTTGCAACCTCGACAGTTCTATCAAATTTGACACGAGTTATCAAACGGGAGCAGCGCATTGGAAATTATTTCAGAGCCCTTTGAAAAGCAAAAAAGGCCCGGGGTCACCCGAGCCTTTTAATAGTATTTTCAATTACTTACAATGCCTAATGTGACCTATTTAGCCGTATAGACTAGAGCATAAGCTTGAGCCCCGTTCTTACCTTGCGGAACTTTAAAGCCTTTTACAGTCAGCTTGTAAGTACCCGCCGGCAGGCCGGACTTTTCGATCATCTCAAGGTTGTTGATGTGATCGTTCATGCTCAGGGTCTGACCATTTGGCAAAGTCAGAACCAGATCCAAGTCATTCACCAACGCTTGGGCCGCATTCGCCGAACCCGGCGCATCCGTCCAAACAAGGTTCGCATACAGGCTGCCTGGCGCATTCAAAGTAAATTCGTAGGAAACCTCAGCTCCTTGAGCCACACCCTGACGGTTGTCGACGAACTGTGTAGCACCACCCAAGTTGGCGATGTTAGCCACATCCACGCGACCGTATCCTTCATCAGAGTTCGGACGACGAGTCAGGATCTCTTGACCACGAGCCGCACCGATTTCACCGAACTGACCTGGGTACATATCAACCGCAGTGTGAAGCATAGTTGCCTTCATCAAAGCAGCCGATGGGTTTTTGATGCCCAATTTTTCAACAAGAACCTGACGAGCAATCGCCGCAGCACCCGCCGTCAACGGAGTCGCCATGGACGTACCACCAGACCATACATAGTCTTTGTTGTAAGCGCCCCAAAGTGGAGAAGCGTCTTTTTCCTGAGAGAACACACTCAGGATATTAGTCCCCGGAGCCACGATATCAGGCTTCGTACGACCATCTGTCGTTGGACCACGGGACGAGAACATCGCCAAACCGTTGCCATTGTCAGAAATGTAAGAGCTGTAGATTGGTTCAGCCGGCCACTCGTCTTTTGCAGAACGAAGTTTGTTAATTGGAACCTGAATACCACCGGATTTGGTGACGTTTTCAGAAGCGCCCACAGTCAAAACGTTCTTCGCTGTGCCCGGAGAAGCCATGGAGTTGGAATCAATACGGCCGTCTTTGTTTTTGTCGGTACCGCTGTTACCAGCCGCAAACAGAATCAACATGTCCGGATTCGCGTAAGACCATTCGTCCACTTGAACTGCGAAGTTATCATAAGCACCGAAGGTACGAGCACCACCCCAAGAGTTGGTATGAATGCGGGCGCCATCAGCGAACGCTTTTTCAAACAAATCCCCTAGTTTGGATGGAACACTCAAGTTCTTCATCATCGGGGACCACATGCCTTCAGCGACCATGTTAGCTTCATAAGCGCCGCCTTTCAGCAAGCCTTTGGAAGCAGTACCACGACCCATCACAGATCCGGCAACGTGAGTGCCGTGACCCATTGGATCAGACCATGATTTAGACCACAAACCGAACGGATAACCAGAGATCACGCCCCCTGCGAAATCCTGGTGGATCGCGCCGGTGTTACCGGAATCAAGACCTGTATCCGCCATGGAAACAGTCTGACCTTTACCTGCATAACCCAAAGCCCAAGCTGCATCGAAATTCATCAAACGAGTGCCGGACTCATCACCCGTCAGGTCTGAATAATCACCCGCTGCAGTTGCAGAAACCTGATCTGCCAGGTCTTCATCCATCGCGAAGTGCAAGGATTCAATCACTGGAGCCGGTTGAACGTGCTCAACACCCGTCAAAGCAGCCACCGCCGGAACAAGCCCGCGAGGAATCAAAGCAGTGATGTGCTTTCCATCAACAACTTGAACCGCTACTTTAACATCCATTTTTTCAATTTTAGAGGCGATCACTTCCACTTCATGGGATTTGAAAGTGTTCACAAGAACTGCAACCATGTTGTCTTTAGTAAAGACGCTGGCTGGAGCAAAAGAAGTGCTCACTTTATATTGAGCGGAGTATTTCACCACGGCCTGAACACCAGGGTGAGTCGTTTTGAAAGTCACAAGATCAGAGTAGATCCCGCGAACAACCAAAGCATCATCAGGAAGATAGCCGAACACTTCAAACTGAGCTGCCTTCAGGGCTGCTTTGTCTTTTTCAGTCACCGCTTTTTTGAACTGAACGATGTATTCAGTTTCTTTGGCTTCCATCATCCAGGAAGCAGCGTAGTTGCTGGTAAGTTTGTTGGTGTCGATAGCGCCCGCATTGAATTTCAATACCGTGCCTGCTTGTGCTGCGCAGACAGAAAGAACTGCCGCGACCGTAGAGACCGTGATGCCCTTCACAAGATGATTCATAATACCCCCTCTGAGTACAAAATCAGATCACGACCGAAGTCCAGTCGCAAGGGGTACTTAGTATATTGATGCGCTGAGTGATTTTTTAAAGCTGATGAGCCATCACTGCCAGAGAAAGATTCCCTGCCGTGCGACCTTTGGAATTCATGCCAAATTCCATCTCTTGATTGTCAGGAGCAAAAATCTGAGCGCGTTCCGCGAGTTTCTTTTGCCCACGCACACGTTTTGTCACGGTCACATCCATATAAAGACCGTCTTTTTTATTCACTTGGGATTTGCGAGCAAACACTTCCACCAGTGTTTCGCTTTGTCCATCGTCAGAGATTTCACTGACGAAGCTTTTCTTGCCGGATTTTGCAACCGTATTGATAGAAATAGGAGAAGCCCCCTTCAAACCGACGCGCATATTCACCTTGTAAGAAGGTGCCGCCGCCAATGACTGAAGAGAGAATAAAACTGTTGCCGTAACTACGCTGAAGATCAATTTCATAAGAGCACATCCTTGTGATCTAAGAAAAGGATGACAAACAAAATTCGCGGATGCAACAGCAAAATGTTCCGCTATTTTTTCTTAGAAACCAGTGATCAGCGTTGGCGTTGTCGGATCAGCTGCGCCCGGTGTCGGCGGAAGTGCTGATTGGCCGTTATTATTGCCGCCCCAGCAGAAGAGTTTCCCTGCATTCACCGCGCACACATTTCTTTCACCGATTGAAACTTTTTGCCAATTGGCGGAAGTTCCCAGCTGAATCGGAACAACTTCTGCGCCCGTGAAGGCCGAGCCATTCCCCTGCTGCCCCCAGCCATCAGAACCCCAGCAGAACAGTTTGCCGCCATCAATGCCACAGACAGCACTATTTTCAAAGCCCGAGGCAATCTCAGTCCAAGATGACGAGACGCCCACACGCTGCGGAGTCGATGCATCAACCATGCTTCCGGTCCCCAAAGCCCCCTGATAGGATCCACCCCAACAGTAAAGCTGACCTGAGCGAATACCACACGTATGCAGGTTGCCTGCCACAACGGCGGTCCAATCAGAATCAGAGCCCACTCGGACCGGCGTGTGGGAAGAAGTGTTATTACCGTCACCCAATTCCCCGTCATCGCCGTAGCCCCAGCAATACAGTTTGCCGTCATCGATACCGCAGGAATGATAGGAGCTGATCCCCACGGCATGCCATTTATCAGAAGTGCTAACTTGAGTAGGCTCTTCCACCAAAGGCACCGTGGCCGGATCAGCCGCCATCTGCCCGTCAGAGTTCTGCCCCCAACAATACATTTTTCCACCGTTGATTCCGCACAACTGCCCGGAACCCGCGGCAATGGCCGTCCACGCCTTGGAAGACCCCACGCGCGCTGGAATTTGCGACAAAGGCGAAACACTCATCGGCATAAAGCCACCGCCGCCCGGAGGAGGTGGTGGTGGAGGTGGGCCTCCCCCACCAAAATCAAATCCGACATTCAAGCCCCAGCAGTACAATTCACCCTCTTTAATGCCGCAGGTATGCGGCCCACCACTGGCGATTTTCTGCCAGGCTTTGGAATTTCCAACTTGCTGAGGAACAATAGTGGACGTCAAAGATCCATTGTCATTTTGCCCCAACTGGAATGTTGAGTTATCACCCCAGCAGTACAGGCGACCCGCATTGATCGCACATGAATGACCATATCCCGCACTTGGCAAAGACCAAGTTGAAGACAACCCCACGCGGTGAGGTTTGTGGGCAATCTCAGCCCGATCCTCGCCCAATCCAATATAGTTAATAGTGTTTTCTTCATGCGCCCAACACAACACAGAGCCGTTGTTAATCCCGCAGGTCATATAATAGCTTGTGCTGATTTTATTCCAGGTGCTGTCCGAACCGATGCGAGTAGGCTCCCAAACTTCGTCCTGATAACTGACAGCGCCCCAACAATAAAGATCGCCACCGTTACGAATACCGCATGTGTGATTGCCTCCACCAGTCAGACTTTCCCAGTCACCGAAAGAGCCCACTTGTGAAATCGCGCCGATGATATTCCCAGCTTCGGCCTCGCCCAAGCCCAGCTCGCCGTCCGAGTTGTCACCCCAGCAGTAAAGTTTGCCATCGTTGATACCACACGTGTGATCCGAACCGCCGACAACATCTTCCCATGTAGTGGAAACACCCACCTGCAGAATGGTCTGCTGGCGGGTCGTGCTGGCATTATTACCCAATTGTTTGCGGGCCCCGCCTCCCCAACAATACAACTTCCCGGAATCGATACCGCACACATGCGATGCCCCGGCAGAAATCTTCTGCCAGGTTGTGCTAGCGCCAATTCTTGTGGGACTGTATTTTGTCAGAATATCTCCGGTGGCGAGCTGACCAAACTGGTTATAACCCCAGCAATAAAGCTCACCGGATCTGATACCGCACGAGAAATGCGCCCCGCCTGTCAAATCCTGCCAGTCCGAGTTGCCTCCCACTTGAGTGGGCTCTGTGACTTCCGCTGGCAGTGTTGATCCCGTCGCAGAACGACCGGAATCGTTACGTCCCCAACAATAGAGTTTGCCATCGTTGATGCCGCAAGTTCCCTCATCACTCAAAGCCACCTTTTGCCACGTTGTGGAGCTTCCCACACGGACAGGCTTTGTGCGATTGTCCTGATCGCCGGCCCCCAAGCCCAGGCGGTATTTATCGTTGTTACCCCAACAATAAAGTTTACCTGACGTGATCGCGCAGACGTGAGTATCACCGGCATCGATTTCCTGAAAGACTTGCGCCGGAGCACCGGCGCCAAGTTCCAACGGAATGGCCAATTCAATTTTTGGTTTAAGCCCACTCATACCACTGTTAAGCTGAATGGTTTGATGTTCGGCGGATGACAAAGAAAGCCCCGCTTGCAAAGTCAGGGGAATACTGACCGAAGTAGCACCGGCAGGAACCAGAATCTTCCCGGTGTTCAAACCGTTAAACAGCGCAGATTCGGAGTTGGCTGAATATATAGAGTAATCAAGATAAGTTGCAAAGGGCGCCGGAGCTGACAGGTTCAACACTGTCGTTTGTGTTGGCGCACCGGAATCAAAGCTGAAGTTTTCCTGGGAAAGAGTCAGCTGCAGGCTGTTTTGCACTCCCAGACTGACAACGCCGGAAACCGCAGAGTAAGAACCTTGAATCACCTTGACTTTAAAATCACAGGTCTCGCCCGAGACTTTGTCGATCACACCGGAAATCCAGCCTTCATCGCTGATCGCCAGCCCCGCGCAAGTGCTGTCTTCCAAAGAAAGTGTCATCGTGCTGAATACGGACATGGCACTGGAAATACCACTGACCTGAACTTGTCCATAATAGGGGAATGATTCCGGAACATCCGTCGGCAAATCGGAAAGTTTAAAGCTGACGTCGGAAGAACCACTGTCCGTGGACTTCATCCGTTCGAAAAATTCTGCATCCAGCGAACACGCGGTGAGCAGCAGAAAACTGATTGCAATGAGCAGATTGCGGATATAGTTCGTGGTCATTCCAATTCCTTAAGACGTTCAGTTAGGATCCAAATATTGATCGGTCCTTAACAACACGCACTTAAGTCATTTTCTCAGAGTGACACACGAATATTTCAAACAGGAAAGGTGTTCATATTAGGCGATACCCGCAAGCGCTGCGGGCCCGTGCTCACGCAACAGCTCGGCCTTCAACCCTTGATTCTCTAAATATGAGAGTTTTGGATCTTTGCGCAAAACTTCAAAGGCCGCTTCACGCGCCTCTTGCAAGATGGCCATATCACGCACCAGATTTGCCAGCTTAAAGCCGGAAAGGCCCGACTGCCTGGTCCCCATGAATTCACCAGGCCCGCGCATTTCAAGATCGAACTCGGCGATCTTAAATCCGTCTGATGTCTTTTCCATCATCTCGGTGCGGGCTTTGCCTTCTTCAGAAACCGCATAGCCCATGATCAGAATACAGAAGCTTTTGTATTCTCCCCGGCCTACGCGACCGCGCAACTGGTGCAGCTGCGACAGACCAAAGCGCTCAGCGTGTTCGATGATCATGATATTGGCATTCGGCACGTCGACACCGACTTCAATGACGGTGGTTGAAACCAGCACTTGAATTTCATTTCTGCGAAACTGATCCATGACCTGATCTTTTTCGTCAGGTTTCATCTTCCCGTGCAAAAGACCAATTTTCAGCTGCGGATAAAGCTCTTTCAGTTTTTCGTATTCTGAAACCGCATCTTTCAAGTCGATCTTTTCGCTTTCCTCCACCAGAGGATACACGATATAGGCCTGTCGGCCTTTTTGCACTTGTTCCAACATGAACTGCAGGGCTTGAGGGCGTTTGCTTTCAAATGTGGCGCGCGTTTGGATAGGGCTTCGACCTGCCGGCATTTCATCGATAATGGAAACATCCAAGTCCCCGTACACTGTCATCGCCAGTGTCCTTGGGATCGGAGTTGCCGTCATCACCAGGAAGTGCGGCGAGTTGCCTTTGTTTTTCAAAACCCCGCGCTGTTCAACCCCGAATCTATGTTGTTCATCGATGATCACAAGCCCCAGATTTGAGAATTGCACTTCATCTTCGATCAAAGCATGGGTGCCGATAATCAAGTCAATCTCTCCGGCTGCCAAAGCGGCCAGCAAAGTTTTTCTTTCAGAGGCTTTGGATTTACCCACCAGCAGCCCCAGCCGGATACCCAAGGGCTCAAGCACCTTGCGCGCATTTTTAAAGTGCTGTTCAGCCAGGATTTCTGTCGGCGCCATCAAACAGGATTGATAACCGCTTTCTGCGGCATAGATGGCAGCCATAAAGCTTACAAGAGTCTTTCCGCTTCCCACGTCCCCTTGAACCATTCGATGCATAGGGTGACCTTTTTCCAGATCGGCTTTGATTTCAGTAAAGACGCGCTTTTGTGCGCCCGTCATTTCAAATGGCAACGATTGAAGCAATGCCCGCATCTTTTCGCCCGAGTTTCTGATTTGCGGAGCGCCTTCTTTCTGGAAGCCTGCTTTTTTTGAAGCCAGGTAAAGCTCCAACCAGAAGAACTCATCAAAGATGATGCGTTTTTGAGCATTGGTTTTAAATTCGGAATATTCCTTGGCCTTGTTCGGATCCGGAAAATGGATGTCCTTCAAAGCGTCTTTGCGCGGAATCAGATTGTACTTTTCGCGCATCCATTTGGGGAAGGCCTCTTCCGGCCACTCTTCAATTTGCGCAAACGCGGAACGAACAAGCTTCATGATCTTGGCCGTGGCAAGGCCTTCGATTTCCGTATACAGCGGAATCAGCGCATCCTGGGTTTCTTCATCAGGCTCCACATCCTTGATATCAGGATGATGGAATTCCAAACGACCGCGGTACTCGGTGACTTTTCCCACCACGCGAACTTCGGTGAAGGGCTTAAAGCGTTCAAAGTAGCCTTTGTAAGGCACACGGAAATATTTGCAGTGAATCTGACCTGAGGCATCCCTGACCAGAACGTCATACATCTTACGCGCCGAACGCCCCATGTTCACACTGTGAACGGCAACGACCGTGGCCTTGATGCTGACAATGTCATCCGGGCGCAGGCTTGAAATGTTTCTGGCTGCGCGCTGGTCTTCGTAGGCTCGGGGATAGAACTCAAAAAGGTCCCCCAAGGTCTTTAGACCTTTACGGGAAAACAGATCCCCTAATTTGGGACCTACACCTTTAAGAAATTGTATTTGCGTATCCAGACGAAGAGGCATGCAGGGATTATGACCCATTCACCGGGATTTCGGCAACTGCCGAACCCCCGGCAACGCAGCCTGCCGGGAACCCGGCGGGGGCTGTTTCAGCTCGAAATTAAGCCCTTTACAGAGCGAAATCCGCTGGCACCGCCTGTGCTTTATAGGTTGGCATAAAGGAGATCTTATGAAAGCTCAATACCAACAATTCATCCGCACTCACAATCACAAAACTGCCATCAACGGTGAAAACCTGGTGGCCCTGAACGGCCTGACTGAACGCAATCACGTCGAGTACCTGCAAGATGTCTGCGCTGATCTGTTCCCGAACCCACAAGGATTGAAGGCTTTGGATATGGGGGCAGCTCATGGAGTTTGCGCCATGGCTCTGGCCGAACTGGGCATGCAAGTGGCGGCTTACGACATGTACCGTTCTTCTGTGGCGATTGTTCACAAAATGGCGATGGAGCAGCACTTGAATATTTCCTTCCGCGTGGGCGGCAGCCTGCAAATCGAGCAGCTGCAGGAAAAATTCGATCTGATCCACGATCGTGACTGCCTGACTCACATTCCACTGCCACTGGATCGTGCGCGCTTCCTGCAAAGCCTTCGTAAAATGCTGGCTGAAGATGGCAAACTGGTGATTCGCACCTGCATCCTAAGCCCGCAGTTCGATCCGGATGACAGCTTCGAGTCCATTTGCCTGGATGCCGACTATATCTTGTGGAGACAAACTCCAGAATCAGATGCTCCGGGTGTGGTTGCCATGAATGGCCGTCACTGGACAGCACAAAAAAGACTGCCACCCGCTGAAGTGATTCGTCAGGAACTGTGCCGCGCTGGCTTCATGATTCTGGACGAAGAAATCGAGCTGGTTCCCGGTAACAACCCATCCATCCTTCGACTTGTCGTCACTAGCGCCCCTGGGCGCTAGTTTTTTTACGGAGAACCCCATGAAAACCCTGCGCCTTGGTTTGACTTTGCTTTGGACACTGACTCTTGCTGCCTGTGCCGGCAGTTCTGGCTCTGACCCCTCCCCATCACCCACGCCTGCTCCGGCCAGGTTTTCTTATGTGCTGAATTCTTCCGATGACAGCGTCAGTGTTTTTTCCATTGCCCTGGATGGTTCACTGGCACCCTTGGAGGTCGCGTCCGTCGGTGGTTATGCAAAGTCACTTTTGATGGATCAAAACCAAGAGCACCTTTATGTGGTGAACGCCAGTGATGACACGATTTCGCAGTTTCAGATTGGCAGTGATGGAAAACTGCAATCACTGGGCATCGTCGCCACGGAAGAATTCCCGCAGTCTGTGCAGATTTCTCCGGATGGGCGCTTTGTTTATTCGCTGAACTTGCGCAGCGAATCCATCACTCAGTACAGCAAAGGCAGCGATGGTCGCTTGACCGCGCTTGCGACCACTCCCCACACTGCGGGGCCATTGAGCATGCTTTTTTCCAGTCAGGGTCAGTACGCCTATGTGGTGAACATTCTTGACGCCAGCATTTCCCAATATGCGGTGGCCAGCAATGGCGCACTGACGCCGCTAGTGCCGGACCGGGTGACTTCGCAAGGCTGTCCTTCAGGCCCGATCACTTCACATAAGACCTCACAAGGTGAATTCATCTATGTGCTTAGCTGCAGCACCGACGAAGTCGAAGTGTTTGCCATTGGTTCAGATGGCACTTTGCAATCTCGCCAAGTGATGACGACGGAATCAAGCCCGCAAGGCATGACCATCAGTGGCGACCACTTGTATGTAGCCAACGCGTTTTCATCCACCGTCAGTGTTTATGAAACTCAAACCAGTGGAACACTGGCGCTTAAGTCCACGGTGGCTGCGGGGACTTCACCTGAAACCGTGACTGTGGATGCTGCCGGAAAATCCGCATACGTGCTTGACTATATTGAAAACCAAATATTGCAGTATCACTTAGGCACCGACGGGTCGATGACTCGAACCAGTGCGGCTCCTTTTAGCACGGGAATGACTCCAGTGCAGATGCTGCTGAAACGCTAAATCCCGTCCCGCATTGAAACGTTGTGAGGGGCACTCGCCCCTTTGCTTCTAGACCAAGGACCGAGCTGTTTGTTTATTGCGGATTTAGTTCCTTCAAGTCCCCTTCCGTGGCAGAATTTTCCTATGGATTCCACGACTTACTTCCGCATCCGCCTCAGCACAATTCGCCCCGACAAAGTCACCAGTTTTGACATTTACATCCTTGTGGATGGTAAACATATTTTGTATCTGCGAGCGGGTGATAAGCTGGCTTCCGGTAAAATCAAAACATTGCACGGACGTGACACGGGCGATTCTTTCTTCGTGCGCATGGAAGACAAGCAGACTTATCGCGACTGGGTGAAAGAAGAAATGAACTCGGACCTGCTGAACCCGTTTGATAAAGCCAAGATCCTGCGTGAATCCTCGGTCGCTTTGATGGAAGATCTTTTTGAAAATCCGGATGTGAACAAGGCCCTGGATGAGTCCCGCCCGATCATCACGGATTTCATTGATCTGATGGAAAATGCTCCGGAAGCCATGGGCTTTATGATTTCTTTGTCCGGGCATGATTTCTATACTTACAATCACTCTTTGGACGTCAGCATCTATTCGTTGGGTTTGGGTAAAGCCCTAGGGTATGATGCAAAAACTTTGGAAGAGCTGGGCGTGGGCGCTCTTTTCCACGACATCGGTAAGCGCAACGTCAGCCTGGACATCCTTTGTAAAAAAGGCGGTCTGTCGGATGCTGAGTGGGAGCAAATGAAAATGCACCCGCAATATGGCTTGGTGATTTTGAACAACCACCCGAACATCAGTGATGCCATCAAAGCCGCGTGCTTTGAGCACCACGAATCCTGGGCTGGTAACGGCTATCCTCAACAATTGGTCGCGGAAGAAATCCACCCGTTTGCAAGAATTGTTGCCATCACTGACACCTATGACGCCATGACCACGCAAAGATCTTACAACGTGCCGATGACGCCGATTGATGCTGTCACCATGATGAAGGAAAAGCTGGCAGGTCGCTATGATCCCGACATGCTAAAGGCCATGTATTCAGTACTTTTCAAAATAAAGGTCGCTTAGATGAAGCTCGTTTTGCATTCTTTGGTTCTTATTGCCTGTGTCCCGCTGATTGCCATTGCGCTAGAGCCCACCAACCCTGCCGGTTTCTGCGAACGCTTCATCGGCGAAAAAGAAATCACCGAATGCCAAGAACGCACCAAAACCGAAAACGTCGACTGGTATGCCGCCACGGTCTGCCACCTGCAACAAGACGACAAGGCCTTCTGGGCATGCTGGAACAGCATTCAGGGACAAAGCTACAACCCGGCCGAGCTATCCAAATGCGGAGAAAATACCGAGGCCAGCGATACCCAGCGGCAAAGCTGTATTGATGCCGCCCGCGGCGGTCGTAAGCCGGCTTCTGTGGCTCCGTTTCAGCCTTTAAAACTTAAAAAATAGGCTTTATCCACTCGGGGGCTGTCGAAAAAGCTGACAGTCCCTTGTATTTTATTCTTCGGCACTGAATCAAATCCCCCGACTTCACCAAAATTTGATAGAACCTTTGCCACTATGAAAAAGCACTTCGTTTTCTTGGCGGTTTTGGGACTAACACTTATGGGCTGCAGCTACCCAATGGAAGAATTGGGTCTGTTTAAAACCGGTGGTCTTGAGATCAAAGGTTTCAGTAAATTCCAAAACGAAAAAGTAAGCTTCGATGTGGTAAAATCCACAGCGCTGAGCACCTGCCTTGAGTGTCACACCTCCGGTGGTCGCAGCATGAACACGGCCGAAAAAGTATTGGCACAAAAAGACGCCATTCTTGGCGCGATCAACAAAGGTTCCATGCCGCCTCGTTCTGCGGGCTATCAGCCTTTGAATGCCTGCGAAAAACAAATCCTTGAAACCTGGATCGACGATCAGGTGCGCAGCCGTTCTGATGTTCAGAAGGTCGGCGAACTTTCCAACTGTGGCGATGCCGAAGCCCCGGTTCAGAAACCGGAAACAGATCTGGCGACGCTGGAATTAAGTTTTGAAAATCTGAAAAAAGAAATCCTGGATCCAAAGTGCATGGTCTGCCATAGCACGGAAACGGCCCGTCGCACGATCCTTGAAACGGTGGCGGACCTTCAAAAACACAACCTGCTCGCTGCCACTGCGGAAGAAAGCGTCTTGTACCAAGTGACAGTGCCGGGAATGAATAAACGCTTCATGCCCCCACAAAGAGGCAACACGATGCTGGCTCCTCTAACCGAGGCTGAGCTAAGCTACATGAAACGCTGGATCGAGGCTGGGGCGAAGTAATCGCTTCTGAAAGGCTATTCCAACTCACCCAGCAGGAACTTCATCTGCTGATAGTCTTGAGCGGTGCCTAGAAGGCCTTGGGACTTGATAGAAGCGGTTTTCTTGATTTCAGAGGACTTGGGTGCTTTGGGATTTGCCTTCTTCGCCTTGGGCGCGGCCGAGGCCTTTACAGTCGTGGCAGGATCCCACTTTTCAGAGATTGCGCCGACAGCAAGGGCGGTCTTCTCTGGGGTCGATAGCAGCTCGGCTCCGGCAGAGATCAGAATGAATCTGTACTTGATCTGCTCGTTTTGATTCAACCAAAGCTCGGCACTGTGGCGCACGGACTTTTTCGTCGCCACAGTCTTAAGAGCGAACTTCTGCTGCACCCCGAAACTGTCAGTCACCTCAAGATACAACGATTCCCCTGGCGCCAGACTCGCATCCAATAGCTCCACGTTGGTGATCAATTTGTCACCAACGGGCTGGGTTGAATCTAAAAACAAGGGGTTGTGCTTTTTCAATTCCACATTTCCTGAGCCAGGCTTGCCAAAGCAAGGCCCGCCGGATTTTTCGGAGAAAAGTCATTCACCGGCAGATGCTTGTGGTGAGCTTCCTCGACCGCGATGGATTCAGGAATAAAGTTGTTAAACACCGGGATGGAATAGTTCGTGCGAAGATCCTGGATGACCTTTTCCACGATACGGCGGTTGCGGTACTTGGAGATGATGATCCCACGCACGTTGATGGTGTGGCCAAGACCGTTTTTGATGCTTTTCAAAGTCTCTAGAATCAGATCAATACCCATCAAAGAGAAGTACTCTGGACAGATCGGAATCACGATGTCCTTGGAGGCAATCAGCGCATTCACAGTCAAAAGCCCCAAAGACGGAGAACAGTCGATCACTACGATGTCGTATTCTTCCTTGATTTCCGCCAGGGCTCTTTTCAAGATGCTTTCACGGCCAAACTTGGTGGACATGGAGATCTCAATACCACTCAGCATGATTTCCGACGGGATCACGTCGATGCCGAAGGCTTCAGAGAAAACCACCGCGTCCTGCGCCTGCACTTCACCGGTAATAACGTCATAGATTGTGTCTTCAAAGTCCTCGTCGCCAAAGATCGCGCGAGTTGCGGAAGACTGAGGGTCAAGGTCAACCAGAAGAACCTTTTTGCCTTCTTTTGCCCACTGAGATGCCACGTTGATTGCGGTGGTGGTTTTAGCCACGCCACCTTTTTGATTGATGAACGATACGATGCTGCCCATACACGATTCCCTTCGTGGTAGATAAACTTCAACACCTAAGTCTAGCTGTTTTGTTTGGGCAATGTGAAGCGCGTTTTCGATTTCACGACGCGGCTGCTTAACGATCCTTCAACAACAATGCGGAAGTCTTTTTGATCCAAGGAAGGTAAGCATCGACCCGCGAGTAAATGGAAAACTGAAAACACTTCGGCGTCAGCGGTGTCGCCAGCGAATCACCCCGGCTGGTCACACCCATCAGATACAAGTCACCGTTCTTTTCGATGTAGGCCGGGCCGCCCGAGTCGCCACTGCACACCCCTTTTTTAACCGACTGATCGATCAGAATCTCGTTTTGTCCATGGCGGGCATTACCCACTTTCAACTTCGTGGTGCGAAGAGTTCCAGAACCCTTTTTCACGCCCCACGCCCAGCTCAGTCCATATCCTGCGACCACCACTTCGGAACCTTTTTTCAGGCTTTGAAAGTCCGCAAAGATCGGTGCCGGAGCATAACCCACCGGAATATATTCGCCCCGGATTCGGACCAGCGCGATGTCGGCAGTGTCATATTTGCGGCCACGGTTTCGTTCATAGTCCTCATGGCGCAAAGATTTGATGGCATATCGGGAATTATAAGCATTCATGTTTTTAATATCATCCGTAAAGAACACCAACTGATGCGTGGAACCCGGGGTCACACAATGTGCGGCCGTCAACACCAGTTCTTTGGAAATCAAAGTTCCCGTACACAACGTACCAGAGCCTTCATCATACAGCCCTACGGTGGAACGCATGATTCGACTGCCCACTTCGACTTTTTCACCCCCAATGACCGCGGATTGCGAGTCTTCCGACAGAATTTCTGCGGTGTTTTGCTGCCCACAGGCCGCAAGCATCGTCACCGATAATAAAGTCAAAGAAAGTTTCTTAAGCATCATACACCTCGCGGTTTTGGAACCCTGTTTTACCAGATTTTCAGAGGGAAAAGTGCAGAAATCCACCGAGTGACGTTTATTGTCTTTCGCCCAAAAGTTCACCAGCAAAAACGGCCAAATTTTAGACACCACCTGAAAGCTTTTCCAGAGGGGAAATGATCATCAGAACCTCCCCAAAATCCTGTTATATTCAGCACCTATGAAACCGCTTATTTTCTTTCTTGTTATGATCTCGTGTTCGGCATTTGCCAGCGATCGCATTCCTCAATGTTTCGATCGCAAAGACCGTATGGAATTCAACGAAAGTCAGGTGCTGACCTGGCGCGAGTTTATGGAAAACAAATTCACCGCCCGCGCTTTTGTGGACGGCACCCTGGTGCGCCTGATGGAAGACCGTCAGGGACATGTGCACTTTGAAGTGGATCTGGATGAAAACCTGAACACCGACGACGACCGTGTTGAAGTGATCTATAACGTGAAATACGGCAAGCTTCCTGAATACCAACCCGGCGATCGCGTCATCGCCTGCGGTGACTTTGTGGTGGACAGGTATTCTCCCCACAAGGCCGTGATCCATTGGCTGCACATCAATCCGAAAAAAGGCGGTCCTCATGAAGACGGCTTTATTGCCCTCAATGGACAAGTGGCCGGACTGACTGATTCTAAAGGATCTAAAAAATGAGATCCCTTGTCTGCGCCCTTCTGCCGCTGACCTTGGCCGCCTGCACGGGCTCGGCCCCTGAATCTTTATCCAAGATAGAGGCTCCCGGTGCCATCTATAACGGCGACACCCGTGAAGATGTCAGCACCTCGTCGTCAGCGGAAAAAGAACTGGTCAAGGCCACGGCCGTCTTGGTTCATTCTTATCGCCTGGCGCAGGCGCAAAATTCAGCCATCAAACTGAACTCAACACCACTGGAACAGCTTTACCCGCTTTGCCCGGATGAAAAATTTCTGACCCAACCGACGTTGGGGTTTTGTTCCGGGACTTTGATTGGCCCCAATCTGGTACTGACGGCGGGCCACTGCGTGGAAAATCAAAAAGAATGCGACGACAGTCAGTTTATTTTCGGATGGACCGAAGAAAAATCCCGTCAAGCGATGTTGCCCTCCTCTGAAATCTACAGCTGCAAAAGCATCGTGAAGTTTGAATTAAACATCAGAAAAAATATCGACTACGCAATTCTGGAACTGGATCGTCCCGTTCCCGGAGTTCGCCCGGCAAAGATTGCCAAAGAAGTTCTGCTGAAACCCAATCAAACTCTTTTAAGTCTGTCACACCCGCTGGGGCTGCCGGTAAAAAAAGATTACGCACACGTGCTTTCTGACAGTTCTGAGATGCACACTTTCAAAGTCCAGGTGGACACGTTCTCTGGCAGTTCGGGATCTCCGCTGTACAATGCTCAAGGTGAAATTGTCGGGATTCTTTCTCGCGGTATGGACGACATTCTTGAAGATGACATTTATCGTGTGCAAAAAGAAGGCGGCTGCATCAACTTTAATGCCTGCGCCGTGGGCCTGTGCTTTGGCCAGACTTACTACAAAGCTCCCCGTATTGACCTTTAGCATATTCATAGCTTCTCGTTTAGTTGCCAAGGTTCTTTCACTCTAAACTAAAGGCATGAACCAAAAGCAACTGCCATGGTGGACCTGGGTCCTTCCTTTCTTCATTTTACTTGGAGGCACATTCCTAAGCCTCGCCTTCAAGGTTTCCCAGGGGATCTATTGGATCTATTTCCCAATCAACTTTGGCGTGATCATGGCCCTGTGGTGGGGACCGCGGGTTTTTGCGGCCGTTTTCCTGAATGCTCTGGTTGCGATTTCGCTTTTTGGTCTGCCACGTCCGGGACTTTATCCCCTGTTTGCCCTGCCTGAAACCTTGGAAGTGATTTTCTCGTGGTTCCTGGTGCGTGAACGCTTCAAAGACGTCCATGCCTGGAAGCCCAGTCCAAAAAATATCAGTCTTTATTTTGTGTACGGCCTGCTGATTCCTTCAGTGATTTGCTCCATTGCGATTCAATCCCTGTTTGTTTTAACCGGCATTCAGGACAGGGCCCTCTTCGGCTGGAGCACGTTGATCACAACGGTCGGCGACCTGACGGGCGCGATCTTTATGAGCATACCGGCATTGATTCTGATTTCGCCTTGGCTGCGCAAACGCAATCTTTCATTATTTGCCGTCAAACCCCTTCCCCCGATGCACTGGGAAACCCTGACTCGAAAAGAAAAGGCCTTGTTTGCGGTCGTGTTGATCGGAATGCTGGCTTTAGCCGTGTCCGTGCACTTACCGCAGACGTGGTACGTCTATGGCATTTTGATGCTGCTATCAGCGGCCTGGTATGGCATGTACGCCGCGTTGGCCGTGAATACCTGGGTGGTTTTCCTGACCATCATACTGCCTAAGATGACGAATCTGCCCTGGTCCAATGCCTTCATTGAAGTGCAAACTCCGGCAACACTGCTGACTTTGTGTTTCTGCTCGCTAATCACGGGATCCGCCGTGACATCTTTAACCGGAAAAATCCGCGAGCTGAGCGAAACCGAAGGCCAACTGAAGGCCGCCAAAGAACAGGCCGAAGAAGCTTCCCGAGCAAAATCGGAGTTCCTGGCCCGCATGAGCCATGAAATCAGAACACCGCTGAATTCCGTCCTGGGAATGCTGGAGCTTCTGCGTGAAACCCAACTTTCAAAAGATCAGGAAAGATATTTAACTTTATTCAGCCACGCCGGGGAAAACCTCAAGGCCCTGATCAACGACCTTTTGGATTTCTCAAAGATTGAAGCCAAAGCCCTCACGGTGGAAAACGTCAGCTACAACATTCACAGCACCATTCGCAGTGTTTTTGAAATCCTGCAAATCAAAGCCGAAGAACAAGGCCTGCACTTTGAGCTGCAGGTATCCAACGATGTCCCAGCCTTGCAATGGGGTGACCCCACCCGCCTTCGTCAGGTTTTATTCAACCTGATTGGTAACGCCCTGAAATTCACCACCGAAGGTCACGTCAAAGTGAAAGTCGATCTGACCAAAGAATCCCCCGAACAGCTGCTGATCGAGGTGCAGGACACCGGCATTGGTATTCCGCGCGACAAACAATCCAAACTGTTTTCGCCGTTCTTCCAAGGGGACCCGACGATCAACCGAAAATATGGCGGCACAGGCCTGGGCCTTGTGATTTCCAAAAACCTGGTTGAAATCATGGGTGGCACCCTGGAAATGAAAAGCCTTGCGGGTCGCGGCACTACTTTCAAAATTTTACTTCCGCACCGTCCGGACTTTAGCAGCAACATCGAGAAAAAGACCAAGCCCGCCATGGTTTGGAACCAGCTTCCGGCCGACAAACGCTTCCGTCTGCTTTTGGTGGATGATTCTGAAGACAACCGCGTCCTGATGATTCATTATCTTAAAAGCCTGCCCTTTGACTGTGACGAAGCCGTCAATGGTCAGGAGGCCTTTGAAAAATTCAAAGAACGTAAATACGACCTGGTCTTTATGGACATGCAAATGCCCATCATGACCGGATACAAGTCCACGGAACTGATCAGATATTACGAGAAAATGAACAAACTTCCACACACACCGATCATCGCCCTGACAGCGACTGCGGTGGTGGAAGACCTGCAACGCGCCGTCAGCAGTGGATGTGATTCCTATGCGGTGAAGCCAGTCAAAAAGGCTGAAATTTTAGAGATTCTGGCTCACAACTTGACGACAAAATCGCCGACCAAGGAAGCCTTTAAAGAACCGCCGTCACCCAGTATCTGAGAGCGGATTTTGCCGCGAACGCGTTTTTTGGAAAGCAGCTCCTGATAGAACGCCTCTTCATCATCATCTGTCGGAAACTCACTGACGATATCGAAATCAGTTTCGACCGGGCGCAGATACTGGATCTCGCCCTTGGCTATAACGATGTTTTCGGTATCAAGATGACGTTGTTTAAGCCCTGCCAAAGCCAATGCATAGGCCGCCAGAACCGCCGAAGCATACAGACTGCCGCCAAAGGCTGTGCCTTTGTGGTTTTTACTTTTATCCAGAGACACCCGAAAATGCACACGCGAGGAACTGATTTCTTTTACTTCGATGCCAAGATGCTCGTACAGAGTGATCTTGTCCTTCAGAATCTGAATCAGTTCCTGCGGGTTTACTTCCATTGTTCATAGCCCCCGGCAAAGTTTGTGGCATTTTTATAGCCCAGGAAATTCAAAGCATACACCACCGCACCGGAACGCACACCGTGATTGCTGACAACCAGTATACGGCTGTCTTTAGAAATGTTCTTTTCATAAAGCGCGCGCTCGATCTTTTTAGACGGAAGACCTTTGTCGTCAAAGAACTCACGCCACTCAAAGTTCACCACCGGCGCTTTCACGGATTTTTCCGTGGAAAGATTGCGCAATGCGAACTCCTGACCGGAGCGCACATCCAGCACGATCACCGGCTTTTCATTTTGTGTAACGTCCGCCTTGAACACTTTCCAAGTTGTATCAAGGTTTTCTGCCACTTCGGGTTTCCAGTAAGGCTTGTTCCGAACCAGAGGCGCTTCACGGTTGGGATTCGTATTCATTTCACGGTAAGAAGTGTGAACCAAAGTATAGACGTTTTTCACGCCCAGCACTTTCAACGTCCACGCCACACGGCCTTCTTCACCGGCCCCTTGTGCCCCTTTACCCAGCACCACGACAGGAGTTGACGGATCTACACCCACAAGGGCCAGCCTGCGAGCAATCGCAAACAGATCATTTTGCAACAGACCACGGGATTTGGGATTGGCTTGAGAAAAGTCCTCCCAACGAACATTGATAGAGCCCGGCACATGCGCCAAGTTAAACTCAAACGCCGGACGAGCATCCAAAATTGCCGTCTTACCTTTGATCAACTGTTCAGCCGTGACATTTTCACCCATCACCGGTTCCTGCACAGTCACCTTCGTCGGCTTCATCTGACACGCACTCAAAACCACCAGCGCCGCAATCAAAACAAACTTCATAACAAACCCCTGAAAAACAAAAGGGAGCTTGCGCTCCCCTTTTAGACACTATTTTGTGATTCTCATCGTCGGGAAGAAGATGATATCGCGGATACTTGGACGATCTGTCAGCAGCATCACGATACGCTCGATACCGATTCCCACGCCCCCTGTCGGCGGCATACCAGCGTCGATCGCCAGCAGGAAGTCTTCGTCCATCGGGTGAGCTTCTTCGTCCTTCGCACGGTTGGCTTCCTGGTCTTTCAGGCGCGCCAACTGGTCTTCCGGATCATTCAGCTCAGAGTAAGCGTTCCCGATTTCCATGCAGGCTGCGAACGGCTCGAAACGCTCAACCAGTCGGCTGTCGCGACGGTGAATCTTCGTCAGCGGAGAAATCTCCACCGGGTGATCCATCACGAATGTCGGCTGCACCAGGTGCTGTTCGGCCGTCAGTTCAAACAGTTCCATGATCATTTCGCCGCGTTTACCCGGCTCATCGATATCGCCACCGTTTTTGCGGATGGCCTGGAAGATCTCTTGATCTGTTGCCTTGTCCGGATCAATGCCCGCGTATTCTTTAACACCGTCATGAACCGTCAGACGTCTCCACGGAGGAGTGAAATCAAGCTCTTTACCCTGATAAGTCACCTTCATGCTGCCGGTGATTTTCAAAGCCAAAGAAGAGATCAGTTCTTCGAACTGTTTCATCTGATAGTTGTAGTCCGTGTAGGCCTCGTAGAACTCAAGCAACGCGAATTCCGGGTTGTGAGTGCGGTCGATACCTTCGTTACGGAAGTTTTTGCTGATTTCGTAAACTTTCTCAAAACCACCCACGATCAGGCGTTTCAGATAAAGTTCCGGCGAGATACGCATGTAAAGTTTCATGTCCAAAGCTTTGTGGTGCGTGGTGAACGGAGTCGCCGCAGCACCGCCGTAAACCGGCTGCAAAGTTGGAGTTTCCACTTCCATAAAACCACGGTCATCAAGGAAGCGACGAACTTCTTTGATGATCTTGGAGCGTGTTTCAAACACCTTGCGGGAATCCGCATCGGTCATCAAATCCAAATGTCTGTGACGATACTTGATTTCGATATCCTGAACGCCGTGGAATTTTTCCGGCAAAGGTTCGATGGTTTTCGTCAGAATCTGGAAAGATTTTGCGTAAATGGAGAATTCACCTTTTTGGGATTTGAAGACGAAACCGTCGATACCGACGATGTCACCCAGATCCACCAGTTCAAAAGCCGCGCGGTCCTGTTCAGAAAGCTCTTCCACTTTCACGTACACTTGCACTGTGCCGGTCTGATCCTGAATATTGAAGAAAGAAGCCTTACCCATCATACGAAGGGTCATCAGGCGACCTGCAATACGGTAAGAGAATTCCGGCTTCTTTTCACCCGCCTGCAAAGTGGCAGAATGTTCAGCCACCACTTCAGAGATCTTCGCCTTGTTTTCAAAGACGTAGGGATACGGGTTGATGCCTTTCTCGCGAAGGGCATGAAGTTTTTTACGTTTCTCCGCTCTTAGCGGATTTTCATTGATGCTCATATCTACTCCAGTTACGGGCCCTTTGGGCCCTGCACTCTGTGCGCGCAGCGCCTATAGTTTTTTACCTGCGAAGGCTTCCATTACTTTGTGCAAAAGTTCCAGAGCTTCTTTTTTCGGACGCTGGAAGGCATTGCGGCCCATGATGGAACCGAATGCGCCACCTTGTGCCAGCTCGCCCACTTCCTTCAACAGATCTTCTGTGCTTTTCGCTTCGCCACCAGAGAAGATCACGATGCGTTTGCCGTTGAAGCAGGACTGAACGATGTGACGAGTGCGGTCCACTTGAGAGGACACTTTGATGCCCTGTTCTTCGTAAACTTTTTTCGCTGCTGCCTGTTCAAGGTGTGCAGAGGAAGGTTTAACTTTGATGATGTGCGCGCCCAGCTGAGCCGCGATATGAGCCGCGTATGCGATCACATCGATGCCAGTTTCGCCTTCTTTGGAAAGCTGCTCACCACGAGGGTAAGACCAGATGATCACCGCAAGACCGGCTTCTTTAGCCGCGCGTGCCGCCTGAGCGATTTCTTCATACTGATGTTTGCGTTCTGCAGAACCTGGATAGATTGTGAAACCAATACCCACGCAACCCAGTCTCAAAGCGTCGTCGATATAAGACGTCATCGCAGAGATCGGAGCCTTGTTGGCATAAAGAGAATCCGAGTTGTTGATTTTCAGAATCAACGGAATTTCACCCGCATAGTCACGGGCGATAGCTTCGATCGCGCCCAGTGGAGCCGCGTAAGCACTGCAACCGGATTCGATAGCCAGCTCTACGTGGTAAGCCGGGTCATAGCCATCTGGATTTTTCGCGAAAGAGCGAGCAGGTCCATGTTCGAAGCCCTGATCCACAGGCAGAATCACCAATTTACCGGTGCCAGCCAATTTACCGTGGTTCAACATACGAGCCAGGTTCGTCAATACCCCTGGATTGTCAGCTCCGTACCAGCTCAAAATCTCTCTAACTCTTGGCGTCATCTAGATCTCCTATAACCTATGAAGAAAACTCAAATTCGCGAGCCACTTGTCTTCTGGGCTCACATTAGCGGGGTAAATTTATTGAGTTTTCCGGATATAATCAAGCGCGTCTCGCGGATTAACACGCTTGGCAGAAAACATGCTGTGGTATAATGTTCGTTGTCCCTGTGAGGTCTGTATGAATACCAGTGAAAAAATGCCTGTCAGCTTCGAACCAACCCCGAATCCAGCCACGATGAAGTTTTTGCTTCACAAAAAGGTCACGGATCAGGGCTTTGACTGCCCTACCGTTCAGGATGCTGAACGTTCGCCATTGGCTGCCAAAATCTTCGGCTTCCCTTGGACCAGCTCTGTTTACGTGGGCCCGGACTTCATCACCGTGACCAAGCAGGACTGGGTGGACTGGGAGCTTTTGGCTCACCCGCTGACCGGCCTGATCCAGGAACACATGGATCGCGATGAACCGGTGGTTGTGACTTTCGTTGAAGCTGAAGAGGACAACGAAAACGACAGCCCGATGGCTCGCAATATCAAATCGGTTCTGAACCGCGAAATCCGCCCGGTGGTGGCGCTTGATGGCGGCGACATTGTCTTCCATAAATACGAAAACAACGTGCTTTACATTCACATGAAAGGCGCGTGCTCCGGTTGCCCAAGTTCCACGGTCACCCTGAAAGAGGGTATCGAGGTTCGCATGAAGGAACTGTTCCCGGAGATCATCGAAGTTGTCTCAGTCTAAATTTATCCACGAAAGCAAAATGCTGGCCCGCTTGTCCGGACCTATCGTCGTTGGTCAAGTCGGTCAGAATCTGATCACTTTGGCTGACACGATCATGGTAGGCGCCTTGGGGTCAGTGGCCTTGGGAGCTTCCGCATTTGCCGGCAGTGTCTTTATCGTGTTTCTGATTTTCGGTCTGGGGATGCTGGCTCCGGTGACGGCGCTGTTTGCGCGCATGCAGGGACAGGAAAATTATCCTTATGGCGGGGTTTTGCTTCGCCATAGTGTGGTGGTGGCCCTGGCTATCAGTGCCTTTGTTATCGGTTTGCTGTATTTGCTACTGCCCCGTTTGAGTGTCTTTGGCCAGACTTCCGAAGTTCTGGAAATGGGCTCGGGCTTCTTTGAAATCACCATCTGGTCGGTTCTGCCAAGCTTGCTTTATCAGTCCTACAAACAGTTCACCGACGGTATCGGCAAAACCAAAGTAGCCATGTACGTGATGATCTTTGGCGTTGTCTTTAACATTACCGGAAACTGGGTTCTGATCCACGGTCTGTATGGTCTCCCAAAACTGGGACTAAACGGAGCCGCATGGGCCACTTTGATCGCCCGCTGCCTGATGGCAATGATGATGATCACTTATGTTCACGTTCATCCGCACTTTAAAAAGTACCTGGTCGAACGCTGGGTTCATCGCTTTGACCATCACCTGCTGAAAAATATGATTCGCCTGGGAATTCCCAACGGCCTTACCTATTTGTTTGAAGTCGGCGCGTTTTCCGCAGCGGCGGTAATGATGGGCTGGTTTGGCGCAACACCTTTGGCTGCGCACCAGATCACCATCAGTCTTGCCAGCACAAGCTTCCTGATCACTTTGGGTATCGGCATTGCTGCCAGCATTCGCGTAGGCTATGAACTGGGCCGTGGGGATTATTCACTGGCCCGTTTTGCAGGGTTCACCGCGATCAAGCTGGGGGCTGCCTACATGACCCTTTGTGCTCTGGGCTTTTTCTTTCTGCGTGAATGGTTCCCGACGTTCTACGTGACCGACCAGGACGTGATCGCGTGGGCGGCAAAATTCTTTATCGTGGTTGCGATCTTTGAAATCTTTGACGGTATTCAGGCCGTTGCCATCGGTGCTTTGCGTGGCATGAGCGACACCCAATGGCCCAGCATCATCGCATTCTTTGCGTACTGGGTGATGGGTCTTCCGGGTGGATACCTGCTGGCATTCCATTTGGGCGTGGGTCCGGTGGGAATCTGGATTGGCCTATTGGTGGGATTGATCTTTGCTTCAATTCTGCTGACGTGGAGATTCCACATCCTGAGCAAACGCTTTCTGAAGAATTAGATTTTAATTAAGGATGATAAACGCAGCGATATCCGCTGTTGGTCAGAACCGCTGTCACATCCGCCGCACGCTTGGCGCTAAAGATCCCGGCGGAATTGCCATCCCCAGTTCCGCCACCACGCCAGACACCCGTCACCGCCGAATTGCTGAAATCAATCTTACCAAAACCACAGTACTCTGGTCCACCGACTCCACTGCAAGTCACGGCCGTTGTACCAAATGCCAGATTCAGGGCATCACCAGTGTTCTGGGCTGGATACACATAGGCCGGGCTGTAGATGACACTATTGGTGTCTTTGATCGCTTCCATGGCATTACCCGCGAAATCCCAGATAGTCTGACCGTAAGGAAGCGTGTGAGTTCTTCTTAAAGCATTGCTCGCACAAATAGCCGTATTCGGCGCGCAGACGTCCCCACCCGTGGCAGACACTGGAGACCCGGTCTGATTGTTCCCGCGATGCAAAAGTCCTGAGCCATAAATCCCGCTGGCCCAGTTTCCTGCCTGCTTCGCAATCAGATCGGCCACCGCACGCCATTCGGCATTGGTGACCAGATCATAGCCTGCCCCCAATGAAGTACAGCGCGAAACGGAACCCATATTGCTTAGACTTTCAGGTACAAGATCAGCAATAAAGCGCGGGCGCGCGGAACCGTCGTTCTTAGCTTCATACTGACCGATACAGAACGGATTCGCTACAATACCGGCATTATGAACATAGACAAATTCCGCCGGGCACGAGAAAGCCACAAAGCTATTTGTCAAAGTGCTGCTATAGTTCCCCATTGGGTCTTTCAGACGCAGACTCATGGAATAAGTCAGACCGGGCTGCAAAGCTGTCGACAATGAAGAGAATTTCACCGGACTTGTCACCTCAACCCAGTCGCGAATGACGGCCCCGTTGGACTGCTGCTGCAGGCGAAGTTCCGCCGTCAACACATCCGGATCCGAGGGGAAGGTGAAATTCACAAGGGGTGATTCCGTGTACAGCGGAGCAACAGCCCCCAATGTAAACGACGGAGCAACGTCCGGCCCCTGGGCGTCGACTTTCACGTTGGATGCTTTAAGGCCGTTGGCACCCGTATCAGCCGGCAACGTCATAGAAGCCTGCACAACTGGGTTGGCATTGTCGACAAGACACCCTGCACAGTTACTAAGGCTCGTGGATGTCACCCCCAGAGGGTAAGCATAGTTTCCGGCAAACACCACATAGTTGAATTGCAGTGTTCGCTGGTCCCCCTGCAGCGAAGCCGCCATCACAAGGACTCCGGTATTCAGAACCATGCTGGGCAGGTTCCCACCAATGACCTTCAGTTCACGATCATACTCGACACGAAGACTGATCGTGGTGGAGTTGCCGTAATGAGCCCCGGGAACTGTCGCATAGACCCGGGTGATTTGCGGAACCGGGAAATCCGTTGTGAATGCAAATCCGGTATTTGACGCCGCCGTCTTGTTACCATTGGCATCAACCGCAAAGACATAAATCTTATAAGTTGAGTTCTGCTGAAGCACGCAGGCAGAGAAATCAATAGCCGAAGCCGCCACAGTTTTATCACACAACGTGGTGGCACCACTGCTGTCTTTAATATAGGCCTCGAACTGATTGAAATCTGATGGCATCGTCAGATCGACCACAGCACCCTTGTCGCGAAGGAATGCATCTGCTGTCACATCAGCACCCGCCGTCGTGCGAACACCGGTGATTGTGAAGGCGCCAGGACCAACAAGGTCCACGATAACATTCACCAGATTAGACATCCCCTGATTGCCTGCCCGATCGAACTGGGAAGCACGGATCGTTGGGAATCCATTGCCAGCCAGGAAATCAACTGTAAAAGTTCTCACCGCCGAACAGGTCACTTCGCGTACAACTGAATCCAGCTGCACCGAAACCGGCATTAAATCTTCAGAACATGTTCCTTGCACCGTGATAGTGTTGTCAGCGTTGATAGTTGATTGGGTGAACTTGGTGTTATTGACTGGTGACGTGATCTCCACCTCCGGAGCCGTCAAATCAACCAAAACCTCTTTCTGCTCGAAACCAAAAACCCGGTAAGCGCCCGTGGACATGTGGTTGACCGAAATATTGGTCACACCATCACCCAAATTACTTTTCAGAGTCACCGCTGCAGAAAAAACACCGCCAGAACAATTCGCACTTTGTGGTCCGCCATCGAAGGGTCCGGTCAAATTCACCACGCCACCGTCGATTTCACAGGTGCCGCTGATTTCGTAATTTTGATTGCCCAGCTTCAATGTGTTAATACTTTCCGCGGTCAAACTGACACCCGGAGCAAAAATTATCAGTGAAAGGGTCTTGTTGAAAACAAACGTCTCCCCTTCAAGATTCTTCACATACCAGCGGATCTGGAAATCGTGAGCGGCATCCCCGGCAACGGTGGGTGTTTCATAAGGGAAGATATGTTCTAACGGCAGTTTGAAAGTGGCTTTACCGGCATTGGCACAGTCGACCTTTGCCCCTGTCGCAAGCTCCGTGACATCACGCCACACCTTGGTTTGTGGATTTTCGGCTTCGATCTTTTCAATGGAGCGGTCACAGGTGATGCTAAGATCCACCCCGTCGGCTGAAGCTCCCAACTCGAAAGATCCCGTTCCCGTAAGATTGTCGATCGTGAACTCGCCCTTGCCGTTGATGGCTTTGTTTAAGAAGTCCATTTGCAGCGTGCGTTCGGTACAGCCCAAAATCAAAATAGACAAAAGCAGCAGACTGGCTGCTGCTTTGGTTTTCTTTAGAATTTCGGTCACTTCCCGCCTACCAACGTGCATGTTTATCTTATCGGAGATTGTGGAAAGCGACCTGAGTATCAAATTGAGAATCTGCGTCCAGTTAGTGCCAACGAACGTTCCGGTCTTCTTTGATAAAGATCATACCAATGGCGAAAGTCATCAGCGCAATGGATATCGGATATATTAAGCCGGCGAAGTGGTTCCCGGTAGAAGCCACAATCGCCGTTCCGATGAACGGAACCAAGCCTCCGAACACCCCATTCCCGATATGATATGGAAGAGACATCGAAGTATAGCGAATTTGTGTCGGGAAAAGTTCGACCAGGAAGGCGGCGATCGGTCCATACACCATCGTCACATAGATGACCTGAATAAATACCAACAGAGTCAACATCACGACGTTGGGATTCACTGCCGTCGCCAATGGATCTGCCGGGTTCCAGCCAGAATAACGTTCCATCGCCTGATAGATCGGATAGTACGTCAGCGCCGCGATCAGACACCCCGCCATCATGATATTCTTGCGCCCGATTTTATCAGACAGCCCGCCGAACACCACAAAGAACGGAGTTGCAAACAACAACGCCACCGCGATGATCTGATTGGCCACGACGAAATCGACCTTCAAAACTGTCTGCAAATAATAAAGAGCATAGAACTGACCGGTGTACCAGACAACTCCCTGCCCGGCCGTGGCCCCCAGCAATGCCAAAATAACCAGACGGCGATTTTCAGGATGCAGAAAACTGTCCCGCAATGGACTTTTCGAGGATTTGCCTTCGGCCTTCATCTGAATGAACACCGGGGATTCCTGCATCTTTCGGCGTATTAAATAAGACACCAAAACCAGAACCACCGACAGCAGGAATGGAATCCGCCAGCCCCATTCCTTAAAGGCGTCCTCACCCATCGTCAGACGGGTCAGCAGAATCACGCCCAGGGAAACAAACAGTCCCAGGGTCGCGGTGGTCTGAATAAAGGATGTATAAAAGCCCCGCTTGCCATCAGGGCTGTGTTCAGCCACGTAGGTGGCCGCCCCACCGTATTCGCCTCCTAATGCCAAGCCTTGCAGCAAGCGCAGAACCAATAACAGAATCGGCGCCAGAATCCCAATTGTTTCATAGCCCGGCAAAAGACCAATTGCCGTGGTCGCAAGACCCATAATCAGCAACGTGACCATAAAGGCGTACTTACGTCCGACCACGTCTCCCACCCGGCCAAACACTAACGCACCAAAAGGACGAACAATAAAGCCCGTGGCGAACGTTGCCAACGTACTTAGCAACGCCACTGTTTCATGACCTTTAGGGAAAAATTGAGCAGAGATAATGGTGGCAAGACTTCCGAAGATATAAAAGTCATACCACTCAATCAGAGTTCCGGCGCTGGACGCCCCAATGACTTTCCAAATTTTACTTTTATCGAAGACGGCTTTGCCCGCATCTTTGACAATAGCTGTAGCCATGAACGTTCCCCTCCTGATTTTTCCTCATTTTGATCAGGAGCGGGGAACAACAACAAACAAATTCAATGACGATTTCAAAGTATTAATTAAGGGACTGTCGAAGCGCAGTCCCTAGTTGAACACCATTTCACAGCGAATAACCGCCGCCGGTGTCGCCGCTTTTGCCGGGATCACCTTTGGCGAAAGACCCAGCATGTCTTTCATTTCAATCCATCCAAGCTTCACAAGCTCTTTGTGAGAGATCTTGCCCTCAATCGCCAAAGCCTTGTAAACGCGTGCCGGGTTTTTAACGGCCATACTCTTCATCAAAGAGCTGATGGACATCGTGCTGCCAGCATCCGTCAGCAGTTTATTCACGATCACGATACCGCGGTTCAGACTGACGAACTCATACGGCAGACGAAGCCCCAGATCCATCACCCAGGCAGTCCACATTTCCATTGTCAGTGGCTGTTCATACCCGTGGCGGATGTTGTGCATCTTGGCCTCGATCATGAACTGAAGACGGCTTTGCGTGATTGTGCTTTTCTGCTTGTCAGCGATATTCCAGAAAGCACGAGCCATGGTTTCAGAGTTTAACAATTCAGTCCCTGCGCCCAACAGCATGACTTGCGTCTGCATATCACGGCTGATCACTCCGCCCATTCCGTAATCCAGAATGTTGACGATGATTTTAGGCTCGGTCACCTGGATCATGAAGTTCCCCTGGTGCAGATCCGAATGATAGAATCCGCCGCCAAACATCACTTCCTGAGCCCAGACGCGGGCCATTTGTTCGATGATCACACGTTTCATGTCAGGCGCAATGTCCTTGTAAATCGCGACTTCTTTATCCAGCTTTTTTCCGATGACCAGTTCTTGCACCATGAACTTAGAGCCTTTTTTACCGTCATAAATCTTCGGCACATGGAACTGGATTTCGTTTTTATAGTCTGGCGTGTTCATGAACGCCATTTTTTCATAGCGAGTCGCTGCAAGCTTTTGGCGAGCCACTGTATCTTCCTGACTTAGTTCTGCCAAAACAGTGTCGGTGATATCCTGCACCACCGGAGTCAGTTTCGGAGCACCCGTTTTACGGAATTCTGGGTTGGAATCCAGAATTTCAGCCACATCCATCAGGATGCGTTTGTCTTCTTCCACACGGTCTGCGATGCCGGGCTTGATGAAACGAACAACCACGTCGCGGCGCTCGCCATCAATAACAACCTTCGCACGGTGAACCTGAGCCATCGTTCCGACACCCAGGGGTTTTCTTTCAAAATAGTTGAACTTGTAATTGCCGTTTTCAGAATTCAAAAGCTTTTCCACCTGAGACCACGGTACCGGGCGCACCGAGTTTTCAAGGCCGCGGAAGACCTCAACCATGTCTGGCCCCAGATCCGCCTGACGAGCCACCACCTGAAGCAGCTTTTGCAGTTGCGGACCGCTGTTTTGAACCATCAGTTCAAACTTTTTCATTTCCGGCATATTCAGATCACTGCCCAAATAAGAAGACACGATCAGCTTTTTTGAAGCCGGGCTTAGACGTCTGAAATATTCGCTGAACATCGTCTGCAGGAAGATCTTCATCGTCGCATCCTGCTGCTGACCCAGCTTGGATTCTGCGATCTTTTCACCCACGCGATCCAGTTCTTTCATCTTTTCAGTTAACAGAGCATCACTTTCAGCCAAAACCCAGCCTTCAGCCAGCTTCTGGCCTTCCGGGTTTTGCGCCAGAGCCATCACCTGGGCCGCCAGGGCTTCCATCGGCATCTTTTGTTCAAGCTGGTCCTGAGGAACCATGTCCTTCAGTTTTTGCTGCTGCCATTCAAGATAGGTTTCAATCTGCTTTTGCACGCGCGCGCTGTCGGAAGTATAGGTGCGCATGGCTTTGGCACCACGGGCTTCGATCATTTCCAGATCCAAAGACACGCTATGGGTGTTGGGCCATTCGCCTTTATGAAGTTTCAGGAATTCATCGAAATTGCGCACTTTAACGGTTTCAACTTCTGCCTGATAAACGGAAGAGAAATAGTTTTTGGCTCTTTCCAGAATCTGTTCTTTGTTGTCGGCCGTTTCCCCTTGGGCCATCAGGGCATAGGTCAGCGCCAGTCTTTCTTCAAAAGACAGATGCAAGCCGACTTTCTCAGGCGTCACCGCCCAGGCAAAGCGACCAAGGATCAGTATGAATAATATCAAGAAACGCAACTGTCTCAACATGATACACCCTTAAATTAGATAATTCAGGGATCTAGCTGCACAGTTTGGACCCGGCGGGTTTTGTGTTTTATAAGATCTGATATGGTTAAGAAATTGGCAGTGCCCCAGAAGTGTCACGTTCTACTGCCTTGACCGGGTTCATTTTTGGTCTGAAACTTCAGTGATGCTGAATATATTTATTGATGCTGACGGATGCCCAGTTAAAGAAGAAACCTACAAAGTGGCTGAGCGCTATCAACTGAAGGTCTTCGTCGTCGCCAACAAATACCTCAACGTCCCGCAAGATTCCCGCATCGAAATGATTGTGGCCTCGAGCGACTTTGATGCCGCCGACGATTGGATCGTAGAACACACGCAAGCCGGTGATATCGTCATTACCGCCGACATCCTGTTAGCTGAAAGATGCGTAAAAAAACAGGTTCGAGTCATAGGAATCAAAGGTATCGAATTCACCGAAGACAGCATCGGCTCTGCCGTTGCCACCCGCGAACTAATGCAAAATCTAAGACATATGGGAGAAGTTCGCGGCGGTCCGGCACCCATGGACAAAAAGGACCGTTCAAAGTTTCTAAGCACTCTGGATCAGGTCATTCAACAGCTTAAACGCAAATAAATGAGCTACTCCAGCACGTCCAGAGCATCACCCAGCTTAATCACGCCGGTGTTTTCCGGAATCCACAACGTACCGAAAAATACGGAAGTTCCCTCGCGACGATAGCCAGCCAGGGTTTTCAAAGGCTCAGGCCCGTTGGCAACACCTGTCGCCTGATCAATCGTGGTGATCGTGCAGCGCGAACAGCGCTTGGGTTGCGAAAACACCACGTCCCCGATGCGGATCTTTTTCCATTTGTCTTCCTCGAACGGAACGTTGCCGGAATAAATGATGTTGCCGCGGAAGCGATCCATGGTGACCGGGGTTTCCAGTCGAGAATTCAGTTCATCCAGACTTTTGGTGTTGATCAACTGAACAGGTCTGCCGTCAGCAAAGCGCACTTCCGGTTTCCATGCCTTGTCAGTAGAAAGCACACGGCGCTGGGAATACGGTGCATAGCGCACCAGACGGCAGTTCACCCCCAGATACTGGGACAGGGCCTGGGAATACAAGTCCGGCTCTAAAGCCGCTTCAAAGGTGTCGTTCCAGACCTGCACCTTGACCTGACGTTTGAAAGAATTGTTGGTGGAAATTTTAAAGAACATCTTTTGAAATCCAACGGTCAGGGCGGTGTCTTCATAAAACACCTCGACAGTCGCAAGCTTTGGAAGCGTGCGCTGGGAAATAAATTTACCGTTTTCATCCACCAGCATCCACTGACGATCCCCAACCGGCCCCTCATGGGTCATGGTCATCTGGTTGATCTTTTGCGCACGAGCGGATTTCAGAGGATAGATGCAAAGCTGTTCAATTTTCATGGGACTATGCTTTCTCTTTGCAGTCCTTATTGCAAGCCATGACTACCCGCCGCCATGTATGGAGCCATTCTGTCCCCTGAAAGGCTGGCCCCGCAGTTGCAATAAATCCTCTTCGCCACTGGGAGGGGCAAAAAAATGAAAACCATCATTTTCACATTGATCCTTGGAATCTTTCTTCAAGCCACAGCTTTTGCACAAAGTGAAGGCACACTGGAACAACGTATCGCCGACCTGCAGGCCCGCATGGAACAGGCACAGAGCACGGATGAAATGCTGGCTCTTAGTGATGAGCTGATCGCCTTGACGGATGAATACATCGCCCGACACCCGGTCAAACCCGCCCCCGTTATCCCCAATGAAGTTCGCACAGTGAAGGCCGACAAATTCGGCGCCAGCCGCCACACGCTGGATGTCTGGGGTTCTTACCGCAAGATCATCATCCGCTGCGTGGAAGGACAAGTTGTCTTTGAAAACACTCCTCGAGTCATCGCCCAAAGCGAAGAGCGCGTGACCATGAATTATATCTATAAAATGAGAGCCGGTGAAACCGTGGAGTTTGATCTGGGTCACTACACCTTTGATCGCCACTTCGGCCAGAGATACTCTGAAACCCTGGATGTGCGCAGCCTGATTCTGGATATCTCCAGCCCGAACATCATCGGCAGCCGCGGCCGTCTGGAAATCGAATTCGTTCGCTAAAAAAGAAAAAGGGCGCCGCTTCCGGTGCCCTTTTCTTTGATTTCAGAGATTTTCCAATCCCCAATTTCTAATTTTTAATCTCTGCAAACTACTTACCCATTACATAAGCGAAGATCAGAGGCGCAACGATAGTTGCATCGGATTCAACGATGTAGCTAGGAGTTGTCGGAGCCAGTTTACCCCAGGTGATTTTTTCGTTCGGAATCGCACCAGAGTATGAACCGTAAGAAGTTGTAGAATCAGAGATCTGAGCGAAGTAGCTCCACAATGGAATGTCTTCGTGACCCAAATCCTGTTCCAGCATTGGAACAACACAGATTGGGAAGTCGCCGGCGATACCGCCACCGATCTGGAAGAAGCCCACTGGTGCTTTTTTGGAAGCACTCATGTACCACTCAGCCCAGGTTTTCATGTACTCGATACCACCTTTAACAGTGGTGGATTTTTTGATGTCACCTTTGATGATGTGACCAGTGAAGATGTTACCCAAAGTGGAGTCTTCCCAGCCTGGAACAACCATTGGAAGGTTCTTTTCAGCAGCCGCCAGCAACCAGGAATTTTTTGGATCGATCTGGTAGTACTGGTTCAATTTGCCGGAAAGAAGGATTTTGTACATGAATTCGTGCGGGAAGTAAGACTCACCTTTGGAGTCAGCATCCTGCCAGTATTCCAAAACCACGTTCTCGATACGACGGATAGCTTCTTCTTCAGGGATGCACGTGTCAGTAACACGGTTCAAGTGCTTCTCAAGCAATTTTTGCTCGTCAGCCGGAGTCAGATCACGATAGTTCGGGATGCGCACGTAATGATCGTGAGCAACCAGGTTGAACACGTCTTCTTCAAGGTTCGCACCTGTGCAAGAGATCGCGTGAACTTTACCCATGCGGATCATTTCAGCCAAAGAAAGACCCAGTTCCGCTGTAGACATGGCACCTGCCAAAGTCACCAGCATCTGGCCACCGTTATCCATGTGAAGTTTGTAGCCTTTAGCAGCATCTTTCAATGCAGCGGCGTTGAAGTGACGGTAGTGATGATCGATAAACTGAGTAATTGGACCCATGAGTTCTCCTTGTAGCTTTATTCAAGTGGCAAGGAAACTACCAGAAACAAAGCAAAACACAAGTCTAAAAACTTGAGTCCTTTTGGAGTGTTACCCCGTTTCCGGGATTTGAAAACATCAATTCAAAAAAACGACACTACTCTGAGGGTTTACGCGCCAAAAGGGCTTTGGCAAAAAATCCCTGATCCTTATGCAGCCCCTCAAAACCGGCCGCGATCATGAGGCCTTCCATCGGATTTTGGGTGTAGTTTTTGTAAAACGGCTCATGGAAATCCACGGGGAATTGCTCCAAAGCCCACTCAAATTCGTGAGTGTCCTCTGCCTGCAGGGAATCCACCAGCCCATAGGCCCCGCCCGGTTTCAACACGCGGAAGCCTTCGGCAATCACACGACGACGGATTTCATGAGGCAGTTCATGGAACATAAAGCAGGAATAAACCAGATCAAACCTGGCATCCTGGAACGGCAGCTCTTCCGCCGCCCCTTGCACAAAATCCAGGCGGTCAAATTCATGCAGATTATCCTGGGCTTTTTTCAAGTACGGATAACTTAAATCCAACACTGTGATCTTGGCCTTTGGGTATGCAAGCTTCATGAATCTTGTCAGGCGCCCCGTTCCCGCTCCGACTTCCAAAAAATGCAGACCAGCGCCGTCACCAGGGTGAGTCTGTTTTGCCAAGGGGATAATCAGGCGTCTCATGGCATCGGCAGAACCCGAGAACAGGATTTCAACCTGATGCTCGTACAGTTCGGCGGATTCCCTAGTCAGATAGCCTCCGGTTTGAAAGTGGAAGTTTCGCTGATAGTACTCGGGCAGATCCTTCATGAAGTTTTCAGCTTCGCCATCAAAGTCATGGGCGGACTTGTCCTTGCGGCGTTTGGCGATGGAATACCCATCATAAATGATTCGCGGATAGCGCATGAAGTGGCGGGCGACGGTTTCAGGTTTTAAAACCTCCACCGGGTAAATTCCTTGAGCGATATTTTCGCTGTCTTTTTTTAAAAGCCGGAAAAGCTCGCGGTACGCCAGGCGCAGCTTGTGCGGATCGATGTTCTTGTGAGGCTTCTTGCCACCCGTGGTGATAAATTCAAAAAAAGGCAGTGTCCACTGCTGGGCTGCGAACCCCGCTGAACGCGCCAGTGAATACCCCAGAGTGATTTTGTCCTGATAAGGAATCTTGATCTTCATAGACAAGGCCTCCATCCACTATTTTACCGCCGGAGTTTGGGAAAAAACAAGAATCCCCCAGCGTGATTCCCGGTGTCACTTTGGTTTGGCACAAAGGTTGTAAGGCACCTATTGCCCGTCTGATTGTCACCACAAAGGAGATACCTGTGCTTACCAAAACCGCCGCTGTCATTTTGCTGTTGTCACTGTGTTGTACCGTTTCCATGGCCGCCGACGATTCCAAAGTCAGCCGCAGCCTTGATGAAATTTCTGTTGCTAAAGAGCAAACCCGACTGGTCATGGGCCAAGTCTCCAGCCCTGATCAAAAAGAACGCCTGCGCTATGTGACGGACCGACTGAATTCCGCTGAAGAACTTCTGCGTCAGGCTCTGGGTGGAGCCGGCGGCTCCACTCCTCCCCCACCGACTTATGGTTCTGTCGAACTCTTCCGCTCTGACTCTTGTTCTGGCAGCCTGATTGGCACCGTCAGCGCGGCCTCCAGCTGCGAAAGATTTTCTTCTGCCGGTGACACCTGGGGAGTTCGCATCAACGGTCAGTGCCTGAACATCTCGGACACATCATCCGTGAAAGCCTGTGAATCATTCAAGGGTGGCGCAGATCCTCGCGCTGTGACCATTTACACTTCCGACTCGTGCTCAGGCAATGCGATCGCCGCAATCAGCGCCGGTTCTCAGTGCGAAAACTTTGACAGCACCGGCTCCAGCGCTTGGGCTGTAAAAATCGATGGCAAGTGCCAGAACATCAGCGACACGGCACCAGCCAAGGCGTGCGCGGCCTTCAAGGGTGCCAGCACTCCGGGCACAGTGAAAATCTTCAACTCGGATTCCTGTTCTGGAAACATGGTGGCGGCCGTAGACTACAACACTCGCTGCGAAAGTCTAAGAGGCCTGCCTGCTGCGTGGGGAATTGAAGTCAACGGCCGCTGTGAAAATATCAGCGACCTGGATATCGTTTCAGCCTGCGAACGTTACAGACCGTAATTTTTCATCGCCCGAACTGACGACTCCAGTCTTGTTGACATCATCATGATGTCTCAAGCTGGGTCGTTCCCCAACCTGCTGGGAACGAAATACCCGGAAATCTTACGGGTTATTCTAATAAGGCCTCGGATTTAATCCGATAAAATATACCGGAGGCCTTATGAACCATCGGTACGTTCTGCTCTGTCTGACGACAGCGCTATTTTCCACCGGCTGCGTGCTGCAAGCACACCTGACTCCGGCGATTGCCAATGTTGAAAATGAAGTCAATCTGGGATCTTCGCAAGCCGGATTCACCGCCGTCTTCAAAGCGAACAACACACCGCTGTTTGGAATTTATGATGAAAACACGACATCAGCAGTGCTGACCGGCGTCTGTAAACCCGGCGATCTGATCGTGATCCTTGGGGCCGGCGAGGTCGTCAAGAACCCTTCCTTGTTCTGTCCTGAAAATGGTGTGTGGTCGACCAGCATCGACTTGACGATTTACCCTGGCTACAGTTCATCGGACTCAACCCAACCCATTTCAGCAAGCACACGCGGAAGCTCAAATTCTTCTGTTAACATTCATCTGACTTATTCACCGACGGCTATCCCTGCCGCGGGGGCTGGTTCCTACATCTACTTCTCCAACGGAAAGACATATCTCAGCTCAATAGCCGGTGGCGGAACTCAGACCGGAAGTTTTTCCCAGCGCATCTCGCACATCGGTCTGACGCAGAAAATGCAATATCAATATCGCATGGAAATATATAGAGCAGGCTCTCTGCATCTGACTCTGGGTACCAGCACAAGCCTTACCAGCCCCCTAGAAATCACCGCGCCCTACACATGGCAAAATGGCGACACAGTGAAGGTGACACCATTTGATTCTTCCGGTGACAAATCCAGTATCAATGTCGCGATACCGGATCCTGCAGGTGTCAGTATATAATTGAGTTGGAAGTTAGTTTTGAACAGAAGCGGCGGCTGCAGTAGCGGCCGCTTTTCTTTTGGCTTTGCCTTCCTTGTACCAGTGCCAGAAGGTGACACCCAGGAAACCAAAGCTGAACAGAATAATCAAAGTCATCAGAACGAACCAGGCAAGTACAATCATGCTTTAGCCTCGTTCTGCGCCTGAGCGTGGATTTCATTCACGATGTGGGAAGCCATGGCCAAACCAAAAGCCCCCGTCACATAGCTTGCAGTCCCCCAGATCACGTTACGGCTGTCACAGTTGTGCAGATCGTTCTGACCTTTAGGGCATACACATTTGAAACCCTGACCGTGGTCGTATTTCAGCTCTACCGGCTGAATCGGAGTTTCATCAGAGAAGATGCAAGGAATGCCGAAGTTCTTTTCCGGGAAATCATATTTCTGGCGCAGCATTTTGCGCACTTGCGCCGCCATTGGATCAACATACGTGTCGGCCAAATCGGCCTTCTTGATACGAAGTGGATCCATCTTCGCCGCAGAACCACCGGAAGTGATGACTTTGATACCACGCTCACGGCAGGTCGCCAGCAAGTGGGTTTTCGCAGTCAAGTTATCGATAGCATCCACGATATAGTCCGGCTTATGGGACAACATCATTTCAGAATTTTCAGCGTTGTAGAATTCCGGAATCACCGTGACGTTGTTCTGCGGATTGATTTTGCGCAGACGTTCGCCCATCACTTCGGCTTTCTTTTTACCCACCAGGCCTTGTAAAGCATGCAACTGGCGATTGGCGTTGGTGATGCAGATTTCATCAAAATCAATAATGGTCAGCTTGCCGACGCCGGAACGAGCCAGGGACTCAGCAGCCCAAGAACCCACGCCGCCCAATCCAATCACCATCACGTGAGTGTTGAAAAGGCGCTTCATCACCTCATCACCCACCAAACGACCCATACGATCGAAACGGCGGTGCAAAACGTACTCAGTTTCCTGAGGTTGAGGCAAATTAGGTGATTGTGTGGTTTCCATGAAAAAGTCTCCGAAAGTTTGCAGTAGTGATATCTAATATTTCCAGAGGATCAAGTGATTTTAGCTCCCCTATAGTTCTTGCCACCTCCCAGATGCTTTCTGGGGGATTTAGGCGGCCTTTATAGGCAGGAGGCCCCTGATCCGGGCTGTCACTTTCAATTAAAAGCATTTCCAGCGGAACTTCACGCACCGCCTGATGCAGCTTCTGATTGTCCGGGCGACACACCGGGCCCCCAACGGACAGCATAAGGCCCCTTTGCAGGAACTCCTGCGCCTTATAAGCACTGCCGTTGAACGAGTGTACCATGCCTTTTTGCTTTGGCAGCCCCCACACGTCCATGATCTTAAGACCTTCCTCGTGAGCCTGTACCAGATGCAGAACCAACGGCTTCCCCGTGATATGCCCCAGTTCCAACTGTTGCTCAAATACGCCAATCTGGCGCTCCATCGAGTCTTTCATGATATGCGGGCGAAAATCCAAGCCAAGCTCCCCCAAACCATCGGCTTCAGGCAGGGCCTGCGCCAGCAGATCCAGAGCCTGCTCACATTCATCGTCTTCATGAGCCGCCACCCAATACGGATGCAGTCCAAAGCAAAGACCGATATGGCGGGGATGGCGCGCTTTGATTTCACGCTGGCGCTGCCAGTCTTCGGGGTCCACGCCCCCTTGCATAAAGAAGGCGATGCCCTTTGTGCGGGCTTCATCGATAATAGTATCCACCTGTCCCTGCCATCGCAGGTCCGCAAGGTGTCCGTGAGCATCGATCCAATAGCCAAATCCAACCATAGGTCTAGGTTATATCCCGAAAACCCGGACTCGAACAAGGCCGCAGTTCAACCGATAACAACAGACATGTAGGAGTATGTATGAAGCATAAAAGCTTGCGTTTGGGTTTTGACGTTACCATGGAAAAGGGTTCCACCTGGAAACCTGTGAAGGTTCAATTCTGGAATCAACCATCTGCTTACGATAAATTCAAAGCGTCTGAGCCATTCAAGTACATGTCTGACGCCTTGGTGGGATTGTCTCTGGTCAAATTGAATCATTACATCAAAAGCCCGGTGGCAACTCCCCACCTGGATTATAATTTTGCGAGCGAAGCCTGGAAGGCCCTGGATCCTCACACCGAGCTTTACGAACGCTCTTTGCCACGCGTACGTGCATTGCAGTCTCACATCGCCGTTGTGAATCCGGATCTGTGTGCCGAGTTTGAAGCTAACTTCAACGAACACTTTGAAACGGCATTGAAGCCCTGGGGCGTGGACCTGACGGCTTTGTGGCCGCTTCTGGACAGCTTCAGCTGGTTTGAAACAAAAATGGGGCAGCCGTTGATGTACAACTTCGGTTTGAACTTCTCTAAACCGTTTGTCGACAAGCTTCAGTATCTTTATTCCTTCCTGTACAACCTGCGCAGCCTGGTGGCGGTGGATCACAACGCTCACGTTGAAGACCCATCCCATGAAGGTGTTAAAGTGGATGCCATCACGGACTATCTGCCGCGCGCGGAATACGTGGTGAATGATGCTTTGCTGTACTGGAACTTCAAAAAGTTCTCTCAGCCGTTTGCGGGTCCTAAAACTCCGGACAGCCGTGTTGAAAAACTGCTAGTGAACCCGATGGAAAAAGCCTTCCATAAGTATTCTCACAATGCCTGCCACCTGGTGGACAATCTGCCGAAAAACTTCATCGAATCTTTAAGCCCGATGGAGCTGGAAGAGGCCTTCTATCTTGTTCAGATGGACTGGTTGCTGGGTTCCCCTGCCGGTTTGTTGTTCAAAATCCGCGAAGAGATCTTTGCCCTGCAAAGTGGTTATGAGAAAATCTTCTGGAAAGATGTCGAGCCTAAATTCCACTCGAAACCAGTCAGTCTGCACCTGTGCTGTGAGGTGACTCCGGAAGCGGTCTTCGGCAGCAATGCTGCTTAATCTGAGTTCATGAATTAAAAACTAAAAAGCCCAGCTTCGAGCTGGGCTTTTCTTTTTAGCGACTGGCAGCGCGGGTCGACCAGCGCTGATGGATCTTCTTGGCAACAAAGTAAATAACTAAAAGACCGATGATTCCGAAAAGAACCAGTTTGAACTGACGCAGGTACTTCAGGATCGGCTCCCCGTAATGCGCCAACAGGTAAATCTGGGTCGGCACGCTGATCAAAGCGGCAATACCGTCGATCACCAGGAACTTCCACACAGGATATCTCAGCATCCCGCAAGCCAAGTGACCTGGGAAACGCAAACCCGGAGTAAAACGGAAGATACCACAAGCATAGGCGCCGTATTTGTGAGTCCATTCTTCCACACGTTTCATCATGTGCTCAGGGAAGAACTTGTGAACTCTGGGGTGATAAAGAAGCTTTCGTCCAAACACCCTGCCTATCACATAGATCAGGGTGTCACTGGCCACGACGGCCGTAAAGGCTATGATGGCGGCGGTATGAACATTGACGACGGGAGCGCCCTCATAGGGGGGCGGAAAATGCGCAGGGTGGGCACCCATAAAGGCCAAAATACCCACGCTAATAAGGGTGACTTCTTCCGGCAGCGGGAAACCAACGGCAGACAATGCCATCATCGCGATCAAACCGGCGTAAACCATCCCCGGCTGATACGCAAACTGAGACATCCATTGAAATATTGGCTCGTTAGCAAACTCCAAACTGCATCTCTCCTTGAGGACCTTACTATGGATGAAACTGTCTCACTTGAACACCCTTGCTACACCGTGCTATGAGTGTTTCTAACAGAAGATTGAAATATGCAGAGTGCCAGAGGATTTGAATACGGAGTTAGACATATATTAAGCCCCCAGGCTGGTGGGCTTTGTGATGTATTATTAGGCAATCTGGAACTTGATCGTGAACAAATTGAATTTCTTCTGCATCTGGGTGCCATTTACCACAATCATCAGCGCACGACAGAAGATTCCTCGGTTTCTGTTGGCGACTATATCAGGGTCCATACAAAACCACGCCGATTCACCGCCAACGACGGTCAATGGAGATCCCGTATCGTCTTTGAAAACGAACACTTTGTGGTGGCCAACAAAATCTCGGGCCTGCCCGTTCACGCCAGCGTTGATAATCTGCATGAAAATCTTCAGTCGTATCTGCAACAGACCTTAAATCAAACCGTGTACGTGACTCACCGGCTGGATGTTCCCACGCGCGGGTTGATCGTCTATGCAAAGACGCCCGAATTCCAAAGCGAATTCAACAAACTGCTGATCGCGCGCGAGATGAACAAGATCTATCGTGCCCGCGTGCAAGGACAGAATCTTTCCACCGGATTGTTGCAGCATTATATGGAACCGTCCCCGCGCGCCCCGAAAGTGGTCAGCAAAGAAATGCAACCCAAGTGGCAGGAATGCCTTCTTGAAATTCTTGAGTTTTCAAAACTGGAAAACGGTCTGGGCGAAGCGCGCATCAAACTTCACACCGGGCGCACGCATCAGATTCGTGCGCAGCTTTCAGCAGAAGGTCATCCAATTGTGGGTGATGTGGCGTATGGAGCTTTGAAAGTCTGGGAAGAAGAAAGAATCGAACTTGAAGCCTGTGAGCTGGCGTTTAAAAACCCGCTCACAGGGGAACATCACGAATTTAAAATCTAGAACAAGAACGCATTCGTCATTACGAAGTACTGAGTGTTCTCTGGCTGACCGAAGGCGATGTCTTTACCGCGATAGGAATTCAGAACTGTTGTATTCGTCGCGCCCACCAGGAAGCTAACGCCACGAACCGGACGAATGCCCACACTCACCTGATAGAACGCTTTGGTCACGTGACGAGGCTCGATGCCTTCGATCGTGGAAGAATGGTACCAGTCTTCTTCAATACCGATACGTGGTTTGAAAGAGAAGTACTTGTTGATATCAGCAACAACCTCTACGAAATGCTCCAAGGAAGCCTGTTTGTTCGCCTGACGAGGATCGGAAACATAGTTCCCGTCATCAAACTGAGGCATGTCATAATTGAAGCTCGCGGTGCGGCTCTGCCAGTAGTAATCAGGTTTGATACCGTAAGAGATCGAAGAGAATCGGCCGATGGAATATTCCAGATAAAGTTCCGCACGGAATTTTGCGATCAGACCGGAGTCTTGAGAGAACGTGCTGGTTGGAAGATAAACTTTCGCGTTACCGGAAAGATCGATGTCACCGATGTAGCCCAGATCGTACATGGAATAAACCGCGTGCACATCAGACAGCATCGTTTCAGATTTCACCTGGTCGCCGTATTCGTTCTGACCAGCAGTATTGAAGATGAACGGAACACGCAAAGAGAACTTTTCATCTGCATTCACTTTATAGTTCATGCTGATGTACGTGTAAGAGTCCTGAGAACGACCGTCAGTCTGTTTTTTACCCGGCTTCATGTTGGCTTGAGAAACCACGTTGAACAAAGTGAAGTTCCAGTTTCTGCGCAGGGAATCACCTACGGACATGACCAGGCTTTCTTCACGCTCCTGAGCTTGAGCGAAAGGGGCAAGACAAGAGAAAACAAGGGACAGTGCCAGGGCCTTTTTAAACATGGAAGCTCCTTAGGGATCAAAATTCGCTGGAAATATGCCATAGTGCGCCACGTTACACAATAGCCAATATTTAGACAGTATGAGTCTCAATAAATTCCTAAAACTCTTTCAACTTGAGTCCCCTGTCCCCATCCCTTACAACTGAGGACATGAAAAATTTACTGCAACTTAAGAACCTGACCCTTGCTCTTCTTCTGTCCCTGCTAGTTGGTTGTGCCGTCACCTTCAAAAAGGCCGAGTTTAGCCTGCCACCGAAGGCCGCTGACGAGGTTTCCGTGATGTCGTTCAACGTCGAAAACCTGTTCGACACGACCCACGATGAAAACCGCAACGACTACACTTATATGCCTTTGGCGGTGAAACAGAAGGATCCAAAAATCGTTCAAGCCTGCAAAGACACCAACGACAGCGCTTACCGCGTGGGCGAGTGCCTTTCCACGGACTGGAGCGAGGAACAGCTGGATAAAAAGCTGCAAAACCTTTCCAAGGTGGTTCTGGGCGTTGACGGCGTGGGCCCTGACGTTTTGATGCTGATCGAAGTCGAAAACGAAAACGTTCTGAATATCTGGAACAAAAAATACCTTCAAAAAGCCGGCTACAGCACCGTGATCCTGATCGAGGGCCCGGACAAGCGTGGTATCGATCTGGGCTTGATGTCCCGTCTGCCTGTGGTTGGAAAACCGGTTCTGCACCCCATCCCTTGGAAGCCTAAAAACGACGAAGACAAAAAATGGATGGAAGCATCCCGTGGCGTCCTGGAAGTGACCCTGAAGGCTCCTAATGGCGATCCTATCACCTTCCTGACAGCCCACTTCCCGTCCCAGGCCAATCCGACTTACTGGCGTCAACAGGCTGCGGAGTTCGTGGCTAAATTGATCAAAGACAAGGGGCCGGACACCATGGTTATTGCCGGCGGTGACTTGAACATCACCCACGAGGAAGAAAGCAAAGAACACATCTTCCGTGACACCTTCAGCCCGGTGGGTGACGTTTCCCACTTTGTAGGCTGCAAAGAGTGCCCGGGCACACATAACTATCGTAAGAGCTGGTCTTTCCTGGATGCGCACATCTATTCCAAAGCGCTTCTGGAAAAAGGTTCTGGCAGCTATAAAATGGAACCAAACACCATCGATGTGATCCGCTACGACGACGTTCACCTGAAAAAGGGCAAATACCCTCTTCGTTGGGATTACGACCGTCAGATCGGCGTGGCCGATCACTTCCCGCTGTATGTTCGTCTGAAACAGCGTGGCCCGGCGAAAACTCCTGTTAAGGATGAAGCCGCCGCAAAAGAAACAAACCCCGCTAAAGACGCTAAAAAGACGAAAAAGAAGTAGTCTTCAGACGCTCAAAATAAAAAAGCCGCTGATCAAAGATCGCGGCTTTTTTTATTGCCGAATCACGCACCATTCTGCTCCCCAAATCGAATCTATTCTTCCTCGCACTTCCCCCACTTCTTGCAAAATCTCCTTATTGAAAAAGTATATACATTGTATTACACTAAGGAGGTCGCTTTGGAATTCGAGTGGAACTCGTCCAAAGAGAGGATTAACCACAAAAAGCACGGCATCTGGTTTGACGAAGCGAAGACCTGCTGGTCAGACAGCCATTCACTGGAGTTCTATGACGAGCCTCACAGCCAATCCGAGGATCGCTTTTTAAAGCTAGGGTACTCATTAAAAGGACGCCTGCTGATGACATCCTTTTGTGAGCGTGTACATGGCAATACAATTCGTCTTATCTCGTCCCGCAGGGCCACCGACAAGGAAAGAGGATTTTATGAAGAAAGAATATGATCTTAAAAATCTGAAACAAAAGAAAAGCCGTACTGTCTCCAAAGACGAGGTGGGCAAGACACTTATCAGCATGCGCATCAACACCAACGATCTGGTTGATCTTAAAACTGAAGCTGATCGGCTTGGTATCCCCTATCAAACTCTTATGGGAAGCATACTGCATCGATATATAACCGGAGAGCTCCTGGACAAAAAAGGCGCAGAAATCCTAAAGATGATCAAAGACGTCTCTTAAAAATAAAAAGCCGCAGATCAAAGATCGCGGCTTTTTTTGTTCAGACTCTATTCCCAGCGAACCAGACTATTGAGTTCTTGTATCGCCTTATTTACTGCAACCTGTAAATTTCCAGGTAAGGTATTAATATCAAGCGACTTTAAGACCACTTGAGCTTCGCCAACCAGTTCGCCCCCGGTTGAGGCTCCTTCAATGGCGTCCTTAAGAGACCGGGCTTCTGTCGACATCCCGGCCTTTTCCAGCAAGTCCACTATTGTGTAGAGATTCTTGATATGTTGCACGGACCTAGTAGATAAGCATCAAAGAAAGATCAATCGTCGGACGCGCGCCACAAGCACCGTAAGTGGACTTGAAGCTGGACTGAGTTACTTCAATGCCTTCAGCTGTAGAGATCATGTTCTTCGGGTTTTTACCCTTCATCACGGTATCAAAGATCGCCACGTTACAAAGACCCTGAAGCTCAACAGACATTTTTTCGGCCTTCATGGAGGAAGTCCAAGGTTTCTTGCCTTCTTCTTTGATGTAGTCCAGTTTCGCATCAGCCTTTTTAACTGTGGCCTTGCCCGCCAGAAGTTCTTCCAAAGAAACTTCCAGTTTTTCAGAGAACTCATACTGCTCGCGTGTCGCCGCGTTTTTCAGACGACCATTGATAACACCTTTAGCAGTGATGCTGACTTTCAGAACACCGTTTTCATTCAGGGCTTCAACAACTGCTTCGTCTTCGTTCATGTTCACGAAGGTTTTTTCCAGATTCTTCTGATCCAGAGAATTGCGGGATTTTTTGGAAACAGCTTTCACCGTCGCCACCTGACCATCAACATAAGTCACATCGATGTCCCAGGTTTTAGTCAAAGTATTCGCGAATTCACCTTTGGATGTCGTGTAAGCTGTAACCACTTTATCAGCCACCAGTTTCACAGTGTCGCCACCGTCATCACGCTTGGTCACTTCCGCCTTGTAAACAGACTTGTTAACGTCCTGGGAATCCAGAGCGTAACGAAGCACTTCCAGACCTTCCAGCTGCTTACCTACGATAAGTGTGGTGCTGGAGAAAGAGCCGAACTGGAACTTGAAGCCCTGTTGGCCGGCTTTTTTGTTCTTATTGTTCTTGCGTTCGTTCTGCGCGATGATTTTTTTACGAACGGCATCAGAAGTAACCGCTTCGTCTTTCGGCGTACAGGCTGTCGTCAAAAGTGCAGATGAAATAAATAGGACTGAAAGTAGTTTGGCTGTTTTCATGGAAAAGGAATGTAGCCGGAAAGGACCTTTTCCGCCAGTGGGTCCGTCGATTCCTTCAATAATTCTAACCAATTCCTGAAAATTTACAGACGTGTCAAAACAGTGAACAGGCAGCGCAAGCCGCCATTGTTGATTTTAACCTCTTTAAGCAGTTTATAGCCTGCTGGCACCGTCCCAAGGCGCTCTTTTTCAGGGTAAAGAATACCCAGCTTCAGGGGATTATGACGCTCACAGAGAAGCTTGGCCAGGGCCTTCAGGCCCCCGCTTCCAGCCACCGGAAGACGTTCTCCGTAGGGCGGATTTACCACCAGCCACGAAGCCCCGACATCCTCACTGACCTCCAAAGAATTGCCATGGATGAACTTGTGAGGCGCTTTCACAAATGCCGCCTTTTGCACGGCTTGAAGCTGACGCTCGACTTCACTGAAGTTTCCTTCCGCCGCCGGAATCATGTCGGCATCAATATCCAAGCCCACATAAGCCCTAAAAGGATGCGCTGCTGGCAGCTTGTAATTCAGAGCAAAACTGGAGGACTGGAAAAGCTTCGGGGCGCGCTTCCATTTTTTGAAAGCAAAGTCCCGGACAAACTGACCGGCCCACAGGGCGCGCGCCTCGCACAGGAAGGTGCCTGAACCCATCATTGGATCCAACAATGTGATCTGAGCTGTTTCCGCAGGGCTGCTGTTACCGATGATTTCTTTCAGCAGGATCGCCGCCAAAGTTTCACGCAAAGGAGCTTCACCTTTAAGTGTCGCCCAGCCGCGCTTGTGCAGATGCTCGCCCGTGGAATCAAGGCTGATCGTGCAGGTGTCATCATCCATGCGGATATAAATGCTGGCGCAGGTTTCTTTGCCTTTAACACCTTTGAACAACTCTGTCAGGGCCGCTTCGGCACTTTCCTGCAGACGCTTTTCATTATTCAGACGACTTTTTTGCGCAGCCACTTCCCACTCGACATGGGCGTGCGGCAGGAAATCAATCCACGGCAGGGATTTGAATTTCTGATAGAACTTGGGCAGATCTTTCGCCTTAAACGAAGTCATGCGCAGTAAAATACGATTGGCCGTTTTCAGGAAAAAATTCAGCTGCAACCCAATGAACAACTCCGTCTCGAACTCGAAACCACCCTCAAGCACAGTGACTTCCGGGAACGGCAAAGAGTGAGGTTTGGCGTCTTTCCCCAACAGGAACGGCCAAACTTCTTTCATTTCAGCCAAAGCCAACTTTTCAAAATCCAATGGTGTTGCAACGAAAAATCTCATGGGATCAACCTACACTGGCCGACGCACCATCGCCAGAAAAAACAACCAGGCACCTTTTCAAGGCCCCAGATGCAAGGCGGAGGAGGCCCGCGCAGCGAAGGCGTGCTTTCGGCACGTCGTAGCGAGCAGGCCGAACGACAACGCCGTCAGATGGGGTCTTGGCTGCACTCAGAAACGCCAGTAGGCATCGAATAAAAGGTAGTAGCCGTCTTCCGGGGCGTATTTTAGCGAGGTGATGTCGGTCGAGTTCAGCGAGAAGCTTAGATGGAACTGGTCCCAGATCTTAACATAGCTGAGATAACCCCCGACAGCTTTGGATTCGAAGTTGTACGACGGCCCCAGCAAGACGCGATCCCAGTCGTCGAGAATAAATTCATAGCCCGTCTGGAAAGAGCTTGTTCCCAGGGACTTGATCGCGGTGGCATTGGCGGCGTCTTCAAAGCTGAACAGGGCCACGGACAAAAGCGTGTGCGAAACCACACTTTCGGAAGAAATCGAATCCCAATAGATATTCAAGTTCAAGGTCGAACGGTTTTCATTCGGAATGCGCGCAAAGTTCAAACCGCCGGCAAAGTTGTTGGAAGCGGACTGATACAAGCGCGTTTTGATCGTGGCATTGTAGGCACCCAGAATGTCCGCCGGGATGATGGAAGAAACCGTCAGCCACTCTTTCCAGCCATAGTTCACCTGACCAAACCACGTGATCAGGAATTCATCCTCCCACAGGGTTTCGGCCGTCTCACCCACCGCAATACCTTGGGTGAACAAAGGCTTGTATTTGGACGAGGTTTCTTTCGTGCCCTTTTTGATAATCAGGTCGGTAGTGCCTTTATAACGATTGTTTTCAGAGCTTAAATCCAAATGCATGACCTGATCGCCAATCTGGATAAAGTTCATGCGGGACTGGCGCTGAAGCTCGCAAATCAGCTCATAGGTGCCGTCTTGCTTGTTTTCGATACCGGTCACTTCAACAAAGCCCACGATGCCCACAGAAGGCGTCTGGGATTCAATGGCCACCATTTCACCGATATACCAGTCACTGGCGGTGGTAACCACACGCAGGGTCTTATTATCTATGAAGGAATCAATGCGCCCGCGGGCTTCGGGCTGGGGCTTTGGCATTTCCATCGCGGGTTCGCGCAGAATAATAGGAACCTCTTCATCCATCGAGGATGAAGCCTGTGCCATAAAGGACACAAAACAGATTGTCAGCACCAGAATAAGCCGCAGCATGTTCCGGAGCCTAACCTAGTTTTCCACCTTGTTCAATTGGTCCTTGAGGGTGCCGAAAAGACGGGCGATTTCCATGCGCTGGGCATCGTCGATGCCCCACATCTTTTTAAACTGGAAGCCAGCAATGCCGCCCGCCCCCGGAATTTCGCCATAGAACACCAAATGCGCAAAACCTTCCTTGATCAGGAACTCGTAGGTGCCCGGATTCACCTTTTTAAAGAAGGACATAAATCTTGGCGCCGAGGCATAAACTTCGTCGACGGACAGGCCCTGGTTGTTGTCAGTGTCGTAAATCACCATGATGGTTTCAATGTAGTGTAAAATCGTGACCATCGTGCGCACATTGGCGGTTTCAATAAGGCCCGGACGCTGAGTTGGCGTCACTGAAGCTGCCAGGACATAGTCAAAGAACTGCTTCCATTGCGCGGCATTCAATCCGCGCACATAGTTCACCATGCCCGGCATGTTCGCGAAATACACGCCAATGTGTTTGCGCAATTGTTCACGGAAGCAGTCTTCTTTGTAGTAGTTAAATCCAAAGACGTCTTTTTCCTCAATCGCGCACTGAGCCAGCTTCATATGATCAGACACGGCATTGGACGTTCCAAGACCGGCCGAGAACAGCGTCGTCACAAATTCAAAGGTCTCTTTCTGGTCCATGCCGTCGTTGCCGTTACCACTGAAGGTGAAGAAATTCGCCTCCAGGAAGCTGCGAGAACCGGAATTCGCTGAGCGCGGGTCAAAGGCCTTCAGATCCAAACCCAGTTCCTGGAAGTCTTCATACCAGGACACCAGACCTTTTTCGCTCATCTGGGACTGGCTAAGGCGGCCGCCGACATTATCGGCATAACCCAGCATCAGCATACGCGACAAAACACGCATCAAGTTGAACTTGGTCAAAGCGGCCCAGCTTTGTTTTGTCTGATTGCCCGTGGCAGAAATGATCAAACGGCCGTCACCATTGAAATTCACCATGGTCGGATTCTTGATCAGGTCGCCAATGTCAGCCCACGCGTTTTCCAAAGCCTTTTGTTCAAAGGCGTCGTCGGTCAGACCTTTTTCAATCACATAGGATTTATTGAACTTGTTGTAGTATTCAATCAACTGCTTTTGCGTGACTCCACCACCCAGCTCTGCCATCGGAATATTGTCGATAAAGCTCTGATGCAGGCGGAAGATATTCAGTTCACGCTGGATGCTCATAATGTGCTTTTTCTCAAGCCCCAGCAAGCTGCGGGAATCCGCCACGCGCGCCGGATCCAGAATCTTCATCAGCACGGCTTTATAGGTCTTAATCAAAGACTTCGGCTGAATCATGTCGGTCGCGGAAGGCAGTATCTGATTGATCAGATTGTCGATGTCTTCCACGGGAATGCGGCCCGAGGCCTTCATCTGGTGAGAGTTCAACAACAATCCCAGCCCTTGCGTCAGGAACTGGCTGGTCTGACGGACTTTGGCGGCATTCGTGAATTCAAAATCACCAATGACATAATGATATTTCAAAGCCAGCTCGTACAGATCCAATAAAGTATCAAGACTTTCACTCCACTGATAAAGGCCGGCGAAATGCGCACGACGACCCATCAATACGACTTTAACGGATTCCACCATCGGAACCCACTGACTGTATTTCTGGTAAGGCGCAAAGGGTTCTTCACCGCGAATGAATTCGGCAAAGCCAGACAAGGCTTTTTTGGCATCTTCGAAGCTGTAATCAGACTTGGCGATCTGGGTTTTTTCCAGCAGACGCTGCAAAGATCTGCGCAACTGATCCACGGCCGCGGAAATCTGTTCCCACTCGGTTTTGTCAGACTGATTTTGATTCAACAGCAATTTTACGTGCGGCGACAGCTCGATGGATTCATCACGCAAAAGCCCCAGGATTTCAACCAGACGCACGATCTCGTCTTTGGTGATATGACTGGTGGATCCACCCAAAAGCGCACGTTTGATTTTCATCAGCTCGGCCGCAAATTCCGGGGTCACGTTGTTCTTTTTCAGGAAGTACTTGCCAAAGAACCGGCGCATTTCCTCGACGGTATAAGCGTTTTCCAAAGAGCCAAAAGTTTTTTTATTAAAGTAATTCAAAGCATCCGTCATACAGTCAAAGCCCTGACGAATTTCTGATTCCTTGGCTTCACCGACCGAGAATTTTTCCAAATGCTGTGGAATCACCTGAAGACAGGCAAAACGAGTATCCGAGAATTCAATCACTTCCGGCTCAGCCTTCTTCCCATTCAAGAAGTCACTACAGCCCACAGAAGACAGACCAAAAGAAGCAACCAAAACAAAACCAACCACACGCCAAGAAATGGCCATAAAGGCCTCAAATCCAAGGCGCAAGGAGAAAGCCGTACTCTTGTACGGCGCCGACGCAGCAACGCCGGAGTTGAGGTTTTTAGGACCGTTTCGCTTAGAAGACATAAGCGGCTCCTAACATCAGGCGGTCGTTGTTTTCGAATTGGGCGATATCGTTTTGATTTTCCTGGCTTGCGGGTTCCGCCTTCACCATCTGCATTTCGCCAATGAAGGACCACAGGCCTGACAGGCGGAATCTGGCGCTGACACGGATCAGATCAAACTTGTTTTTCTCGGAATGAGTATAGCTGACCTTGGTGATCAGCTTCTTCGTGCGTTTGAAGCTGAAGTTCCCCATCAACGACAACTGCGTTGCCTGCTGATACGGGTAACGGGTCATCAATGGCGCGCGGTTTTCATTGGCAAGTTCACCCTCTTCAGTGACTTTGCCGCCATAGATTTCCAGGTGCTGCAAGGCCACGCCGAAATAAGAGTTCGTCCACTCGACAAACGGGCTGACCAAAACGGCGTCTTCAAATGTCGGATGGGTCCACTTTTCTTCAAAAATCTCGTCTTTACTTGGCTTGTCGTACAGGCCGCTGATACCCACGCGCAAACGGTCGGACTTATAACTGATATCGCCACCCACCAACGAGTGATAGAAGACCTGAGGCTGTAAATTCACCGCACCTTTAAGTTCGGCGACATTCAGATTTCCTTCATAACCGATGGCCAATTGATTGGATGGTTTATAGGTATAAGCCAGCTGTCCGCGCAGCCCTTGCGGGTCGCCAAAGGCCAGCTTCAGACCAAAGGAATTTTGCAAGACCACTTCAGTCTCTGACGGTTTTTCGAAAGTATAATCAATGGCGGTGGCTTCTTCCCAGATACGGATGCTTTCTGGCGGACGGCGGAACCATGGGTTCCCCTTCACGAAGCTGCCATTTTCAATATCAAAGCTAGGCCCCTGATCCGGAATATAAATGGGTGAAGCAAACAACAACAGTGTGTAATACGGCTTATCAACCTGCCAGAATATTCCGGTCAGACCCTGGCTTTCGGCGTTCAATGGATTCCACTTGAATAAAGGTTCCCACACACCCAGATCCCAGCGGGCATCCAGCTCATTCCACAGCATTTTTTTGCGACCCATATAGAAATTCTCAGTTTCACTGAGTCGCGTTTCCAGATAGAACTCGGAAATATTCAGGTAATTCAACAACGGAGCACCGATTGCCACCCCACCAGAAACGTCCATTTTAAATGGCGCTTCGCTAAAGGTGTCGCTTTTTAACTGGGCTCCAACAAACTGATAATTGGTCTTTTCCGCGGCCTCAAAGGTCGGGCTGATGAAAGAATCCGAGAATAAACGCATCTCGGTCTGCACCTGCGCAGACGCAAAAAACGGGGTCAAAACCAGCAGCATGAACCCGATTAAAGATGTGTTAAGGGTCCCCAAAACGGGGACTTGTTTGAAAGCCATGGGCCTCCCATCAATGAGCTTTACTTCAATGCCCATGCCCGGCCAGAACGCCTATAGGCGAATACCCTTTCCACCTTTTAAACAAGTGACCTTTTTCGGCGCCTTTGATAGATTAGTCCCATGTTGGTACGGGACCCTAATAGTGCTAAATTTTTAATCATTCGCTTTTCCAGCTTTGGAGATGTCGTTCAGACTTTGAGCGTTCCTTCGGCTATCAAAGAAACCTATCCGAATGCAGAGATCCACTGGGTCACTCGCAAGGACATGGCCCCTTTGCTAAAAAATCATCCCAACATCCAACGCATTTGGGAGTTTGACCGCAAGGCGGGCTTGTCAGGCCTGATCAAACTGTGCCTGCAAATGCGCAAGGAAGGCTTCACGCACATTTACGACGCTCACAACAACATGCGCTCACGCGTGATTTCCTGGATTTTGCGTCCCCTGGGAATCCTGGGCGTGGGTCCGAAATTCATCCGCCGTTCGATCCGTCGCTGGAAGCGTCTGCTGCTGTTTAAATTCCGCATCAACACTTTCGAAATGCCCTTCAATGGCCAGCGCGATTTGCTGGAACCACTTCAACCCTGGGGCATTTCTCGCAAAGCTCCGGCGGCTCCGCAAATCTTCCCCAGCGAAGAAAGTTTTCAAAAAGCGCGCGAGGTTCTGGGGCACTATGCCGGTTCCGTCGCATTAGCTCCGTCAGCGGCGTTTTTTTTAAAACGCTGGCCGAAAGAATACTGGCAGGAACTGATTCTGCTCTGCCCGGATCAGCGCTTTGTTCTGTTGGGAGGACCGGAAGATTCCTTTATCGAGGACATCAAAGCCGCCGCCCCGGAAAGAGTTTTGAATCTGGCCGGCAAATGCTCTTTGCAAGTCAGCTCCAGCGTTGTGGGCTTGTCTGCCGCGCTGATCAGTAACGACACAGGTCTTTTGCACGTGGCCGAACAACTGGGTCAAAAGACCATTGCGCTGATGGGCCCGGCTCCGTTTGGATTCCCGTCACGTCCATCCACCAAGATTCTTGAAATTGAACTGAAGTGCCGTCCATGCAGCAAGCACGGTCAGGGCCCTTGCGTGAATAAATTCAAATATCACCAGTGTCTGGTCGACATCACACCACAACAAGTGGCGATGGAACTAAAACAACTGCTGCAGCGGAACCAGCCATGAGCGTTTTGATTTTCTATTTCTATAAGTTCGCCATCGTGCCTCTGGCTTATTTGCTGTTACAGCTTTTGCGCCCGTTCCTGCAGGGTAAACTGCGCGAGATGATCGAGGACAAGAACAAAGGCTTTTACAAAATCAAGATCAGCGGCAATGAAGCTGAAATTGCGAAACATCGCCCTTTCTGGATTCACGCAGCCAGTGGCGAAATCGAATACGCCCGCCCGGTGATCCGTGAACTCAAGAAACAGCATCCCAACATTCCGGTGCTGGTGACGTATTCTTCCCCGTCAGCAAAAAAGATTCTGGAAAGCCTGCACGACGTTGACGTATGGTGCGCACTTCCGTGGGATCTGGATTTCCAGATGCAGGACTTTATCAAACGCTGGAACCCGCGCGTTTTGCTTTTCTCGCGCACGGACGTGTGGCCCGTACTGGTTTCTGTGACTCACAAAATGGGTATTCCATCGGCGCTGTTTTCGGCGACCTTTGCGGATAACTCTTCCCGCCTGAAAGGGATCACCCGTTATCTGACCCGTTATTCTTTGAATCATCTATCCGAAATTCACTGTGTGTCGGCTGAAGACATTCAGAATCTGGATACGCTGGGCCTGAAAGTCCCGATGCTGGTCAGCGGCGACACACGTTTTGATCAGGTCTTTCACCGTCTAGAAAATCCAAAGGCCCTGAAAAACCACCTGATCCCAAGCCCTGAAGATTTCGTCTTTATCGCAGGTTCCACCTGGGGTGAGGACGAACTGGTTCTGCTGCCAGCCCTGGAAAAGATGAAGGGCATTTACATGCGCGTGATTCTAGCACCGCACGAAACCACCCCGGCTCACATGGAACATCTGGAAAATCAGATGAAGGCTTTGGGGCTTTCCTATGTCCGTTATTCCCAGGCTGATGAATGGCCGGCAGGCAGTATTTTGCTGGTGGATCAAGTGGGCATTCTGGCTGAACTGTACACCTGGGCGGACATTGCCTTTATCGGCGGCTCTTTCAAAAAACAGGTGCACAGTGTGATGGAAGCACTGGCCGCAGGTTTACCTGTGATGGTTGGACCACACCACCGCAACAACCGCGAGGCTTTGTTCTATCAGAAAAAGAATTACTCCTCAGGCATGATCGTGCAGGTGGTTCATTCCTCAGCAGACATCGCAGTTCTGCTGCAAAGAATGAAAAAACAGCAGGAACAGATCCCGCACATCAAAGAGGAAATCAGATCCGAAATCGGCAAGAATCGAAACTCCACGCAACGAGTTCTTTCCGCCATTGAAAAAGTCATTTCCTGATAATCACACATTGACCACAACGCAGTCCGCCCTCGTAGCGATGGCGGACCGCAGAATTCACTCATCACGAACCGGCTAAAATCAGAATTAGTACATCAAAAACAAAAAAAAGACCGAACATTGCTGTTGGTCTTAGTTTGTTCATGCATTTTAGAAAGACCCCAGTAAGTGGGGTCTATTACTTAATTTACGCAAGTCTATTCAATGTCGATAGCTTCGAAATCAATCGACAAGCCAACGCCCGGCCCCTGATAGTCCCATTTGATACCTTCAGCCAGTAAAATGGAACGAGTCGCAGGTTCGTAAACCCAACCTTCCGTCACACTGTTTGGAATCACTTGAGTCCCGTATTTCACCACGATGGTTTTTTCATTCGGCGTGCGGCTTAGCTTCACAGTGCCCGCTGTACGGCGAACGATATCACGGGCGAATTCCGCCAGTTTCACACCATAGTCCGGAGCACAAAGACTCAGAACATTGGTTTGCGCTTTATCGCCGTTCACAACTGAACCCAGGAATTCTTCAAGTTTCCCGTCAAGATCCTCGCTGGAACGACAGATCTGTTGTTCAGCCAGTTTGTTGATAGCACCGTAAGCAAGAACTTTGTTCGGATCACCCTTCTTGGTGTTCAGGAACTGCTGGAAGTCCTTCGGCGAGAACGTCGACTGTTCTTTCGCATCCGTGATAAAGATCACCGCAAGGAAAGCGTCCTGACGATAGAAACCCGCATTGATGCCGGTCTCAAGTGGCGGGCTCAAGGCCGAGATCACCGGCGAGAACATCATCTCGTTATAATCCCCGTCTGTACCCACCATGATTTTGCGCGCCAGCGTGCTGACAAGGTCCGGCGTCGTGTTTTGCACGAAGGACGGAATCCCCACCAGTTTGCCGCAGGCATTGGGCTTATTGGTATAACTGCAGGACATGTCTGTCGTCAGAACACCGATGTGGTAATCCAGGATGGACACCTTGGAAATACCATCAGCAAAGGCTGCGGCATTTCGGCTTAAGTTATTCTGAGCCCCGTCCATACTGCCGGAGTTATCAATGACAAACAGAATATCAACCTTCGGATTGAAGATCGCAAAGTCCGCCGGTTTTTCAGAGACTTCCTCTTTGTTGATTTTGGCCCTGGGCACCAGCTTCGTGGATTCGTTTCCACAAGCTGTTACCATTGCAAAAGCCATCAGCAGGCTCAAAGCCTTGATTGAAGACTTCATCCTTACTCCTTCACGCTGTCTTTAGCACAGCCCTTTTTCACGTCGACTTTGAAATTGGAAAGTTCGTCGAACCAGATTTCCTTGTCGTTGGAGAAGCTCATCGCGTACTTGCCAGAAGCACCAGTGGAACCTTTTTTGGTTTCAACTGCACCGGCGTGTTTGATGAACTTGCTGGCAGAATCCACCTGCTGGATCATCTCAACTTCCACAATGCGCAGACGCTGCATCACTTGTTTGGAATCTTCAAGCTCGGCTTTAGCCAGTTCCTGCACGCGCTGATAACCCGCACCCTGGGTCATGTCTGCACGGGTTTTTACCTGATTTTTCAGGGTTTCAAACTGACCTTGCAGATTTCCGAAGGTCAAAGAACGCGCATACAGCTTTTCCGCCAGATCCGCCTCTTGATTCATGTACTGATGTCTTTTCACCAAAAGGTTCAAAACCTCATCGCGCGATGCCACTGATGGCAAAAGATGAGCGTCTTTACCCAGTTTCGCTGTACCCACCGGACCTTGCGCCAAAGCCTTCATCAGGTTTGCCACAGCCGGTTGATGAGGATCGGCACTTAGTTTTTCAAGTGCGATCAGGTGTTCGCCGAACTGACCTTTGATGGACTTCATTGTCGCCAGAACGCCCGTATAGTCACACACCTTCAGACTGGTGAAAGAGTTCAGCAGGTAAGACTCAATACCCACCCAGCCTTTGAAGTGCGGGTAAGTCAAAGTCTTGGTCAAAGCCATTGCGTTTTGCGGCTCGCCTTTTCTCATGTAAGCCCAGGCCATTTCTTCCTGTGCCTGGAACCAGTAATCCGATTTCTTGGTGATCTTTTCGTAGTACTTCAAAGATGCATCCAGGAATCCGTTTTGATAAAGCAAACGGCCCGCCGTCAGGGTCATCAGATCCTTGTCGATCGGGTTGTTTTTGGCTTTCATCAAATGTGCCAGAACCTGTGCGGCCTTGGAAGAGTCCCCTTTGATCCCAAGATTCAAAACCAGCTGCCATTGCAGGATGTTTCTTTCCTTGGAATCAACCGGGGTCTTCTTGATCAGCTCTGTCAAAGCTGCGATGTCTTCGGTGACATAGCTTTTTTGCAGAACCACAGCCATTTCCGCCGCCTGACCGAAAACTTGAGTCCAATAAGGGTTCCACGTCACCTGAGCCATGCCCCAGACCGGATCCTTGTCGTTCAGATTTTCTTTCCAAAGACTGATCACGGTGGCATCAATCTTTTCAGGATTGGAAATTGCCAAAAGGTTTTCCACGCCTGTCAGCTTCAGACCGTTTTTGTAGTTCAGGAAAGCTTCAAGCGCCTTGCCTGTTTCCGTCATCTGGAAAGCGGACTGATTGAAAGCCTGGCTCCACTGGAACAGGGCTTTTTCATAATTCTTTTCAACCAGGAACTGGAAGAAGATGTTCTGCTCAGCTGAAGACGGGTTCACCGCTTTTTTCAGCTTGGCCACTTCTTCGCTTTCCACGAACTGAGCTTGGGCAGTGCTTGTTTTGCCTTCAAGGATGCTCATCAGGTCGTCTTCAGCAAGAGCGACGCTGTTCACACCCACCAGCAAAGAAGCCACTGTCAGGGATTTAATCAACATCATAGCATCCAACCCATTTGCACAGAGGCAACGTTTGTCATCATGTTTTCTGTTTTGTCGTAGTACTCAGCTTTGTACTGTTGAGCACGGTACTCGATACGAGTCGTCAGGTTGTTGCTCAGCCAGAAGCCGAAGCCCACACCCAAAGTCGCCGCTGGAGAAGTTCCGGTGGAAAGCTCCATCTGGCCATAACCCGCAGTCAGGTAGGTGTCGAAGTGCGCCACACCCAATCTTCCGAAGCTCAGCTTCCCCACAACCGGATACCAGTTCACAAGACCCAGCGTTTCAGACTTTGGATAAACAACCTGAGGGAACAGGTATTGTGGATCCTTCGGGTTGGCTGCCGCCGCCTGGTCGGCTTTGGAAACCATCGCCTTGCCTTCCGGAGTCAGAGTGTTGAAGGAATAGTTGTATTTCACACCCACACTCCAGCTTGGATTGATGTGGTAGTGAGCGTTCAGACCCACGTTGTTGGTTTTATTGTAAGAATCCCCGCCGAACACTCCGGAAAACTCCGGCGCCAGTTCCACACGCTTGGTGCGGTTGATGAAACGGTTTTGCACCACTTCATTTTCAACTTCCGGGTTCAGGGCTTTGGCTTTCATGTACAAAGCCTCGTTGCCACCAAAAGAATCCACTTCCTGCTCGACCTGAGCATAGGAAACAGAAGACAAAAGAAGAGCAAAGATAATGCTTACTGATTTCATGGATTAGCCGCCTTTACGTTGATACGAAGATTGTGAGTGTTGGTTGCGGTCTGGATGGAGCGCGGGGAAACACTTTCGACCTTGATAGTCACAGTCAAAGTTTTTGCTGCCGTCGTCGCATCCGTTTTGATCAAACCAGCGCAATCCAGCTGAGAGCTGCTGCCATAAGCTTTTTTGCAGGTCAAAGAGCTGCCAGGCAAAGATGTTGCCACATCGTCCATGGAAACCAGGCGGATGTTGGCAAAGTTCGCCGGATCATAGATAGAGAACGCCACCTGCATGGATTCACCCGCAGTCAGGTTCGGAAGTGTTTCCATGGTCATTTTTGTCGGACGCAAACGCGGCTCAACAGTCACTTCACGTTTGTAGAAGTCAGACGGCACGCCGTGCTTGGAAACCGCCACCAGGCCAAAGCAGTAAGTACCGTATGCCAGAGTGTCTGCGTTGTTCAGATTCACAACCACAGTGCCGGTGTACTTGCCAGTGGAACCAGTCACATCCCTGATGTTCTTCACTTCAACAAAGTGAGAGATGGAATCAGTGGAATAGCTGACGGCACAGTCACGCACCTGTACGGACACGTTTTCTTTTGCGTAAGCGTCGATATCTTCAAGGGTCACAGTCATTTCGTAGGTTTTGCCAGCGATCAAAACGCCCGTGCTGCCTTCGATCGTGTTCACGATCGGCTTGGTGTAAGTGTTTTCGATGAAGAAACGAACTTCATGATTTCTTACTGACACAGTCGGATGAGTCGGAGTGGAGTCGGTCGCCAGAACCACCTTCAGGCTCATCGCCAGATTCGGCAGGCTGCCAAGCAAAGCTTTTGATGGAGTCCAGAAGAACTCTCCGGTGCTTTCATCAAATTTTGCACCCGGGAAATCCGCCAGATTCAGAACCATCATTTTGAAAGTCACGCCCGGAACCATCACGCGGCCGCCGACTTTGAACTGAACTTCAGAACCCACGCGAGCGTTCACACGTTCTGGCGCATCCACCAATAGTCCATCCTGCGGAATTGGTTTTTCCGGAACCGGTTTATTAGTGTCCGGCAGGTGTCCGTTACGAACCTGATCGGAAGCATTTGCCAATGGATCCTGCTGCATTTCGCAAGCAGTAAGGAACAAAACGCTGGTCAATAGTGCCAACAATACTTTCATTTTTTACCCCTGACCTTGTCTGCGCAAAACAAATGGATAAGTTACTTTTACATCCACGCCCCCTTGAGGCAGTGGGAACTTCCAGGTTTTCAAACGCATGGTAATACAATCTTCAACACCTTTATTCGCCATGGAAGAGCTTTCCACAGACGCGGACTTCACCAAACCGTTGCCGCCGATGGTAAAGCCCATCGCCACACGACCACTTAAGCTTGGAGTCCCCTGCAGGGCCTGCTCGTAACAGAAACGAACCTGCCCCAGGTTGCGACGGATGACTTCATCAATCGCAGAACGATCCAGACCTTGTGCCACTTCAGCTTCGGCACCCAATGGAACCGGAGCACCGCCCGCAGATCCCACCAGAGACAAGCTGCCGTAACCAGCCTGACCGCCGCCTTTACCTTTGGTGCCGTAACCGCCACCACCGGCAATGTTAGCTCCAGGGCCCAACGGAGCCGACGTGATGCCTTTGCCGTACAAAGACGTCTGCACACCACCGCTGCCGCCAGTGCCACCCAAGCCGACACCGGCTGTGGTGTTGACTGCACCCAGATTCAAACCGCCACGCTGCTTGCCGGAACGAAGGCTGCCCAAGGCAGACAAAGCACCGGAACGCTTCACCAGTTCCGCACGTTTTACCGGCATCTTGGTTGCCGTTGGATCCGCCATCATATTCGTGGTCGGAGCCACAGTGCGTTTGTGCTGTTCTTTGGCCTGAACGATCTTCACGACTTCCTGCTTTAGCTGTTCAGTCACCTTCGCGTTTTCTTTCGGAGCCAGCTTGAAGATGGAAAGAAGCAACAACAAGATGGCAATCGCCATCATCACGGAAGCTTTCAGATCTTTTTTGTCGTCAGTGCGAACCAGCAGATCCGCGGGAACGGCTTTGACTTCCTTCACCAGGCGCATCGAACCGAATTTGCCCAGCTGGACCTTCTTGTCTTTCATTTCATCAAAATCAAGGTCGGCGATGACCGAGAACTTGATTTTGTTTTTATCCAGAGCCGCTGTGTTGGTCACAACTTCCAGGCGTTTGGTGTCAAAGCGCTGAATCACCTGCGCTTTTTTCTCCGTCACCGGAATCTGGCGGGTCACATTGCCCAAATTGTCTTCAATTACCAGTCTTAAACTCATGGATTTTTCACCTCACCAAGGGTCGCAGATTGTTTCATGCGATCCTTGAAGTCTGCTCTGACGCCGATAAGGCTGTTCAGAACTTTGTCCTCTTCCACCGTGGTCACAGCTTCATCAGAAAAGTGATACTGACCGCTGACCAGAAGGTCTTCGAAGTTCACGTCCTGATTCTTTTTGGGTGCCATTTTATCAGATGCTGCTTTTTCAGGAGCCGCCTGGACGGAGCCTGCCATCACAAGCATCATCAATACGTATTTCATCATTGCTGCTTCTCCTTCACTTCGGTGTCTTTCTTAGCCAGAGTCGCCAGACGGCCTTCCAGGTATTCCACCATGGATTTGCGCTGGGCTTTTTTCTCAAGAACCAGAGCCTCTTCGATGGCGCTGGCCACGAATGGATTCTGCTTCAAGTTGGTGCGGGCTTTTTCAAGCTCGACCAGAGTTGGTTTTGTTTGTGCGGATTCCTCCGCTTTGATCTGGGCTACCGCCGCAGTCCAGGTGGCTTTTTGAGCCTCTGGCGCGATTGCCGCTACGGCTTCCACTTCCTGGGAAGTGTACTGCGCCCACTCAGAGTTCTGAGTCGCAAACGCTTTGTAAGATTCCAGGGAACCGCTTTGTGCCCAGAACTCTTTGACTTTGGTTTCAGCCATCATCGCCGTATTCTGATTCGGAGCCACCTGCTGGGACAGGATCGTCAGGTATTCGTTTTCCTGTTCCGGAGTCAAACCCGCAGGCATTGGCAAAGACAGGGCTTCATTATAGAAGCGCGTGTTTTCTTTCGCCACCATGTCCAGAGCCAGCAACTGAGAAGACCAATCACCCGTGTTGATCGCACGGTTCGCCAAAGCTTCGGCTTTTTCAAGCAGCTTCACGCGCGCCTTCAGGCCAAGCGCAATGGTGTTCTGGTTTTTGGTGTCAACAGTGTGTGCCGCCAACGGGGCACTCAACGCCTTCAGATCCGCCAGGAAGACAATCTTTTCGATCATCACAAAGGCATCCTGTTTGGAGGCGCCTTTTTCCTTCAACGCCAGATCCAAAGCTTTGCGGTCTTTGGTGCGACCGTAAACTTCCAAAGCAGCACGGGCATAAAGGCCGTTGTTGCTTTTAAAGTACAATTTGTAAGTCTCAAGATCCTTCACCGGATTTTTCGACAAACGAATCAGTTGGGACGCAATCAAAGGCTTTTTGCTGTCATCCTTGGACTGTTTCAAATACTGGGAATAGTACTGCTGCGGGTCTTTATCCGCCAGCTCGGAATACATCGCAAGCTTCAGGACTTTGTCATCCGCCGACAGACCGGCAAAATTCATTTGTTCTGCCGTCTTCAAAGCAGTCGCAAAATCCAGTTCCAGTTCTGCGAACCAGACTTTGCGGCCCAGGGCGAATTCACGCTCTTCTGCAGTCAAAGTCTTTTCACGCAAAAGATCCTCGATCGCCACGCGGGCTTCGGTGATCTTGTTCAGTTTTTCACTCAGAAGAATCTTGTTCTTCAGGTAAACCTTGCGGTCTTCAGCACTTGCCGAAGCCGCATGGAAAGAACCCAAAGCAGCCAAAGCCTGTTCCGGCTGGTTTTCCGCCAGTTTCGCAGACTGAGTCAGGATGGATTTTTGCTGGATTTGCTGGAAGTCCGCTTTTTTATCAGCAAACTTGCCCGCGTATTCTGCGGACCATGCCATAATGCGAGCGTCGTCTTTCAGCAATGCCAAAGCATCCAGAGAAAGTTCCGCAGCTTGTGTACGAATCGCAGCACTGCCTTGCGTGTTCAAAGCCAGTTGTTTCAACTGGTCCGCCGCAACGGCATAGTCGCCTTTCTGATAGATCGCATAGGTCTTCTGATATTGAACATCGAAGGACTTCTGTTTCAGAACCGAGTTCTGAAGATAGCCATCCTGAGCCGCAACCAACAGACTTGCATCTTTGGATTTTTCAGCATTTTCGATGCCCAAAAGCAGGTTCTTCTCAAGCTTTTCAGCTTGGGATTTTTTAGCTGCCGCATCTTTTTCAACATTGTATTTAGCCAGGATCACTTTGTTCGCCAATGCAGTCCACTGCGCCGCCTGGGCATAGCTGCCTGCTGTCGCCGCGGCCTGAGCACCCCAAACATACATGTCTTCATCTTCAGCAAACACCTGGAAATATTCCTGGTACGCCGTCAAAAGCTCTGCACTTGGCTTGCTGTTTTCCAGACGGTTCCAGCCCACGATGAATTGACGAAGACCTTTGGCTGATTCTTCGCAGGTCGCAGCCGTACAATCAGTAGCGCCCCAAAGGCCCAAAGCCGTCTGATAGGATTTTGCCGCAGCTGAAGTGTTTTTAAGATCGAAGTTCAACTGCGCCATACGCACCTGGGCTTCCAGACGCATTTTTGGATCGCTTTGTTTTTGGTAAACATAGTCCCAGGTTTTCAAAGCCTGGTCTTTTTGTCCCAGACGCAAGCCTTCGCGGGCCAGCATCGTCACCTGTTGCAGCTTGAACTGTTCCGGAGAAAGGCTGTACAGAGTTTCTGCATCGCCGTCCTTGATTCCGCGCGCGGCCATGAAGGTCGCCATATCGCGGGAAACTTCTTCCAGGAACTGCACATCAGCCACACCACGGGAAGCCGCCATGCGGGACTGCAATTTCGGATTCTTCAGAATAACCTGAAGCTGAGCGATAGAAGCATCCATGTTCCCCTGACGGAAAGAGCACCAGGCACGGCGGTATGCCGCCAAACCTTGAGAGCTCGCCCCTTCAGTTGCCAGAACCTTGTCATACAAACCCGCAGCTTTTGCAAAGTCAGACTGACGGAAAGCCATTTCCGCCAAAGACAGATTGGCTTCAGCCATCTCAATTGCCGTGGTCATGCCAGCATTGGCAAGCATGGCCTGATAGCTTTTTTCCGCAAGGTCATTACGGCCTTGAAGCTCGTACAGGTGGCCCATTTGCAAGTGAACCTTCGCCACGGAAGTGGGAGGAACTTTGGCAAGTGCTTCTGTATAATAAGTCAGTGCTTTATCACGGTCTTTGCCACCGGCGGTACAAACCGTGCAGCCGTCAGCAAGTTCCTTCATGGAAAGCTGGCGACTGCGTTCAGCGTGAAGATCGGCCAGGCGCAAAAGCACAGCGGCCCGGGCCGGATCTGCCGGCGCCAAGCCCAATTGCACTTGAGTCAGTTTTTGGATCAGAAGGTCTTGAGTCGACCCCGAGGCCATGGCGTGAGGGGCCGCAGCCACCCCAACAGTCATGGAGAAAATTAAAAGTCCTTTTTTCATTGTCGAGACCCCCTCTGTCTCTAAACTACTTGGCAGATTTTACTGAATGCCTATTTCATGAATTACTTCATGAGTTACTTCATAACTACGGCAAACTTGATATCGCTGTAGCCCGCTTGATTCATGCCCAGAATAATCTGGTTCAGGAAGTCGTACTTCACACGACGATCCGCCTGGATGGTCGCGGTTCCCGGGAACTCCGTATTCGGATGCAGCTCCTGGTACTTTTTGCGGATTTCAAGCAGCTCGGCGGTGATCGTGTTGGCATTCACCAGTTTGTCCTCAATGAAGATTTTGCCGTCTTCAACTTTGATAACCGGATTTCTTTCCAGTACGTCAGCCATGTGCGCTTTAGGAAGTTCCTGCCCCTTGCCGATCATCAGAATGTCGCCCGTACTGGAGAAATTCATCAGAAGGAAGATCACAAGAATAGAGAAAGCATCAATCAGTGCAGTCAACAATAGATCCGCAGCGATCTGCCTTTTCATTTTGGCGCCGCGCGGACTGATCGTGGATTGCCCCTCGATCATTCCGGTCAGCACTGAATGTTTTAAAATTCCATCAGTAACCACAAAACCCCCACTATAATGGAGAAACGCCAAGATCTGTCATGCCGGTTTTCTTAAGCTTGTCCATCACGTCGATGATTTCCTCGTACGCGGTGGAAGCTGTCGGCTGAATCAGTCCTGTGTTCAAAGATGGCTCGACCTGTTTCAGATTGGTCAAAGCCTTTTCCAACCCTGCCCAGTTCACTTGTTTGCCCTCGTGAGCAACGCGAAACTTGCGCAAAGATGCCGGCACCAGAGAGCTTTGCTGCACCTCCAGATCCAGATCTCCGGTGGCCGTCATGCGAACCCAGACCAGAGGACTTTTCTTAGTGTCCTCCTGAGCCTGCCCGCCAACCGCCTGTTTCACGTTCATCGATCCGACGTTCAACCACACAGCGGTGATCAAAAGAAAACAGATCGATACCGACAGCAAGTCGATGAACGGAATAAGGTTGACCTCAAAATCCAGATGCTTCTTGGAGTGTTTCATTGAACCCCCTTAAAAACTAAGCATCCAGCTCAGCAGCGCGCTCGGATTTGGAAGTTTTGATGTTGTAGGAAGTCATTGGCTCGTAAGAGTAGCTCAGCCAATTGTAAACTTTTAGCCCCGCCTGATTCAGGTCTTCTGCCAGACGATTTGCACGGTTCTGAAGGATTGCGTAAGCAACCAGAGCCGGAATCGCAGTGATCAGACCGTAAGCAGTCGCATTCATCGCCTCAGAGATACCCGCAGAAAGCAAAGATGCTTTTTCAGCAGGATTGGCAAACGCCACGGCTGCGAAAGATGCGATCATACCAGAGATCGTACCCAACAAACCCGTCAGGGTCGCCACGTTACCGAACATTGTCAGGAAGCCTGTGCGGTGATCCAAAGCTGCGTTTTCCTGAATAAGAACTTCATCCATTTTACCCTGGATTTCTTCTTTGCCACCCAGGTTGCGAGCCGCAGTTGCACCTGCTGCAATCGCGCGAGCCACTGGATTTGTTGCCATAGCCGCTTGGGATTTGGAAATCACGGCATCCATTTCACCGCGACGGATGGACTCTTCAAAGCCCATTGCAAAGTCAAATTGAGTGATTTTACGACGAACGAACAAAGCGTAAGCTCTTTCGATCATGATTGCGATAGACGCGACTTGAATAAGCAAGATTGGCCACATCCAGAAACCACCGTGTTCGAATGCTACTGCCATTTTTGTCAGAAACTCCATGTGTTACCCCCTCATTAATGTAACGTTTCAATTACAGACCATGGTCGAGCAAATCGTAAAGAGACAAATGCAAGATGACACAACACAATATTATTTTTAGGTCAGGGAATAGTTGGCGAAACGAACGATTTACTCCTCCAAGCAAGTCGCGATCCTCTTACTGTACAAACAAGTTTCTCGAATGAAAAATTGCTTTTATGCAGTTTCCGATTTCACGCTTCTCCACCCCCAAGCCCTCGCCACACATGGCGGAACAAAATTATTTTTATGTTGGTGCATATTATAGATATAAATCCATGACACACCGTTTCGATGCAAAGCCTCATGCATTGACCCCTCACAGTGACAGGCGGAAGTTCTGTCGCACTGTCTGACCGCCTGGGAGTTTTAGTGTATTCAAATGAGTTGAAGCAACGTCGTCGTATTCTGTTAATCTGTGTTTTGAGCTGTCTGGTGGCTATCGCCAGTGTTCTGGTGGCAAAGCTGCTGCTTTTGGGAATTGCCCTGTTCACAAACCTTTTCTATTTCCAAACATTCTCTGTGGCAGAAAGCAATCCCGCAGACAACACCCTTGGAGCCTGGGCTGTCGTGGTGCCGGTCATCGGTGGTTTGATTGTCGGAGCCATGGCAAGATTTGGATCTGCCAGCATCCGCGGTCATGGCATTCCTGAAGCCATGGAAAACATCCTGCAAAAAGAAAGTCGCATCCCCCGTCGCATCACATTCCTAAAGCCCTTGTCATCAGCCATCGCCATTGGCTCCGGCGGCCCTTTCGGCGCTGAAGGCCCGATCATCGCCACCGGCGGCGCCCTGGGATCCTGGCTGGGACAGATTGTGCCGGTCAGCGCTTACGAACGAAAAATCATACTGGCCTCCGGCGCGGCGGCAGGGATGACTGCGATCTTTGGCACACCGTTGTCGGCAGTCTTGCTGGCAATCGAACTGCTCCTTTTTGAATACCGTCCCAAATCTTTTGTTCCCGTGGCGCTGGCGACCGCGGTGGCGGCGACTTTGCGTTCAGCCTTTATGCACACGGAAGCTTTCTTCACCATGCCACCTATTCAGGCCCCGGACATGACCGGGCTGCTGACATATCTGGCGTTTGGCGCGGTCATGGGATTGCTGGCGGTCGTTGTCACGAAGTCCATTTACTGGGTGGAAGACCACTTTGAAAAAATCCCGGTTCACTGGATGTGGTGGCCCGCACTGGGCGGACTGGCGGTGGGCATTATCGGCCTGATTGAGCCACGCTCTTTGGGTGTGGGCTATGGCAATATCTCGCTGAGTCTTGCTGGCAGTCTTACTGTTGGCGCCGCCGCAAGTATCTTTGTATGGAAGTTCCTTGCCTGGGCCATTGCACTGGGAAGCGGAACATCCGGCGGGACCCTGGCGCCACTGCTGACTTTGGGCGCCGCTTTCGGATTTATCATTGGAACGCTGCTGGCTCGATTCGCTCCCGAACTGCACACGGATGTAAACACCATGGCCCTGATTGGAATGGCCGCCCTGTTTGCCGGATCTTCACGTGCACTCTTGGCATCCGTCCTGTTCGCCCTGGAAGGAACCAAACAACCCGTGGGTCTGGTTCCGTTGCTGGGGTGCTGTTGTATTGCTTATTTGATTTCCACCGTGATTATGAAAAACTCTATCATGACTGAAAAAATCGCACGCCGGGGCCTTAAGGTTCCCCATGAATACTACGGAGGATCCCACTCATGAGTCAGCAACGCATTCAAGCCACCGCCGGCAGCGATCATGTCGAGTACGGCACCGCCGACATCCGCTCGTACTCCCCGCGTGAAGTTCTGATCAAGTCATTGCAAAAGTTAGGAATGTTCTGGGGCCTGGCGATTTTCAGTATTCTGCTTCCAGTGGCGCACTTTGTTCTGACGCCTTTGTTTTTTATTCTGGGAATTTATCTGTCTGTGCGCGCGCGTAAATTCCGTCACGAGATCTTGTCGGGCTCGATCCACTGCCCGCATTGCAGGACGCCGGTGACAATTGGCAAAGCCGCTTTTTTTGAGGAACACACGGAAATCTGCCAGAACTGCGCATCGGTTGTCCGTATTTCAATACCTGAAGCCTAGCTAGCCATAAAACGTCACTGGCATTATAAAAATTCACCTTGCTGAATTTTCACGGGCACCATGGGGGCGACTTTGATAGATTTTGCCCTTATGGCAAAAATCCTGATCGCCCTTATCATCAGCCTTTCTTCTGTTGCGCAAGCAGCAGACCCACTCTGCTATCAAAAAGAGCGCAACCCGAACACCCGTCAGGCCTTTGCCAGCGCTGATGAATACGATGCGTTCCGTTCTGACTGGGCTGACCAGAATCCTGGTGCTGGAAACCCGTTTTCTTTGATCAAGGCCTACAACGTTTACAAGAGCGAAAAAACCAAGGCCGAAAAGATGGGCACAGACAAACTGGCTCATTGTTACATTGGTTGCCGTATTTCTCAGGAAACCAGCTATCACACAGCGGACTATGTGGGCTGGCTGAAAGAAGACCGCGACATCACCGACTGCAATTATAAAACCCGCTTTGATGAAGACGACTACAAGGCCACCGCTCGTGGTGCACAGTTTGGCGAATCCGCCAGAGACGCAGCGGCCTGCGAGAGCTCTTGCAAGCAGGTCTATAAGTAAAAATAGAACTGGAAAATTATTGTCCTTCAGAGCTTACTTACTTCTATTTTCCTAAGAGCTCTTCAGTACAACCTATATCTTGGCTTTGATGCCAATTCCCATCCGTCTGGCTTCCGCCAGATTATGCGTGCGACAAAGCACCCTCAAGTTTTCAGCTCTATCGCTTCCACCCAGCGCAACAGGAATGCGGTGGTCAATTTGAAGCTGATAGCTGCTTTGGCATTTCTTCCCGCTGAAGGTGTCTCTGTATTCACAGCGATATTGTGCTTTTTTGAACAGTTCACGCCGCAGCCCTCGGGGCAGATAACTCCGGCTCCTTTTTACCCCGGTTTCTCTGGGCTCTTTAGGTTCGTCGTCCTCAGCTCCATTCCCAACGCAGTCCGCCGCCGCTACGATGGCGGACTGAGTCACGGCGATCCTCCCTTCCAACTTCTTTTTATTAAAAACTTCAGCGAGCTTTCCGATAACTTGAGCCCAGGTTCCTTCTATGCAGACATGACTTAGCAGACTTTTTGACAATTCCAGTTGGGAAAAATGTTCTTTCGTTAGCGTGACTAAGAGTCGAACGGAGTCATCCCGCTGTGGAGTTAACATTTCATAACTCTCAATGGGCACATTCATCTCTTGAGCCAAAGTCTTTTCTGTTTCAAATGTGTTTTTATCTTCAATTTTTTGAAGGACCTCCAAAGTCTTGGTCACCGTCAGGATTTCGCCCCTGTCCTCGCTTTTAGCAAGGCACTTTTGCATCTTGGTCAATTGGCTCAGGTTCAGACTGCCGCTCTCAATTTTATTTGCGATCTGCGGAACCTGCGCCAGCAGCCGTGCAGAGTGCAAGCGACGATAAGCCGAGCCTTCAGAATAACCCAAACCACGGGTAAGGTAGGGAAACATTCCGTCATACCCCAATTCCGCATAAAGTTTACGGGCTTCAATTTCGGCAATATGCAAAAGAATCAAATGAGTGATTTTCCGCTCCGTCCTTACAAGATTCTGCATCCTGGACAAAAGCTCACTGTTGGAAATAAGGCTGAGATTGATTTGCGAGGCTCCCACTGCAGCTACGACTTCGTTCATTTCTCCCCCAAAGAACTTCAACGGTGCAAAGGGGCTTTCTCTCTCCGAAACACCTTAGTGTCATTTACACTTATCCGAATTCGCTTCCCGGACCCTTTTCCTGATTGTGAGCCCTTGTTGGCTTTTTTACCTGGCTGTGACAATTGAGGGCACACTGTCCAAGGCCTTTCTATTAAGTCTTATATCTTTGAAATGGTAACGCCAAACCCGCGCACGGAACTTGAAATGATGTGGGTAGGAATATGGGGTTGGCATGAAAAGAACTGCATTATCAACACTTTGTCTCATTCTGATACTGACGGCGCAAAGCTATGCGCAAAGTCAGATCAGCGCAGCTATGCCTGAGACCAAAGAAAGCAGCCGCTTCGATGCCGAGTGGAGACTGCGCCTTGCAGGCTCTGACGTGCACGATGAACGCAGCCAATCCAAAGTCGTTGATATCCGTACCGATATCAAAGCCAAATACCTTCTAAGCCGTTCCCTGCAACTGGATATCCAGCCTTCTTTGCGCCTGCAATCAGGCCAGACTCAAAGTGTGGATGGTGCTGACAGAGCTGAAAATAAAATCATTCTGAACCAGGCGGCAGCTCATTATCTGCCATTCTCTTTCCTGCGTCTTTCCGCAGGGGCATTGAATCAGCGCCACATGCATACAAATCTTCTGGTGGACGGCATTGCATTCCCGGCAGCACGCCTGGAAGCCCTGATGAAGGCAGGCCTTACTAAAACAAGCCTTTCTGTGGAATCCGCAATCCCCACTTCAACTTCTTTGAGCACAAACACCAAGGAGCTTGAAAAGACCCCGTCCTTGAACACAGCGGCCCTGAAGTTCCAGGTGCAAGCTGCTCAGAATCTATTCTGGAAATCCTCGGTTGGATACTTCATGTATAACAACCTGCCGTCGGCGGTGGCTCAGCAGTCCAATCTGCTGGGGAATGAAGTTGAAAAGCTTTCTGAGGCCCAGTACGCATTCATGTATAAATACGAAGGCATCGAGGCCGCGACTGAATTTGAATTCCCGGTGTTTTCTCTGTTTGATTTCAGAGCTGGTGGCGAGTATCTGCAAAACACCAAAGCTCCATCTGATCAGAACACCGCAACCCGTTACTTTGCCGCTGGTGAGTTCCACTTCGGCAAAAACACAGATCTTGTTATTGAAGGCAGTTATTTCTCCATCGCTCCGGAAGCAGCGGTGGCTTACTTTAACGCTGGGGGTTTTGAAACCAACCGCGTTGGCTATTCCGCTGAAAGCTACCTGTCCTTTAAAAAGGAAGGTTTCAATATCGGCGTGAAATACACGGATTCTGAAGTGATGTTTAATCGCGATCCCCAATCCCGCGAAAAGACTTTGATGATCAAGCTGGAGACTTTCTATGCAAACATCTAAACTGACAATCCTTAAAGCCATCTTAAGTCTTTACGCTTTGTCACTGGCAGGATGTAATCTTCCTTCTCCGCAGGACAAAGAAAGCACGGGCACGGGTGCCGCGACTTTCACGGCGCAACCAATGGCTGACAAATCCAAAGCTTTGGAAGTCAGTGTCCAGGGCGACTTTGCCCTGCCTTCTTCCAAAGTTTTCAACCTTCAGGCCTGTATCAAAGACGTTGCTTACGACAAGGTCGTGGCTGGTCATGATTTCATGGTGGAAGAAACTCAGCAGAAAGTTACAACTGATAAAGCCGGCTGCCTGACTTGGGCAGAACGCGTGAGCTTTAACTTCCTGGCAGAATCCCAGTACATCCGCATCGAAAGAACTATCAAAGGCACGGGCGTTCACCGTGGTTCTCAAAAAGTCGCTTATGCGATCAACCCGTGGTCCCATGGCGAAACTTTGACTCCGGTTTTGAATCCGGATGATGGCAACAACATCCCTCGCCTGGTGGACAACCAGGAACAGGGCAAATTGGCTTTGAAAGGCCTTTCTGCTGACAACGCTCAAGCAACACGCCCTTTGTGGGTGGAAGATGGCCGTCTGTTCGTAACAGAACAGAAAATGACTGCGGAGGGAGTGACCCTGCTGGTGGAAATGCGCCCGAATCCATCCATTCAACTGACTAAAATGAACGGTGAAATGTTCCTGCGCGCCCTGACGGCGGGATCTTTCAAAGCGCGCATGAAGCTGATCCATATCTATCAGCACGACAACCAGGAAATCCGTCGTCAGATGTCTGAAACATCCCTGATGGATGTAAAGATGGAAAACGGCTCTTTGGCGATCAAATCCCCAATGCACCTTCCGGCTTTGCCAACTCGCGGTCAGATCATGCTGGGTCTGGAGCTTTCTCCAGTAAACGGTCCTCAAGGCCTGACAGCATTTGATGGCGTTTACTTTCTGGGTGAATACGATCAGATCAAAGGTTCTTCCTTCCTGAAACTGAACACGATTGTGGCTCAAACCAAGGGCTTCAAGATCAGCAACTATGTAAATGCTCAGATGCAGGAAGTGGCGCAAGTCACTCCGGCTGGCAAAATGAACGAAGACACTTACCAGAAACCAAAAATTGAAGTGTCCCAGCTTGAGTTCCGCTTTATCCGCGTGGGTTCTGAAACGACATCCACTCGTGAAGTGTTCTATAATATCAAGGCCTGCGTAAGAAACGGCCTGGATCAGAAGAACACGCGCGCTCACACCTTCAAAGTCACGAAGTTCCGTCAAAATGAAGCCGAGACCTCTTCTTCTGTGTCCTTGAAAACGGACAACAACTCGTGCCTGAGCTGGGATGAAAGCATTTCTTTCAAGTACTTCGATTGCCAGCGCTATTTGAAGGGCTATGTTCAGATCGAAAACGAAGACCTCGGCATGAAGGAAAAACTGGAAATCATCGTGAACCCATGGGAATCCTGGGGTCAGGTGGCTCGTGACATGCGTTATGTGGATCCAACTGAAAAGCTGATCCTGAGCTGCGAAAAAGAAAGCCGTCCCCGCACACAAATCCTGCTGGATAGCTTCAGCTACAACACTTTGTCCTATAACTACAACGTGGATGCTCAGCTGAATCTGACTGTGACCAAGAAGATCCAGTTCAAGATGGACCCGCGTCTTTTGATCTATTCCAGTCTGGCCAACGGCCGCGCGGAAGCTCAGAAACTGCGAGATGGTGTTTACCTGATGAAACTGGCGATCGTGCAAAACCGCGACTATGACCAGAAGAACACTTATGTTACATCCGCAGACCGCTTCGTAAATGTGATGAACGGCCTGATCAACACGGACGTGACTTTCCAAACTCAGGATCTTAAAGCGCTGGGTAACCGCAACAACATCCTGGTGGAACTGCATCCGGTTGATGAATCCAAAGTCGTTATTGAAAAAGGCGAAGTGCGCCTGAAAGACGCTTCCCAGAACGTGGACTCTGCAATTGATGCAGGTTCTGTTTTGGAAAATCCGACTTTCATCGGTCCGATCACTTTGAATATCGACGAAACCACTCGCCCGCTGAGAATCATGGACCCGGCAGCGATCAGCACTTACCTGCTGAAGGGTAAAGGTGAAAACAACACGTCTGAAAAGAACGTGGTGGCTCGCATTGTGGCGGAAGGTTTTAAGGTAAAAGCAGAAATCACCAGCAACATCAAGAACCGCTCTCAGGCGGCGAACTTTGCCAAAGAAAACAACCTGGATCTGCTGGCTTTGCCACACCTTGAAAAAGAACAGCCACTGGTAAAAGCGCTGGTGGGTTCTACCAACCTGGCGGACCGCCTGATTGTGACGAAGTCTGATTTGTATTCACTGGTTTCCACAGGCAAGTTGTCCAACGAGGCCGCGCAAAGAATGTGTGCCTTCTGGGCCAGCGATTACATGAGAAAAATGTACGCTGCCAAAGGCGGCGCGATCATGCCTAATATCGCTCCGGCGTTTGGTATGGACTGCTTCCACGCAGTTAAAAAAGACGCTTCCAGGTTCTTCATGGTTGAAAAACAGATGCTGATCAAAGAAGTCGGCAACACTCAATATGTAAAAGGTCTGAATCAGGGTCTGACTGTGGGCACAAGCTTCTCTTTGAGCGCCTCCCACTCTAAATCCGTAACGACTTCCACCAGTGTGTCTGCGAAGATTGGTCTGTCCAAGAAGTTCATGGATCTTTTGTCTGTCAGTGCGGATCTGGGTTACACCATGTCCTGGGCCACAACGGACGCGAAAGCTTCCAGCAACTCGATTTCTGTGAATGGTTCCACTTCCATGACGGTTCAACAGAGCCAGATGAAAGTTCGCGTGAACAAATACGAGCAGTGCGCGATCGTGCGCCTGAACCCGACGTTGTTCATAAAGGACACGAAATCCTGGTTCGGTCGCAAAGACTATCTGTCTGTTCTGAATTCCCAGCTGACCGAGGCTGAAAAAGCGGCGGCAGTCACTCGCGGTATCATGGTGTGTGACGGTGTGACTCACACTGAGCCAGTGGATATCACTGAAAACTACTATCTGATCGCGCAGGAAACCAGCAGCTCTCAGATGCAGGACAGTGGTGATTCCCGCAACCGTAACTTCTTTATCGCGCTTAGATCCACGCAAGACTTCAACCGCTTCGTGATCGCAATGCGCGGTAACGCTGGAATGCCTCAGGGTGCGGAAAAAGACGAAGATCCCCAGGTTCAGGCGACCAAGATGATGGAGCAGCTGTTCCAGATGCCCGCTCCAAGCTATCCGGGCATGTACCTGGTTAAATAGTCTCATTTTGGGAATTCCCTCACGACTGCTTTGCCGTCTTAGGGAATTCCTTTTATCCTGAAATCATGAAAATAGTTCTGTTTGCCGGCATGTTCATGTTTGGAATACACGCTTCTGCGTCCCAGGAGCTTTCGCAAGTCATCGCCTGCCACGAAGCGCTGGACGGCAAATCTGACGCCCGCACCTTTAAACTGGAAACCACGTCCCCCACACCGTTCACTCTTATTTCCGGAAAAAGAATCTATTTCATCACGGATCATTCCGTCAGTGTTCTGGATCACAAATACGCCAACCAAAGCATGACTGTGAAACTGGAAGAAAAAGGTCAGCCCTTCTATCGCACCATCAACTTCCAAAAAGACGGCACGGTCGGCAACGTTTCTTTCGAGGATACCACCAAGGAAGCCAAGGCCCAGGCGGTAACCCCGAAAGCTCAGCTGGATCCGGATTCCATTGCGTTGATCAAAAAAGAGCTGTTGCGCCAGATGAACAGCGTCACCGGCGAATATCAGAACAAGTACGATCCGGAAGATACCCTGCACGCGCTGAACATATGCCGTCAAGTTGAGTCCAAAGAGCTTGCCGCCAGCATCGACAAACAGAGTGCCTTTTATGAAAAGCTGCTGCATCGAAAGGCTTCCTACAAATACCAAAAAGCCAAAGCCGGCCACAAATAAAAAAACCCGCGAAGTTCGCGGGTTTTTAGTTTCAGGCCTTCAAATTTACAGACTCAGCTTCATTTCCTGCGCGGTCTTACCACTTTCATCCACCAGTTTCAGGTGAACTGTTTTGGCTTTCCAGTCCCATTCCAGCAGACCGAAGTTAAAGGCTTCCAAAGCACCACCCACATAGTGGAAGTCTTTTTCGCGCGGGCTGGTTTCACCGTTCATCGGCCCCACGGTCAGATCATACAGAGGACCATACCCTTCCAGCAGATCCACTTTCCCGACAGAGCCAAAACCACGATTGCCGCTGACGATCACCACTTTTTGGGCGTTAGTGGCGCGTAAAGTATCAAAGAACTTCTGACGATCCAATGGGAACAAGCCCCAACGTTCCTGGCCACCAGTGTTGGCTGCCATCTGCAGCGGAGACACGATCACGCGGTATTCAGCCTCTTTACGAAGTTCGCTTTCAAGCCAGCTCCACTGCCCGGTTCCCAACAAGGAATCTGAACGGTTCCAGTTTTTCTTAAACTCGCCATCCACGCCAGTGTCCAGCCACGGAGTCGCATAGAAACGCGTGTCCAGCATGATAATCTGCACGCGCTGACCTGGAGCGCCCAAAATCACCGAGTGTTCAACACCCTTGGCGGATTTAGGCTGAAGTTTCGGGATGTAATTCCAATAGTTCAGGAAAGCTTCGCGGCTTTCGTATTTGCCTTCAAAGCCCGAGTCCCCGTGACGAAGACCGAAATCCAGTCCGTCCCACACCGCCATGAAAGGCGCTTTGCCACGCAGTTGACGGTAACCTTCAATTTGATCCAGCTTTTTGTACTGGGCAC